>JBEDNE010000068.1:0-36108 GCA_041170745.1 Pseudomonadota bacterium
ATGCCCATAGCATCCGCCTGCGCGCGTGCGATTTTGAGGAAGTCTGCGCCTGACAGCGGATCTTCGCCGCGGATCTTACGCTGCGCATTCAGGCTTTCGCGCAAGAATTGCAGATTGGATACGCCGGGGATTTCAACGGGATATTGAAAGCCCAAAAAGAGGCCCGCAGCTGCGCGTTCATGCGGATCGAGCGCCAGCAAATCTTGCCCGTCAAACTCTACAGTTCCGCCGGTCACGTCATAGCCGGGGCGGCCTGCCAGCGTATAGCCGAGCGTCGATTTGCCCGCGCCATTCGGCCCCATGATGGCATGGACTTCACCTGCATTGATCGTCAGCGAGAGGCCCTTCAGAATGGGCTTGTCCGCCACATTGGCCTGAAGATTATGGATTGAGAGCATTTTTGGTCCCCTGCGCGCAGCTGGCAAGATAATGTTGGCGAAGAAAGTCGAGCGTATCGCGGTACAGCGCATCCACCGCGCGACGATCATTCAGCGCTTGCTGGCGATCATCGAGTTCATCCGCGGCGGCATTAACGGCATCGGCAGTGTCCGTTGCCGCACTGCCCGGCAGGCGAAGCTTGCGACGCCGCTCCGCAATGTCCACGCGTGCTTTTGCAATGGCATCCTGCTCTTTCGCCGCGCCAATCAGAAAGTCCGCCCGGCGCTGTGGCTCATCGCCAAAGACGCGCGAGACCGCCGGGCGATTGCAGCGGGCAATATGCTCGCGCAGATCGTCCAGATCGGGCAGCACCATGGCAGCGGCAAAGATCGGCAGCACCATCACCCCACTGAACCTTCCAGTGAAATGCCCAGCAGCTTTTGCGCTTCCACGGCAAATTCCATTGGCAATTGCTGCAAGACTTCTTTGGCAAAGCCGTTGACGATCAGCGCCACGGCTTCTTCCTGCCCCAGCCCGCGCTGCATGGCATAGAATAATTGATCGTCGGAAATTTTGGACGTTGTGGCCTCATGCTCAATCTGGGCGGAGGGGTTTTTCACTTCAATATAGGGCACGGTGTGCGCGCCGCATTGGTTGCCCAGCAACAGGCTGTCGCATTGCGTGAAGTTGCGCACGCCCTCTGCCTGCGGGGCGACGCGCACCAGCCCGCGATAGGTGCCATTGCTATGGCCCGCGCTAATCCCCTTGGAGACAATGGTTGAGCGCGTGCGCTTGCCATTATGGATCATCTTGGTGCCGGTATCGGCCTGCTGGAAATTGTTGGTGACGGCGACGGAATAAAATTCCCCCACGCTGTCATCGCCATTCAACACGCAGCTTGGGTATTTCCATGTGATGGCAGAGCCGGTTTCCACTTGCGTCCAGCTGACTTTCGATCGCGCGCCCTGGCACAAGGCCCGCTTGGTCACGAAATTATAAATGCCGCCCCGGCCTTCGGCATCACCGGGATACCAGTTTTGCACCGTGGAATATTTAATCTCGGCATCATCCAGCGCGACCAGTTCCACGACCGCTGCGTGCAGCTGGTTCTCATCACGCATCGGCGCGGTGCAGCCTTCGAGATAGGACACATAGCTGCCTTTATCTGCGACAATCAGCGTGCGTTCAAACTGGCCCGTATTTTCGGCATTGATGCGGAAATAGGTGCTCAATTCCATGGGGCAGCGCACGCCTTCGGGAATGTAGACAAACGTCCCATCCGAAAAGACCGCGCAATTGAGGGCAGCAAAATAATTGTCGCGCACGGGCACGACTTTGCCGAGCCATTTTTTGACCAGCTCTGGATATTCGCGGATCGCCTCTGAGATGGACAGGAAGATGACGCCTGCTTTTTTTAGCTCATCGCGGAACGTGGTCGCCACCGACACGCTGTCAAACACGGCATCAACGGCGACTTTGCGTGCCCCCTCGACGCCCGCGAGCACCTTTTGCTCTTCAATCGGAATGCCCAGTTTTTCATAGACTTTCAGAATTTCTGGATCGACTTCATCCAGACTTTCCAGCTTTTTCTTCGCCTTGGGTGCGGCGTAATAATAGGCATCCTGATAATCGATGGGCGGGACATTCAGCTTGGCCCAATCGGGCGCCTCTAGTGTCTGCCACAGACGAAAGGCTTTCAATCGCCAATCGAGCATCCATTCCGGCTCATTCTTCTTAGCGGAGATGAAGCGGACGGTATCTTCATTGAGCCCTTTGGGCGCAAATTCCTGCTCAATATCGGCTGACCAGCCATGTTCATAATCGGCAAGTTTGGCGGCTGCCGCATGGGCCGCCGCATCTTTAAGTGGAGTGTCTGTCATGGCTTAGCTCGTCGCCTCAGCAAGCTGCGGCATGGGTCGGGTGAGGGAAGTGAGGCGGATGTCTGCCAGCGCGCTGCGCACAGCTTGGTTGACGATGGGCCAGTGCGGCTGGACAGAACAATTGCCTTCCAGCGCGCAATCATGCCGGCCCTGTTCGACACAGGCAGTCATCGCAATGGGGCCTTCAATGGCTTCAACAATTTCGGCAATGCTGATTGCAGCGGCCGGGCGCGCCAGCTTAAATCCACCGCCCGCGCCACGGATGGACCGGAGCAATCCGGCAGATGACAAGCGACTGACCAGCTTTTGCACGGTGGGCAAAGGAATGCCCGTTTCCTCTGCCAATTGCCCGGCATTGATGCGCGTGCCGCCACAATGGCGGGCACAGGCCGTCATCATCACAACCGCATAATCTGCCAGACTCGATAATCGCATGGCGGCTAATTGGACCGCATTAGTCCGAATTTCAACCCTGAACTGATATTTTGCGCTTAGCCGCGCCATTGGACGCCGCGTCGGATAAGGCTATGGCGAGTCTCATGTCTTTTTATTCGCTTATGCGCCCCTTCATCTTCGCACTGGATGCGGAAACGGCACATCGTCTTAGCCTGAAGGCGCTTCGCCTGTCTCCCTTGCGGGGCGCTCGCCCATCGCATCGCGTGCTGGCGAGCCGTGTTGCGGGGCTGGAGTTTCCCAATCCCGTTGGTCTTGCGGCTGGCTATGACAAGGATGCTGACGTGCCGGCACAGATGCTGGGCATGGGCTTTGGCTTTGTCGAGGTGGGCACTTTGACCCCGCTGCCGCAAAGCGGAAATCCGCAACCGCGCCTGTTTCGACTGGTTGAGGACCGCGCAGTTATCAATCGCATGGGCTTTAACAATGGCGGGCAAGACGCGGCCTTGGCGCGGTTGGCCCATGTGCAGGGCCGCGGCATCATTGGCGTCAACATTGGGGCGAATAAGGATGCTGTGGACCGGATTGCGGATTATGCCACGGGCGTGGCCCGCATGGCGCCGCTTGCCTCGTACCTGACCGTCAATATCAGTTCCCCCAATACGCCCGGCCTGCGGGCCTTGCAGGATGAAGCGGCCTTGCGGGATCTGCTGGCGGCTGTCCGAGCGGCTTTGCCCAAAAAGGCACCGCCGGTATTTTTGAAAGTCGCCCCTGATCTGGAAGCTGCCGATATTGAGGCGATTGCCCGGCTGTCGATGGGGCAAGTTGATGCCTTGATTGTATCAAACACCACAATCAGTCGCCCCGCCCTGGCCTCGCGCCATGCGGGCGAAACAGGGGGGCTGTCTGGTGCGCCACTTTGTGCTTTGGCGCAGGCGCGCATGGCCGATTTTTATCGCGCTACAGGCGGGCAGTTGCCCCTGATTGGGGCCGGAGGGATCGCAACGGCCGAGCAGGCCTATGCGCGCATTCGCGCTGGGGCCTCGCTGATTCAGCTCTATTCGGCCTTGGTGTATGAAGGGCCAGGCCTTGCCCGTCGCATCAACAAAGGGCTTGAAAAACTTCTGCTTCGAGACGGATTTTCAACCATAGCCGACGCCGTCGGGGTTGATGTGCGTTAGGGCTTGCCCGCCTTTTAAACTGCGTTAGGTAAGTGCGATGAAAAAGCTTCTTCTTACGCTCATCCTCTTTCTGGTCCCGGTCCAAGCGCTGGCCGCAGGGGGCGCTGTGTCTGCCGCTGACCCGCGTGCCGCTGCCGCTGGTCAAGCCATTCTGCGCCAAGGAGGGAGCGCGGCAGACGCCGCTTTGGCAATGATGTTGGCCCTCACAGTGGTTGAGCCGCAATCCTCCGGCATCGGCGGCGGCGGCTTTTTCGTCTATCATGACGCCGTAACAGGGCAGCCCGCGACCATTGATGGGCGCGAAAAAGCGCCAGCGGCAACACGCGAAGACCGGTTTTTGCAGCCCAATGGCCAAGTCATGCCGTTCCGCACGGCCTTTTTGGGCGGCCATTCCGTGGGCGTGCCGGGCAATATTGCATTGGCGGCCAAGGCGCACGCCAAATGGGGCAAGCTGAACTGGGCCACACTGTTTCAGCCTGCCATTGAGCTGGCCGAAAAAGGCTATGTCGTCACCCCACGTCTGGCCGGCACCATTGCCCAAATGGCGCCTCTCTGGACCAAGATGGACGCCACCAAGGCGATTTATTTTCAAGATGGCCGGCCAAAAGCGGCAGGCGATGTGATCCGCAATCCTGATCTTGCAAAAACCCTGCGGGACATTGCCCGCAAGGGCCCAAATGCCTTTTACAAGGGGCGTATCGCGCGTGAGATTAGCCGTGCTGTCACCTATGCCCCAGAAAACCCTGCGCCGCTGACAATGGCAGACCTTGCAGCCTATGAGGCAAAGGAACGCCCGCCTGTGTGCGTCACCTACCGCATTTACAAATTGTGCGGCATGGGCCCGCCATCTTCGGGCGCGACAACGGTTTTCCAAATTTTGGGGATGCTGGAACGCTTTGACCTAAAGGCGATGGGCCAAGATGACCCCAAAGCATGGCACTTAATTGCTGAGGCCATGCAGCTGGCCTATGCTGATCGCGAAAAATATCTGGGCGATGCCGATTTTGTGTCTGTTCCCGTCAGCGGTCTGCTCGACAAAAATTATATTGCCAGCCGCTCAGCCCTGATTTCAGACACCACATCGCTGCCGCGCTATGAGGCGGGCACGCCCCCGGGCGCGCAGCCGCGCACGGCGGCCATCTCGGGTGAAGTGCATGGCACAACCCATTTCGTCGCTGTCGATGGCGCCGGCAATGTGGCGAATATGACGTCAACGATTGAGGGCCCATTTGGCAGCCAATTGGTGGCGGCGGGCATGGCGCTGAACAATGAGCTAACCGATTTCAGCTTGGCCCCGATGAAGGATGGCGCCCCCGTTGCCAACCGGCCGCAACCGGGCAAGCGTCCGGTGTCGTCTATGTCGCCAACACTCGTCTATGATCACAGCGGAAAGCCAATTTTTGCGGTGGGCGCTGCCGGCGGCAAGCGCATCATTATGCAAGTCACGAAAACGCTGATTGCGCATCTGGACTGGGGCCTGAGCGCGCAAGAGGCGCTTGCGGCGCCAAACATCTATTTCAGCAATGACGCGATCTTGGTGGAAAGCGGAACGCCTTTGGCAGCGCAAGCAGACGCCTTGGCAAAATTTGGCCGCGCCGTCCAAGTGAACGCCATCATGCCGTCCAAAGCCAATGCCGCGCAACGCACGGCGCAAGGCTGGGTTGGCGCTGCGGACCCGCGCAGTGACGGCGTTGGCTTGCAGGAATAATCTCTCATCACCCCTTTGGTTCAACAATAGATAAAAGAAGCAGGAGCAGGATTTTATGCGGGAGTTGGAGCATTTTCCCAATCTTGTGACGATGTTTTTCATGCGTGCGAAGGAAAAGGGCGATGCCCCCTTCCTCTGGGCAAAACAGGCCGGCGCGTGGCAGCCAATCAGCTGGGCAGAGGCGGCGCGCCAAGTCGCGGCCCTTGCCAAGTCTTTGAAAGACATTGGCTTAGAGCCGGGTGATCGGGTGATGCTGGTGTCGGAAAATCGGCCCGAATGGTGCATTGCAGATTTGGGCATTATGGCCGCCGGGTGCGTCACCGTGCCAACCTACATCACCAATACCGAACGCGACCACCAGCATATTATTGAAGATTCAGGCGCCAGCGCAATCATTGTCTCAACCTCAAAGCTGGCCCAAGCGGTTATGCCCGCCGCCATCCGGGCCACGCGCGCCCACCAGCTGATTGGGATAGAAGAATTGCGGGTTGGCCAATCGACGGGCGTCACCATCCGCAATTGGAAAGATATGGTCAGCGGCCCTGCCGATGTTGAGGCGTGCGCGGCCTATGCCGCTGCCAATTTTAAGCGCGATGACCTGGCGTGCCTCATTTACACGAGTGGCACGGGCGGTGCCCCGCGCGGCGTGCGCCAGCATCATGGCGCCATTTTGTGCAATGTCGAAGGATGTGTGGAAGTGATTGCCGAAGATTTTGGCTGGGATGATGAAGTCTTTCTGTCCTTCCTGCCTTTGTCGCACGCCTATGAACATACGGGCGGCCAGCATTTCCCCATCGGCCTTGGCGCGCAGATTTATTATTCTGAAGGGTTGGAAAAACTTGCGTCCAATATTGAGGAAACGCGCCCGACCATCATGGTCGTTGTCCCGCGTTTGTTTGAGGTGCTGCGGACGCGCATTCTGAAACAAATTGAAAAACAAGGTAAGCTGCCACAGGCGCTGATGCGGCGGGCTTTGTCGCTTGGGGAAAAGGATTTGCAGGGCGGTCTTTCGCTTTGGGATAGGCCGATGAACATGGTCATCAACAAGACCTTGCGGCCCAAGATTCAGCAGCGCTTTGGCGGGCGGATGAAGGCCATGGTCTCTGGCGGTGCGCCGCTTAATCCTGAAATTGGCGTGTTCTTCCACGCCATGGGGCTGACCATGTTGCAAGGCTATGGCCAGACTGAAGCCGCCCCTGTCATTTCGTGCAACCGGCCCAAAGTGGGCCTGAAGATGGACACAGTTGGCCCGCCGCTGAAGAATGTCGAGGTCAAAATTGCCGAAGACGGTGAAATTCTCGTCCGCGGGGAATTGGTGACCTATGGCTATTGGCGCAACGAGGCAGAAACGGCCCGTGTGTTGCAAAATGGCTGGCTCCACACTGGCGATATTGGCGAAATTGATGAACAAGGCCGCATCCGCATTACGGATCGGAAAAAGGACATCATCGTCAATGACAAGGGCGAAAATGTTAGCCCGCAAAAAGTGGAAGGGATGCTGACCCTTCAGCCTGAAATCTTCCAGGCGATGGTGTCTGGCGATAAGCGGCCGCATCTTGTGGGCCTTGTGGTGCCCGACCCTGAATGGGCCGTGGAATGGGCACAGGCCAATGACGAAGCCTATGATCTGGCAAAGCTATGTGATCTGCCGGCCTTCCGCTCGGCGGTCATGGCCGCAGTAGACCGCGTCAATGCGCAATTGTCGGTCACCGAAAAGGTCCGCAAGATCACGCTGACGGCCGATGCCTTTACCATTGATAATGAGATGCTGACCCCCAGCCTCAAAATCCGCAGGCATATGATCCGCCAGACCTATGGCGATCGGATCGACGCGCTCTACAAGGCCTAGCCGCAGCGCAGGGGCCACGAAGGCTAGGGCTATGTCCGGCTATTTGCGCGTATAGGGAATAAACTCTCCCAACGCGCAGGTGCCGGACTGAAAGCCGGTTCGTAAATCGGCGCTATAGGCAATATCTCCGGCACAGAGCTGGCTAGAAAATTGCTTGGTGATCAGGGCATCGCCCCGCGCAATGCCGCGGCAGGTGCCGCGTGTTTCAGTACGATAGATCAACGTGCGATTGACGCGGAACAGCAAGGTGGTGTCGCCATAGGCTTCTGGCCCGCGAATATCGCGATTGGGCAGGCAAGAGACTGGCTTGCCAGCGGTAAACCCGGCCAAGGCATCCTTCAGCCGACTTGCCTCACGCGCTTGCAGCTGCAGACGAGCCGGGCTGTTGTCAAGCGAGGCGCACCCCGCCCCAGCCAAAAGCGGCAGCGCCAGTATCAGACCACGCATCTTGCGTCTCCCAATCATCATAGGGCCTATTTAAAATTATCTTTGGCGGCACGGCGTTCTGCCAGCTGGGCAGCCGATGTCGCGCGCATGAAGGGGTTGGTTGCCAGTTCATCCGCAATGCTGGTGGGCACAGTGGCCTCGCCACGCGCGCGCGCGGCATCCACCTGCGCCATGCGTTCGACGATGGCTTTATTCTCAGGCTCTGCCACCAGCGCGTAGCGGCCATTGGATTGGGTATATTCATGCGCGCAATAGACGCGCGTTTCGCCCGGCAGGGCCGCCAGCTTTTGCATATTGGCAAACATTTGGTCTGCCGTGCCTTCAAACAGCCGGCCACAGCCCATGGCGAACAAAGTATCGCCGACAAAGGCCGCCTTGGCCGTCGGCAGATAATAGGCAATATGCCCGGCGGTATGTGCAGGAACATCGAGCACCTGCGCGGCATGGCCCCCAATAGGAACGCAGTCCCCCTCGGCAATTTTCTGGTCGAGCGTTGGGATCCGCTCTGCCTCGGCAGCGGGACCAAAAATGGTGCAGCCTGTTGCAGCCTTAATCTCGGCATTGCCGCCGGTATGATCCGGGTGCCAATGCGTGTTCCAAATGGCCGATATTGTCCAGCCACGCGCTTTGGCTTCCGCCAAAACGGGGTCCGCCACAGCAGGGTCGACAGCCACTGTCTCGCCAGATGCTGCATCATGCACCAGCCAGACATAATTGTCTGACAATACGGGAATGCGAATGATGTCGATGGTCATGATGCTGGCCCCTACCATGTGCCAATATTGGGCATAGAGGCCCAAGGCTCGGCGGGTTCAAGTGCAGGACCAGCCTGGAGCAGCTCTACAGAAATATTATCCGGGGTCCGGACAAAGGCCATTTTGCCATCGCGCGGGGGGCGGTTGATCGTCACGCCGCCATCCACCAGCCTTTGGCATGTTTCGTAAATATTCGAGACGCTATAGGCGACATGGCCAAAATTGCGGCCTTCGCCATAGCCACGTTCATCCCAATTATAAGTCAGTTCAATTTGCGCCTCTTCATCACCGGGGGCCGCCAGAAAAATCAGGCTGAACCGCCCCGCTTCATTGTCAAAGCGGCGCAGTTCCTTCAGCCCCAAAAGCTCAAAAAAGCGGATCGTGGCCGCCGGGTCAGATATGCGGATCATGGTATGCAAATATTTGATCACAAATCACTCCTCAGCCAGCGGACCGGCACGCGATGGTCATGTGCCAGATTAGTGTGTCTGGCAGTCTGCGAAAAGCATTTATGTCATTTCAAAAGCGTTAAGGCTTGGGCGGCGCAGCGTCAGGCGTTGGGGGCGGCGTAAATTGCGCCAGTGCCCGCGCTGCCGCTTGGCCTTGTGGCCCATTGGGTTGCAGCCTTTGGGCGGCCTGCCACGCCGTTTTGGCGGCTTCAACCTTCCCACCCATGGCCGCGATATTGCCTGCCTCTAAAGCCACCGAGGCATCATCAGGCGCACGTTTGGCGGCTTCGGCAATGTCCTTTTCTGCGCGGCTTAAATCCCCCATGCGGCGGGCCAGCGCGGCGGACAGCAGCCACGCCAACGGGTCTTCTGGTACCAGACTTAAGGCGGCATCCAAATCAGTCCGGGCGCGGGACAAATCCCCCGTGGCGACCAGCGCGCGGGCCCGGTCTAACCGCGCTTCACCTGCCTCTGCGCCTTTCAGCGTCCCAAGGATGAGGGCCGCATCAAAATAGCCACGCGCCTTAACGGCATCTGTCGCGGCCAGCGCGGCATTGCCGGCCTGCACCCATAACCCCGCTGCCCGGACATCCTGATTGGCCTGTGCGGCTTGGGCAGATTGTTCAAAGGCCGTCATGGCTGCGGCCCAGCGTTGGGTGGCGGCATAGGCCATGCCAAGGCATTGTCGCGCCATAATCAGGCTGCCTGACACCCGCCATTGGCCGGCCATGGCTATCGCGGCTTCCGGGTCTTTATCCACCAAGGTCAAGCATGTGCGAAACTTGTCGTCATCGCTTTGTGGTGCAGTTGGGGCCGGGTTGGGCGCGGCCAACGCGGCGGCAAGGGTGAATAAAATTGTCACACTATCTCCATCAGCCGTGCCGTTACATCCGTTAGAAGGCGGATGTCCTGTTCGCGCGACAGCCGGTGATCGCCATCTTTGACCAAGTGAAGCTGCACATCGGCTGAACGCAGCTGGGCGGCAAGGCGCAAGGCCAAGTCCCATGGCACATCTGGGTCTTGCTGGCCCTGAAGCAGCCGGACGGGGCAATGAACATCAATGGGCGCATCCAGCACGCACAGGCTATGGCCCGATTGCCACAAGGCCTGCGTTGTCAGCATGGGTTCTGGCCCATAGTCTGACGGGCGGAGGAGGCGGCCGGCGGAGGCCATTTGCGCCTTTTCAGCTACGCTAAACCCCCATTGGGTAAAATCTGGTGCAGCGGCAATGCCAATCAACCCCTTGACGCGCGCGCCAAGCGCTTGGGCCAGCAAAAGGGCAATCCACCCGCCCATGGAAGAGCCTATCAGCACCACTGGGCCGGGGGCGATGTGATTGATGACTGTCAGCGCATCATCTCGCCATTGGGCAAGCGTCCCATCTTCAAACCTGCCTTGGCTTTCCCCGCAGCCCGAATAATCAAGCCGCAAAAGGCCATAGCCCGTCTCGGCCGCCCAAGCGTCAAGGGCCAGAGCTTTGCTGCCCTGCATGTCAGAGGCATAGCCGGGCAGGAAAACCAGCGTTGGTTTGCTCCCGGTCCCAGCACGATGGCGCGCGGCCAGATGCACGCCATCGCCGCGGTCCACCCACAGCGGCGGCGTTAAATCACCCATTCAATGGTCATCATCTCAATCGTGGCCTCGCGCTTGGCCCCGCGCTTTTCGACCATGATTGTGTGCAAGCGTCGAATGGTGTCGCTGCCGCTGGTCACGCACCACGCTGGCACGAGGGCATGGACAAGCGCCTTCATGCCGCCCCAGATCATTGCAAAGCCAAAACGGCTGGCGACGCCCATATGCTCAAAATAGCCTTCTTCCACCTCAGCCGGATGGTCGAGAAACAGCTTGCGGATCATGGTCACTCCTTCAATCAAATTTAGCTGACGCCGCCGGGTTCACCTTCACGCGGGGCAGGGCGCGCCGTGCCGTCATGCGATGAGGGGGCGTGTGGCGGCTCATGCTCGGGGCTTTCAGGCGCATCCAGCCCGCCTTCCCACTTGGCAATCACAACACTGGCCACAGTATTGCCAACAACATTGGTTGCCGTGCGGCCCATATCGAGGAAATGGTCCACACCAAGGATGAGCAACAGCCCTGCCTCGGGAATACCAAACATGGCCAGCGTTGCCGAAATTACCACCAAGCTGGCCCGCGGCACAGCGGCCATGCCCTTGGACGTCAGCATCAGCGTGAGCAGCATCAGAATTTCCTGACCCAATGTCAGGTCAATGCCATAGGCCTGCGCGATGAAGATGGTCGCGAAGGTCATATACATCATCGAGCCATCAAGGTTGAACGAATAGCCCAGTGGCAAGACAAAGCTGCCAATGCGGCGCGGCACGCCAAACCGGTCCAGCGCATCCAACGTCCGTGGGAAGGCGGCTTCTGACGAGGCCGTGGAAAAGGCAACCAACAGCGGCTCCCGAATATAGCGGACCAGGCCAAGCGCGCGGCCGCCAATGATCAAGAAGCACGCGCCAATCAGCAGCACCCACAAAATCGCAAGGCCAAGATAGAAAGTGGCAATAAACTCAATATATTTGGCAAGAATGCCCAGCCCTTCTTCGGCAATTACCGAGGCCACGGCAGCGAACACGGCAAAGGGTGCAAACCGCATGACATAGCCCGTGACCACCAACATCACGTCAACCAGCGAGTCGACGGCACGCACAATCGGCGCCGCTTTTTCGCCCACCGCTGTCATCGCCACCCCAAAGAAGACGGAGAAGACAACAATCTGAAGGATGGTGTTGGTTGCCATCGCATCCACGATGGACATGGGGATGATATCGCCCACAAATTTCTTCGCATCAAAGGCTGTTTTGGCGACACCGGCTTCGGCTGTGGCGGGCGGAAGTGCCAAACCAATGCCAACGCCGGGTTGGAACAGATTGACAAGGATCAAGCCCAGCGACAGCGACACAATACTGGCTGCCAAAAACCATAAAATAGACCGCAGCCCAACGCGCCCCAAGGCGGCTGTATCGCCCATATGCGCAATGCCAGCGACGAGCGTGCCAAAAACCAGCGGCGCAATGATCATCTTGATCAGACGCAAAAAGGCAAAGGTCACCAGGCCGAGATATTTGACAACTTCGGCAATGATTTCTGGCGAGGCGGTGGCGTTGATGATGGCGCCGACGATAATGCCGACGATCAAGGCAATGCCAATATAGAGTGTCAGGCGCTTAGCCATGAACAGATGCTCCCTGCGGATTATTTTGTCCGCCTATGGACGCGATTGGCAGCCGGGCGTCAAGGGAAAGCCGCCAATCCAGTGCAGCAATCAGTGGAGACGCAACCGCTTATCCGAAATTTCAAGGCGCACGGGCAGCGTTGTTATGGCATCGCCATCGGCCTGAATGGGCCAAGGCTCATCACATAAAATATCCAGCGTTGTGCAATTAAGGGGGATGAGATTGGCGCGATCTTCCAAGGGGCGGCCGCGCATAACACCGCGGACAAACCGCCAAAAATCCCGCCGACCGGCCTGTTTAAGTGCCAAAACGTGCAACTTGGCAGTGGTCCGCCGGGCCTCAGGCGCAAAAGTATAGGGGCCAGCAAAATAGACACCTTTGGCAATATACACGGCTTCGCACTTATGGGATTTGCCATCGGCGATAATGGTCAATTGTGGGCGGTGCCAACGGCCCAACAGGCGCAGCATAGAAACCACATAGGCATAGCGGCCAATAAGGCGCTTCAGCCGCAGCGACACACCTGCCACGGCGAGGGAATCTGGCCCCACACTTGCGCAGCCAAAAAACATCTCGCCATTAATTGTAGCGGGCACATGAAATTGCGCCTTTACCTGATTAAGGGCGACATGCGCAAAATCATCCGGATTGGTGGGGCCGCCCACTTCCAAATGAAGCAAATTGACGGTGCCCATGGGGAAACAGGCAAGCGGCAGATCCCGTCCGCTGGCCAGCAGCGCCATGGCAGCGTGGCGCAGTGTGCCATCACCGCCTGCGACCACAATTAAATCGGCATCGTCTTCCACCATGAGTTGGCGGCCTGGGCCAATATGCGCCAGGGTGACGCGCGCGCCTTTGCGCCGAAAAGCCTCGCGCAGCTCCAGCACATTCTCGACGCGATAGCCCCCAGCATCGGGATTAACGACCAGTTGAACGCGCACGGCCATTTTAACGCCCCAGCTTTGCCAAAATATCTGCCGCAAAGGCAGATAGCGTATCATCTCGTGCGCCCATGATGACAATCCGGTCGCCTGCTTTGGCCAGTGCTGCCAGACGATCCCCACATTCGGCACGATCGGGAATATGGGCAGCCGCGCGCCCCATGGCCGCAATATCTGCCGCCAGCTCAGCACTGCCAACCGACCGATCCACGGTGCCCCCAAAATAAACGGGGTCGCACAAGATCAGCTGGTCCTCTGCACGCATGTGCTGGGCAAAGGTGCGCACCAGCTCATGCCCCATTTGCTTTAAGGGGCCATAGCCATGCGGCTGGAAAAAGAGCAGCAATCGCCCCGGAAAGGCGTGAAGTGCGGACAGCGTGGCAGAAATCTTGTCAGGGTTATGCCCGAAATCATCAATCACGGTCACGCCGCCCGCCGTCCCCGCAATTTCCATGCGCCGGCGCAGCCCCATAAAGCCGCCCAGCGCGGTCGCGGCCTGTGCCAGATCCAGCCCTGCAGCGTCAGCGGCGGCCAAGGCGGCAAGCGCGTTGGACACATTATGCCGTCCGGGAACCTGCAATGAGACGGGCGTGCCATTGACTGTAAAGTCCACGCCATTGGGTCGCTCAACAATGTCCGCTGCCATCAGATCCGCCATTTGGCCGGTGATGGAATAGGTGCGGGCATTGTCCCGCGGGAAGCGGGCGACTTCTGGATTATCAAGATTTAAAACGGCAATCCGGGCACGGCGCGTAAAATCGCCAAAAAGCGAGCGCAGCTCGTCCATGGATTTATGGTCAAGCGCGATATTGTTGAGGACGGCAATATCGGGCGTGTAAAGCGCAATGGAGCCATCGCTTTCATCGACTTCGCTAATGAACGCGGGGCCATTGCCCACCAAGGCGCTGGCAAAGGGCGCGTCGGGCGTGGCGAAATTTTTCATCACCGCGCCATTCATCACAGTCGGGTCTTGACCAAGCGCGTGGAAGATCCAGCCAATCATCCCCGTCACTGTCGATTTGCCACTGGTGCCGCCAACGGCAATGCCTGTCTGGCTGGCGTTAAACAACGCGGCCAGCAAATCGGCGCGGCGCAGGCGGCTGGCCCCAACGCGGTGTGCCGCAACAATATCGGGCACCGTCTCTTCCACAGCGGTAGACGCGACCACAATTTGCTCAGCCCGGGTAATGCCGCTGCCATCTTGGGGAAAGAGCGCAATGCCTTTAGATCGCAGCCATTCAAATTTAGGGGCCGTGCGGCCCTGGTCTAAAGATCGGTCGGATCCGGCGACGCGATGTCCTTGACCCGCCACGATTAAAGCCAACGGCATCATGCCCGAGCCGCCAATACCGCAGAAGAAATAATCCCGCTTCGCCATTGGCGGCCCTTGCCAAGCCTGGCCGCCAATGTCGAGAGTCTATCAGGCGCGTTCGATGGCGATGGCTGTTCCTTCGCCGCCGCCAATGCATAAAGAGGCAATGCCGCGCTTTAGCCCGCGGGTTTCAAGTGCCGCCACCAAAGTCGCAATAATCCGGGCGCCAGACGCCCCAATGGGGTGGCCCAAGGCCGTTGCGCCGCCATTGACGTTCAGTTTGTCAGCCGGGATACCCAGCTCGGCCATGGCGATCATTGGCACCATCGCAAAGGCCTCGTTAATTTCAAACAAATCCACGTCCTCAACGCGCCAGCCTGCCTTTTCCATCACGTTGCGGATGGCCGGCACAGGGGCCGAGGTAAAGCGGGCAGGCTCTTGGCTGTGGGTGGCCCAAGCGACAATGCGGGCCGCAACGGGCAAGCCCTGTGCCTTAGCGACGCTTTCTTTTGTGAGAACAAGGGCGGCCGCGCCATCGGAGATCGACGAGGCATTGGCGGCAGTAATTGTGCCGTCTTTGGCAAAGGCTGGCTTTAGCGTCGGGATTTTTTCAGGCTTGGCATTGCCCGGCTGTTCATCAACCGCCACCAGCGCCGTGCCGCTGCGGCCCGCAACCTCCACTGGCACAATCTCACGGGCAAAAGCCCCGCTTTCAATCGCCGCCTTGGCCCGTGTCAGTGAGCGCAAGGCATAGTCATCCTGCTGTTCGCGCGTGAATTGATATTCGCGGCAGGTTTCTTCGGCAAAGCTGCCCATTGCGCGGCCCGGCTCATAGGCATCTTCCAGCCCATCTAAGAACATAGAGTCTTTGAGGCTATCATGCCCCAGCCGGGCACCAGAGCGATGCTTGGTCAGCAAATAGGGCGCATTGGTCATGCTTTCCATGCCACCGGCCACAACCACGTCAGACGTGCCCGCAATAATGGCTTCGGCGGCCATCATGGCAGCCTTCATGCCTGAGCCGCAGACTTTGTTAATGGTTGTGGCGCCCGTCGAAATAGGCAGGCCCGCGCCAAGGGCGGCTTGGCGGGCAGGGGCTTGACCCAAGGCGCCGGGCAGGACGCAGCCCATAATCACTTGATCTACAGCCTCAGGCGCTATGCCTGCGCGGTCTACGGCGGCTTGAATGGCAATTGCGCCCAGCTTGGTTGCAGGGACAGAGGCAAGTGCGCCTTGCATCCCGCCCATGGGCGTGCGGGCATAAGCGGCAATCACAATGGGATCTGCAGTCATCTCAACATCCTTTCGGTGCGACTCAGCATGGCTGGGCGGATACCCTGCTTTTTCGCATGGGCACGCCGAATTCAAGCGATAGTTTTTGCAGCGCAGCACAGCTTTTCAGGGTCCGATTTTGATAGAATTTCATGCCGCGTATCTTTGGTTGATTTCAATCAATGTGGTCGGCATCATCCTTCTCGAAAGTCCGTCAAAAGGACAGCCAGAGAGAGGGTGTAACATGCTGGACAGTGTCGCAGAACGCGCGCACGCCACATCGGCGAATGACGTAACGCATTTCGACGTTTTGATTGCGGGGGCGGGCATTTCAGGCATTGGATCGGCGGTGCATTTGCAAGAGCAGTGCCCCGGCAAAAGCTTTGTCATCCTTGATTCGAAAGACACATTTGGCGGCACCTGGGAAACCCATAAATATCCCGGTGTGCGCTCAGACTCGGATCTGTACACCTTCGGCTATCGGTTCAAGCCGTGGGTGGGTGCGCCCATCGCCTCGGCGGACGAAATTCTAAAATATATGGGCGAAGTGATCGACGAGAATAATCTCAACCCCCATATCCGCTATGGCCACACCATTACCCATTGCAGCTTTTCGCGCGCGACAAACCTTTGGACTGTTGAAGCGATCAGCAAGGCCGATGGCAAGACGCACCACTTCACCTGCAATTTCTTGTGGATGTGCCAAGGCTATTACAACCACAACGACCCCTATATTCCCGATTGGACTGACCGAGAAAAGTTCAAAGGCCTGTTCATCCACGCGATGAAGTGGACGCCCGATATTGATGTGGCGGGCAAGAAAGTGGTTGTCATTGGGTCAGGCGCAACGGCGGCCACAGTCATCCCGGCGATGGCAGGCAAGGCCAGCCATGTGACAATGCTGCAGCGATCCCCCACGTATTTCTTCGCCAGCCCCAATCAGAATGAACTGGCAGATCGGCTGCGGCAAATTGGCATTGATGAGCCAACGGTCCACCGGGTGGTGCGCCAGCAGATTATGTATGATCAGCAAGTCCTCACCCAGCGCTGCATTGATGAGCCGGACGTTGTGGTGGAAGAGCTGAAAGAGCTGATCCGCCTCTATGCCGGGCCAGATTTTCAATTTGAGCCGCATTTCACGCCCAAATATCGCATCTGGCAACAGCGGCTCGCCTTTGTGCCCGATGGCGATATTTTCCAGGCCGTTGCGCGCGGCGAAGTCAGCGTGGTGACGGATCATATTGATCGCTTCACGGAAAAAGGCATTCTCCTGAAATCTGGCGAGGAATTAGAGGCGGATATCATTGTGGCGGCCACGGGCTTTAAGCTCTCCGTGCTGGGCGATATTCCCTTTGAGGTGGATGGCGCGCCCGTCAATTGGGCCGACACCGTCACCTATCGTGGCATGATGTTTACGGGCGTGCCCAATATGGCGTGGGTGTTTGGCTATTTCCGGGCGAGCTGGACGCTGCGCGTGGATATGATGGGCGATTTTGTGTGCCGCTTGCTCACACATATGGGTGCAAAGGGCGCCGAGCGGGTGGAAGTGCAATTGCGGCCCGAAGACCATAATATGCCAAAGCTTCCATGGATTGAGGAAGAGAATTTCAACCCCAGCTATTTGGTGCGCGATTTGCACAAAATGCCCAAGCGCGGCGACAAGCCCGAATGGCGGCACAACCAAGATTATTGGCAGGAAAAGGATGATTTCCCCAAGATCAATCTTGATGGGGCAGAGTTCGCTTATGCGTAATCAGAGATATTTTTAATGTGAAAAAAGGCCGCCTCATCGGGCGGCCTTTTCTATTCAGATTACGCCGCAGCCGGCAGCAAATGGCGTTCGCCGGCAATCCGCATCATCGCTTTTTGCAGTTTTTCGAAAGCGCGGACTTCAATCTGGCGGACGCGTTCGCGTGAGACGCCGAATTCCTGGCTCAATTCTTCCAGCGTGCGCGGTTCATCGACCAAGCGGCGCTCGGTTAAAATCTGCTTTTCGCGGTCCGTCAGGCTCTGCATCGCTTCAATCAGCAGGGCATGGCGCTGGATGCGCTCTTCCGCATCAGCCACCAGCTCATCTTGCAGCGGGCCATCATCCACGAGAGAATCCTGCCACTGGCCTTCGCCATCCTCATTCAGCGAGACATTGAGCGAGGTATCACCGCCGCCCAGCATCCGCCGGTTCATGCTGATGACTTCTTCTTCGGTGACGCCCAAATCGGTTGCGATCTTGCGGACATCTTCGGGCCGCAAATCACCATCTTCATAGGCGTCGAGATTTTTCTTCATCCGCCGCAGGTTGAAGAATAGTTTTTTCTGCGCGGCAGTCGTCCCCAGCTTTACGAGGCTCCATGAGCGGAGGATGAATTCCTGAATTGAGGCCTTGATCCACCACATGGCATAAGTCGCCAAGCGGAAGCCACGATCGGGCTCAAATTTCTTAACGCCCTGCATCAGGCCAATATTGCCTTCGGAAATCAGCTCAGACACGGGCAGGCCATAGCCGCGATAGCCCATGGCGATTTTCGCCACGAGTCGCAGGTGCGAGGTCACCAGCTTGGCAGCCGCCTCAGGGTCTTGATGCTCCTCGAAACGCTTCGCGAGCATATATTCTTCTTCGGCCGAAAGGATCGGGAACTTCTTGATTTCAGCCAAATAGCGGTTGAGCCCTTCCTCGCTATTGAGCGCAGGAATGGTGGCACTGCCCTTTGCTTTTACCGCCAGCGATTTGCCGGTCATCTTCATCTCCCTGTCCGCAGCGCCCTCATCAAGCGACGCTGCCACACGATGTTCATAGCTTAAGATTTATGAACAGTCGCTGCATATCAGATGGGATGGGGCTTTCGAAATTTAAAGCCCCCCCCGTGATAGGGTGAATAAATCCCAAATGTGCGGCATGAAGTGCCTGTCGTTCAAAGGCCAAACGCTTCAGAACTTCGCGATGTTCCGCCCGGGTGCGGCCATAGACCGGATCACCCAGCAGCGCATGGCCAATTGAGGCCATATGGACGCGCACTTGGTGCGTGCGCCCCGTTTCCAGCTTGCATTCCACCAAAGCCGCATGGCGCAGCGGTTCAACCATTTTCCAATGTGTGACGGCGCGTTTGCCCTTATCTGCCCCAACAATGGCAACTTTCTTGCGATTAACGGGAGAGCGAGCCAGCGGGGCATCTACTGTGCCAGATCCCGTCTTGGGCAGGCTTCCCACAATGGCGAAATAGCGCCGATCAATGCTGTGCGCCGCAAACTGCGCGGCCAAGCCCTCATGGGCACGATCCGTCTTTGCGACGACCAGCAGGCCTGACGTGTCCTTATCAATCCGGTGGACAATGCCGGGCCGGGCCACGCCGCCAATGCCCGATAAACGGCCTGCGCAATGGTGCAGCAGCGCATTCACCATCGTGCCATCCAAATTGCCAGCGGCCGGGTGCACAACCATGCCGGCGGGTTTGTCGACAACCAGCAGATGATCATCCTCATAAACAATGGCGAGGGGAATATCCTGCGCCACATTATGCGCTGGCGTTGGTGCAGGCACGCTCAGGGCATAGGGTGTGCCGGGCTTTACCTTGGTTGCCGGGTCACGGATCAACTGGCCCATGCTGGTCACTTGGCCTGCAGAAATCAGGTTTTTCAGCCGCTCGCGCGAATAAACGGGCAGCAGTGCTGCAAGCGCACGATCCAGCCGCCACCCCGCCATATCATCGGGGATCATTGCGGCTTCTTGGATTGCGCTATCGCTCATGGCATAGCCTTGGGACCATGCGGGTCGAGATTTCAAGCCTTTTACTTGCAAAACTGCAGGCAGCCGTTGCGGCAACGCCGGAGGTGGAGCGCTGTGGCTTGCTTTTTGGGGCGGGAGGCCGCGTCACGGATATTAGCTTTGCAGAAAATAGTGCCGCAAATCCTCAGCGCCATTTTGAGCTCGACCCGGCGCATCTTATCTCTGCGCATCGTGCGGCACGCGGGGGCGGCCCTGCAGTTATTGGCCATTGGCATTCGCATCCCATTGGAACGGCAGAGCCTTCGCCAGAAGATGCGCGCTGTGCGGTGCCAGATGGCAGCATCTGGCTTATTTTATCTGCCTTGGATGTTCGCGTGTGGCGCGCGGTGGACCATGGCCGTGTTCACGGACGATTTGAGCCGCTCACCCTTGCCGTTGTGTAAATGCTGGGCCATTGCGGGCTTTGCAGGTCCTGTCTTGGTCATGCGGAGTATGCGTAATGAACATCGATGCCGTCGATTTTGCGAGCCTATTATGCTCGCGCCTTTGCCATGATTTGTTGAGCCCAGTTGCCGCCTTGAGCAATGGGCTAGAGCTTCTGGCCCAAGAGACAGAGCCGGATATGCGCCAGCAATGCCTCGACCTGTTGGGAGAGAGTTGTCGAGCAACTGTGAATAAGTTGAAATTTTTCCGCTTGGCCTTTGGGACAGCAGGTGGATTTGGCGAATTGGTTGACAGCAGCGAGGGGCGTGAAGCGATTGAAGGGCTTTTCGCTGCCAATTCCCGCTTAACTACTGGCTGGATGGTGTCAGAGCCTCACCTGTCTAAACCTGCCATGAAAATTTTGTTGAACTTGGCCCTGATTGGCGGCGATGCGCTGATCCGGGGCGGACGGCTCGATATTGGCGTTGAACGCCGGGCTGGCGTGATCGAAATTGTTATTCGTGCAACGGGTGACCGGCTGGTATTGGATAGCGCCATCCGCGAGAGCCTGTTGGGCAATCCGCCACAAGGCGCTTTGATCGCGCGGCTGGGGCCAGCCCTGTTGGCCCGCGCTATTGCCGCGCAGCACCATGGGCATATCCAGCTTGCCGAGACGGCAAGCTCGCATCTGTTGCTTGGGGCTGTGCTGCGCGACTGAAGATCTGTCGTTCGGCTTTGCATCTGGGCCCAAGCCTCTTATGGGATAGCCATGACAGCGCACCCGCATCCAAAATTTAGCGGATATGACATTCTTGTCGCCGTGGCGATGAATGTCATGTGGGGGCTGAACCTGATTGCCGTCAAAATGGGCGTGGACCTCATCGAGCCCCTTACGGCAGCGTGGCTTCGTCAAGTCATGGTGATGCTGATTTGCCTGCCCGCATTGCGCATTATTGAAGGCAAAATGCGGGAGCTTGTCTTGCTGGGCGCGCTTGCGGGCGGTGCCTTTTACATCATTGTCAATATTTCCATGGCTGTCTCAACCAATGTCAGCGCACTGGCGATTGCGGGGCAGCTGGGGGCGCCCTTTTCCCTGATTTTGGCGATTATCTTCCTTGGTGAGCGGGTGCATAAATACCGCATTGCGGGGATGGCGCTGGCCTTTGCCGGGGTTGTGATGATTGTGTTTGATCCCAATGCCGTGAATGAGCATTTGGGCCTGGCCCTGACGGCAGTTGCCAGTTTCATCTGGGCCTGTTGCTCGTTGATTCAGCGGCGGCTAATTGGGGTGCCCGTGCTGACCATTTATGCCTGGGTGGGGCTGGTTGGCACGTTGGTGCTCTTGCCCATTGCGCTGATTGCCGAGCCGCAAGCCATGGCCTCAATTCAAGATCTACCCTTGTCCAGCTTGGGCTGGGTGTTGTTCTCTGCGCTTGGGTCCACTGTTATTGGTCAAGGGGCCATGAGCCTTTTGTTGCAGCGCCACCCCGTCAGTGCCGTTGTGCCGTTGACATTGCCGACGCCCGTCATCTCCGTCATTGCAGCGGCTTATTGGTTTGGAACGCCGCTAACGCCCATCATGATTGCGGGCGGGGGTGTTGTGCTGGCAGGCGTTGCCATTGTAACGCTGCGCACCGCCCAAGCGGAGGAGGCAAAGCACAGCTGATGGACGAGATGATCGACACGCCATCGCCCAATTTTGATGCGCGCACTTTGCCGATTTCGATGGTCGTGCTGCACTATACGGGCATGATTGACGGCGCCTCCGCGATCAACCGGCTGGCCGACCCAGAGGCCAAGGTTTCCGCGCATTATGTGGTGGCCGAAGATGGGCAGATTATCCGCATGGTCGATGAGGCCAATCGGGCGTGGCACGCGGGCAAATCCTGGTGGCGTGGGATTAGCGATGTCAACTCGGCGAGTGTCGGGATTGAGATTGTGAATCCGGGGCATGAATTTGGCTATCGCCCCTTTCCGCACGTGCAGGTTGAGTCCGTGATCCGCCTCGTTGCCGGGATTGTTGCGCGCTATGGCATCACGCGCGGCAATGTTGTGGGGCACAGCGATGTGGCTCCTGCCCGCAAGGAGGATCCGGGCGAGCTCTTCCCTTGGCACCAACTTGCCAAGTTGCGCTTGGCCCTGCCGCGCCCAACCAAGAATTTGATGGACCCGCATTGGTCTGACGCTGGGTTTCTGCTGGCACTCGAACGCTTTGGCTATGATGTGACCGATGGTCCAGCCGCGGTCCGCGCCTTTCAACGGCGCTTTCGGCCTGAATTAATGGACGGGATTATCGATGGCGAATGCCGCGCGATCCTGCTTGCGCTGTTACTCCCCAAGCCTATGGGGGATTGAAAGATAAGCGGTTAGGAAGAGGATTGCTCATGCGTCGTGCTGCCATTGTTGCGCCCATCCGGACGGCGGTTGGCAAATATCTGGGAGCCTTGTCTGATTTTTCGGCGGGCGATTTGGGCGGCATTGTCCTGAAAGCCCTGATTGAGCGCACGGGCCTTGATCCGGCGCGGGTGGATGATGTGATCTTTGCCCAAGGCTATCCCAATGGCGAGGCGCCCTGCATTGCCCGCTGGTCTTTGCTGCGCGCGGATTTCCCGATCAGCGTGCCGGGCTATTCGCTGGACCGGCGCTGTGGATCGGGCCTGCAAGCGATTGTCGATGCCGCCATGATGATCCAGACAGGCGTGGCCGATGTGGTGATTGCGGGCGGCTGTGAGAGCATGTCGAACGTGGAATATTACACCACCGATATGCGCAAAGGCGCGCGGGCGGGCTCTGTCACCATGCATGATCGGCTGGCGCGGGGCCGGGTGATGTCACAACCGATTGAACGCTTTGGCGTGATTTCTGGCATGATCGAAACGGCTGAAAATCTGGCGCGCGATTATGGCATTAGCCGCGAAGAGTGCGATGACTATGCCGTGATGAGCCACCAGCGGGCAACCGCAGCTTGGGCCGAAGGCAAATTCGCGGATGAGCTGGTGCCGATTGAAATCCCCCAGAAAAAGGGGGATCCCATTCGCTTTGTGCAGGATGAAGGTTTCCGCCCCGATGCCTCGATGGAGAGCCTGGGCAAGCTGCGGCCCATTGAAGGCGGCGTCGTGACGGCGGGCAATGCCAGCCAGCAGAACGATGCGGCCGCCGCCTGTCTGGTTGTCGCGGAAGACAAGCTGGCGGAATTGGGGCTGGAACCCATGGCGTGGTTCCATAGCTGGGCGGCAGCGGGGTGTGATCCGGCGCGGATGGGGATTGGCCCGGTGCCGGCGGTCGAACGGCTGTTCAAGCGCACGGGCCTAAGCTGGGATGATATTGATCTGGTGGAATTGAACGAAGCCTTTGCGCCGCAAGTGCTGGCGGTGCTGAAAGGCTGGGGCTGGGATGATCGGTCGCGCCTCAACGTCAATGGATCGGGCATTTCGCTGGGCCACCCCATTGGGGCAACGGGCGGACGCATTCTGGCAAATCTGGTGCGAGAACTTCATCGCCGCAATGGCCGCTATGGCCTTGAAACCATGTGCATTGGTGGCGGGCAGGGGATCGCAGCGGTATTTGAACGCGCCTGATTTTTACGCGACCAAATCCTATTTCGCTGTCCTACAGCCCGCTTGCTGCGCGATGACGCCTGCCCAGTGAGTCGGGGGGCGAGTATGGATTTTGACATTGAACAACGGGGCCGGGACTATTGGGCGAGAGCGGGGCAGGGTGCGCCTGCCTTCTTTGTCGGGCGGCGTGTGCGCTATCAGGGGCGGCAGGGGCTGAGCAATGCCGTGCCGGGGGCGCCAGTGATGGCGGAGGATCAGTACCGTGCCGATGATTTTGCTGAGGCCCTTGGGCTGTGGGCTTATGCGGTTGCCCCAACAATTGCCTGTGAGGGCGGGCGGTTTACATCGCTCAACAGCTATGATCGGGCGGCCTTCAGCTATGGCATTGGGCAATTTGCAGCGCATGTGCCCGACGGCGATTTTGTGTGCCTGTTCCGCCGACTTTTGGCGCTGCCTGACGCCAGAACCTATTTCCCGGAATTGGGGCTGGCCAAGGGGCGGATCGCCCTTGTTGGAACGGTCCCTCAGCCGTTGGAAGATGCCGTCAGCACGGCGGCGCTGATGGCGTGGCTTAATCCAGATGGGGCTGCAGTGGACACACGCGAAGTTCAAGTTGCGGCCCGCCTGATCGATTGGACGCGTCGGTCCGCCGCCGCGCGCGAGGCGCAGGTGCAGCAAATGGCAACCAGCGCCCGCGCGCACCTGACCCACGCGGCCCGCAAAGTGCCGTTGCAAAACGTCAATGCGATGTGCTGCGTCGCGATTATCGATTTGCTTCACCATGGCCGGGGCGGGCGCGCCCTCTGGCCAAAGGTGGCTGCTGCACTCGCTGACGCCGAACCGCTGGCCCGTTTACTTGAGATTGGGGGCAACTTCTGGGCGAGTAGAAAGGAGAGGTTGCGGGCAGAGATTATCGCCCTGCCTGAGCTAGCAACATACCGCTGGGTGGCGGAAACGTGTTCCTTTGTTGCAATATAGAGCGATATCAGGTTCAGCACAGGGTCAACTCTGTATCGAATTACAAACACTTTTGGTAGCTTCATGCCTATTGATGTGAGCGTAATTAAGGAAGTTTGCACTTGCAATGTAGGGCGCATTGGACGTACTCCTACCTGTATAGCAAGCACTATCCTTGACGGTATCACGAATCTGAGGAGAGACGTGAGAAATCGTCAAGGATTTGTCGTTATTTGTTCGATGGCATTTGGAACGAGCTGAGTGACGCTTCGTTTCAGTAAATGGCAACCAAGGAGGTCGGCATGGATGACGAGCTTAAAGCACTTTTGGAGCGGGCTAGATCCGTTAATCTGTCACCAGCACAGATCGAAGAGAATCGAATCGCACTTGCAGCAGCAAATGGACACCTTGAAGATAATCGAATCACAAGAGACACTATGAAGGAAATTCGTACTGTAATGCTAGCAAACGAGAAATTTTCTGTTTAATGTGTCTGGATGTATGAGAACAATGTAGATCGCCTTTTTCAGAAACAGGTAAACGCCTATCGACTCCAAGAGTTGATCGAGGCATTGGTTTCGGGAGCCTGCCTAGGCTCCCGTTTTGTTTTTGAGCCAAGTCTTTGCAAGCAACTTCATAGTGTTGTGATGCATCGATTAATCGATGCGCCGGGACAGTATCGCCAGGGCCCGGTCCACATAACAAACAGTCCTCACATTCCACCTGTTTGGGTCGAGGTTGAGGGACATATGGCTGGATTATGCGATTATTTGTGCCGGAACTGGGAATCGCGTGACTTGGTCCATTTAGCCGCTTTTGTGTTGTGGCGCCTCAACTGGATACACCCTTTTCCCGACGGAAATGGAAGGACATCTCGTGCGGCGGCCTACATGGTTATGCAGGTAAAGTATGGCGGGATTCTGCCTTCAAAAAACTCCATTATTCAGCAAATCGTAGAAGACAGGCAGCCTTATTATCAGGCACTCAGAGATGCAGATGATTTGGCCGCAGAAACTGGCGACATTGACTCTGCCGTTCGACCGCTTGAGCAATTATTGTCCCTGATGCTCAAAGAGCAAATTAAGGCTAACCTATGAGGCCCCTCCAACCATCTATTGCTTGCCCTGGACCTTACTCCTAAAAGACGCCCTGCCAGAGGGCCGGGCGGCCGCCGGCAGGTTTCGGCCTGCGGGAGGAAAGTCCGGGCTCCAGCGAGGATCGGTGCCGGGTAACGCCCGGCGGGGGCGACCCCAGGGACAGTGCCACAGAAAGCAAACCGCCGTTGCTTCGGCGCGGTTAGGGCGAAAGGGTGCGGTAAGAGCGCACCGCGCCTCTGGCAACAGAGGCGGCATGGTAAACCCCACCGGGAGCAAGACCGAATAGGGGCGGCATATGGGAGTCCTCCTCCCCGTCGCCCGGGTTGGTTGCTTGAGCGGGCCAGCAATGGTCCGCCTAGAGGAATGGTCGCCCATCGTGTTTCGGCACGTGGACAGAACCCGGCTTACAGGCCCTCTGGCAGTTTCCTCTTTTTTCCGAGAGGCTCTTTTCACCATTGTGGGATTTGTGATGGGTTCCCTGAGGCCATAATCGTCGCTAACGGATGATCATGGCTGATCAATCGCCCCTTGATATCTTCAAGCAAGTGCTGACGGGCACGGCGCGTGCGATTGCGCATGAGCCTGAGGTGGAGATTGCCTTTACGGCTGACAGCCCAAGCCAAGCCGGCAAGAATTTCCGCGTGCCCATGCCGGGGCGCTTGCTGCCTGCTGATCAAGTGGCTGAAGCGCGCGGCTTTGCCGATGGCATGGCGCTGCGGCTGAAGCATCATAATGACAGCCTCCACCGCGCCAATCGGCCAAGCGAAGCCATTGCGGGTGCAGTCTTTGACGCGATTGAAGAGGCCCGCGTTGAGGCGCTGGGCGCACGCGCGATGGAGGGCGTGCGGGCAAACCTCAATCACGCGCTTGAAATGCGGATGCGGTCTGACCCCATCAGCCGCGCCCAAGCGCCCGATGAAGTGCCCTTGCCCACCGCCATTGGCCTGTTGGTGCGCGAAAAGCTGATTGGCGATACCGCCCCTGTGGCCGCCCAAGCGGGCCTTGATATGGTGCGCGGCTGGATTGAGGAAAAAGGCGGCGCTGAGATGGCGGCGCTGGGCGAGACGCTGCACGATCAGCGGGCCTATGCAGAACTGGTGCAAAAGCTGCTCCGCGATTTAGAGCTAACCGCCAACCCTGAGGATATTGACCCGACTGAGTCGACGGATGAGGGCGAGGACGAGCAGCAAGGCGAGGGCGAGCAGGACCAGCAGCAATCCGAAGAGGGCCAGTCCGAAACGCAAATGGACGCGCGGGCCGAACAGGGCGAGGGCGAGGCCGAAGACGGCGACCAACAGGAAATGGACGCCGAAGCTGATATGGATGGTGATGGCGAGCCGGGGGATGATGGCGAAGAGGGCATGATGCCCGTGCGCCCCAACCGCCCCTTGTCAGACCTGCCGCCGCAATTTGATTATCAGGCGTGGACGAGCGAATTTGACGAAGTCATTGCCGCGACCGAATTGTGCGACGAGGATGAGCTGACGCGCCTGCGCGCCTATCTGGACCAGCAATTGACGCATTTGCAGGGCGCGGTGACGAAGCTTGCCAACCGCCTGCAACGCCGCCTGATGGCGCAGCAAAACCGCAGTTGGGATTTTGATCAGGAAGAAGGCCTGCTTGATGCGGCCCGCCTGTCGCGCATTGTCGTCTCGCCGGGTAGCTCGCTGTCGTATAAGGTAGAGCGCGATACCGAGTTTAAGGACACGGTTGTCACGCTGCTCATCGACAATTCTGGCTCGATGCGGGGGCGGCCCATTTCGATTGCCGCGATTAGTGCCGATATTCTGGCCCGCACGCTGGAACGCTGTGGCGTGAAGACCGAAATTCTGGGCTTTACCACGCGTGCGTGGAAGGGCGGGCAGAGCCGCGAAAGCTGGCTGGCCGCAGGCCGCCCGGCAACGCCCGGTCGCCTCAATGACTTGCGGCATATTCTGTATAAGGCGGCAGATGAGCCATGGCGGCGCGCGAAAAAATCGCTGGGCCTGATGATGCGCGAGGGGCTGCTCAAAGAAAATATCGATGGCGAGGCGCTGCTCTGGGCGCATAACCGCCTCATTGCCCGGCCCGAGGATCGCAAAATCCTGATGGTGATTTCCGATGGCGCGCCGGTGGATGATTCCACGCTGTCGGTGAATAATGGCGCCTATCTGGAACGCCATTTGCGCCAGGTGATTGGCTGGATTGAAAGCCGCTCTCCCGTGGAACTCTGCGCCATTGGCATTGGCCATGATGTGACGCGCTATTACCAACGCGCCGTGACGATCATGGATGCCGAACAATTGGGCGGCACGATGATTGAGCAACTCGCGGGGCTGTTTGATAGCGAATAGCGGCGGCGCCCCCGCAATTGACATCGCACGGATTTGGAGCGAGCCTTGCTGAACAGTTTTACTGGCAAGGAGAGAGGCCATGTCTGATCGTGCTGGTTCAACCCCGAAACATATCTGGATCGTTGGCGGCTTGTCGCTGTTGTGGAACAGCATGGGCGTGATGGATTATGTCGCCACGCGCCTGAAGCTGATGCCGCTGCCTGCGGCACAACAGGCCTATATTGAGGCCTTTCCGCTTTGGGCGAGTGCTGGCTGGGCACTGGGCGTGTGGGGGGCGCTGCTGGGGTCTGTCCTGCTGCTCCTGAAGAGCCGCCATGCTGCCCTCAGCTTTGGCGTCTCGCTGGCGGGTTTGATTGTCAATCTTTTCTGGCGCTTTGGCCTGTCGGGCGTCGATGAAGCAGCCGTGATGGGCGGCAACCCCTATCCCTTTGCTGCGGTGATTTTCGTGATTGCGCTGGCCTTGTTCCTCTATACCCGCAAGCAGGCGGCGGCGGGTGTTTTGCGGTAAGTGATCACTTGGTTGGCAAGGGGTCTTTTGGGGGATCGACGCTTTGTCGTGCGCTATTCATCATCCTGAACTTGTTTCAGGATGACGGGAGGAAAGCGCAGCGTTCTTCCAAATTGCGCCTACCGCCCAAATTTCCGCTGTGTTTTCCCAAAGCGGGTTTTGCGCGTGCCGGGCTTGCCCTCATTGGATCGGCCCATAATGGGGGCTTTGTGTTGATCCGCTGGTAGCCCCAATTCGGTTGCCTCTAGCGCGCGGATTTCATCGCGCAGGCGGCCGGCTTCTTCAAATTCGAGATCGGCGGCGGCGGCACGCATCTTCTTTTCAAGTTCTTCAATATAGGCACGCAGGTTGTGGCCGACCATGTGCTGCGGGCCATCTTCAATCTCGACGGTCACCTGATCGCCCGAAGCGACATGCGCGATGATGTCGCCGATATTTTTCTTCACGGTTTCAGGCGTAATGCCATGTTCCTCATTATAGGCCATTTGCTTGGCGCGGCGGCGGTCAGTCTCGGCAATGGCGCGCTCCATGCTGCCCGTCATCCGATCCGCATAAAGGATCACGCGGCCATCCACATTGCGCGCGGCGCGGCCAATTGTCTGGATGAGCGAGGTTTCAGAGCGGAGGAACCCTTCCTTATCCGCATCCAAAATGCACACCAGCCCGCATTCGGGAATGTCGAGGCCCTCGCGCAGCAAGTTAATACCCACCAGCACATCATAGGCCCCCAGCCGGAGGTCACGGATCAGCTCAATCCGCTCCAGCGTTTCGACGTCGCTGTGCATATAGCGGACTTTGAGGCCCGCTTCGTGCATAAACTCGGTCAGGTCTTCGGCCATGCGTTTGGTGAGCGTCGTCACCAGCGTGCGATAGCCCGCCTCGGTCGTCTTGCGGCATTCATTGATGCAGTCTTGCACCTGATCTTCGGTCGGGCGAATGTCGACTGGCGGATCAATCAGGCCCGTTGGGCGAATGACTTGCTCGGCAAAGACGCCGCCCGTCTGTTCCATTTCCCAATTGCCGGGCGTGGCCGAGACATAGGTGGTCTGGGGGCGCATCGCATCCCATTCATTAAACCGAAGCGGCCGGTTATCAATGCAACTGGGGAGGCGAAAGCCATATTCCGCCAGCGTCAATTTGCGCCGATGGTCGCCGCGCGCCATGCCGTTGACCTGCCCAATCGTCACATGGCTTTCATCGACAAAGAGCAGCGCATTTTCCGGCAGATATTCAAATAAGGTTGGCGGCGGCTCACCCGGCAAGCGGCCGGTGAGGAAGCGTGAGTAATTCTCAATGCCCGCGCACGAGCCTGTGGCGGCGATCATTTCCAGATCAAAATTGGTGCGCTGTTCCAGCCGCTGCGCCTCAAGCAATTTTCCTTCGGCGACCAGCTCTTTCAGCCGCTCTTGCAGCTCAAACTTGATTGCCTCCATCGCTTGCTTGAGCGTGGGGCCGGGCGTCACATAGTGGCTGTTGGCATAGACGCGAACATAATCAAGGCTGGCGACTTTTTTGCCGGTCAGCGGATCAAATTCGACAATCTCTTCAATCTCATCGCCAAAGAAACTGACCCGCCACGCCGTGTCTTCATAGTGCGAGGGGAAGATTTCCAGATTATCGCCCCGCACGCGGAAATTGCCGCGCGCAAAAGCGGCATCATTGCGCTTATATTGCAGCGCGACGAGCTTTCTGACGATCTCACGCTGATCCACAGTTTGACCTTTTTTGAGGTCAAAAATCATCGCGGAATAGGTTTCAACCGAGCCGATCCCGTACAGGCACGAGACCGAGGCGACGATCAGCACATCATCGCGTTCCAGAAGCGCGCGCGTGGCCGAGTGGCGCATCCGGTCAATCGCTTCGTTTACCGAGCTTTCCTTCTCAATATAGGTGTCGGACCGGGGGACATAGGCCTCGGGTTGATAATAATCATAATAGCTGACGAAATATTCGACCGCATTGTCGGGGAAGAAATTCTTGAACTCGCCATATAACTGGGCGGCCAAAATCTTATTGGGTGCCAGCACCAGCGCCGGGCGCTGCACCGCCTCAATCACCTTGGCCATGGTAAAGGTTTTGCCTGAGCCTGTGACGCCGAGCAGGACCTGATCTTTCTCCCCCTCGCCAATCCCCGCCACCAATTCGGCAATGGCTGTGGGCTGATCCCCCGCCGGTTCATAATCACTGACAATTTTGAACTTCTTGCCCCCGTCCGACTTGGGCGGGCGTGCCGGGCGGTGGGGGACAAAGCTCTGGCCGGTTTCCGGCTCATCGAGCGTGGTGCGGATGATGAGGGACATGGGGGGAAACTAGGGCCAGTGTCCGCGCGGCGCAATGGGAGCTGGTCGGAAACATCTGTGCCCTGGGCGTGGCATTTGGAAGTTATTGACAATGATGTCAGTGGCTTATAGCCATTTATGCATGACACCGACTCAATTTTCAGATCCCCGGCGGGAAAAGCTGCGGTTCCGTCCCTTGAAAGCGATGGGGCATTTTCGGCAGTTGATTAAGGATAAAGAAGATACTGAGCAGGTCTTTCGCATCTTTGAATGTCTGCCGCGCCGGTCCTTCTGGGCAGATGCCCGCGCTTTTTGTGAAAGCGCGCGTGGCCGCCAGTTGATGGAGAGTGAGCCCTATCTGCCGCCGATTTTGGATGATCATGAGGCGCTGTTAAAGCTGCCTGAAAATTCGGTCGCGCACGCCTATGTTGCCTTTATGCGCCGCGAAGGCCTGTCGGCTGCCGGCTTGGTCGCCGAAAGCGATAAGATGCGCGTGGGCCGCCCGGTTTTTCAAGATCAACTCCAATGGTATGCCAATCGCCTGCGCGATACGCATGACTTGCTGCATATTCTGACGGGTTATGGCCGCGATGCCTTGGGTGAACAATGCGCCTTGGGCTTTACCTATGGGCAGGACCGCGCCTGGGGCAGTCTGTTGATTGCCTGGGCCGGGGCCTATGAACTGAAGCGCCGCTTTGGCACCGATGCCCCCGTTTACGCCGCCGTTGCCGAGGCGCAGCGCCATGGCAAAGCCGCCCAGCGGATTTTTGAGCAAGATATTCGCGCGCTATTGGCCGAACCGCTCGAGGCGGCCCGCGCGCGGATGAATATTGGTGCGCCAAGCCAATATCTGGTGGCGCATCAACGCTATCGTGCACGCGGCATTGATCCCTATAACTTCCTGGCGGCGCCCCAAGTGGCCTAGGTTGCGAAGATTGGGGCAGTGGATCGTGCCCATTCGCTATCGCCGGGATTGCAGTTTGCAGCGGAGACGGGCAGGACGGCGACCATGATCCTACGCCTGACTGCCTTGCTGCTGCTTTTGCTGCCCGCTGCGTGCGACAAGGCGGCAAACCCCGTGCAATCTGGCAAGACGGCTGCGGCGTCTGCGGCCCGCCAATCTATACCTGTAAAGACTGTGCTTCGCCCGGGCTTTTGGCAGACGCGCCTGATTGCCGACAGCATTGATTTGACCAACTATCCCGCATCCCTATCGCAGGCAGACCGGATGCTGGCGGACAAGCTGAGCAATAAGACGCAAACCGCCGCAATGTGCTTGTCTGCTGAACAGGCGCGAAGCCCAAATGCCACAGTGATTGGGGGGCGCGACTCTGGCGCGTGCAGTTTTGAGAGCTTTTCGCTCTATCGCGGCACATTAGATGCCGTCATCACTTGCGCCCATCCGGGCAAGATTGGCCGCACGTTAATTGCAGCGCATGGTCCTTATGAAGGGGCGGAATTTGCCTTGGAAGCTGTCGTTCGGATTGAGCCGGATATGCCCTATGACACGCTGAAAGGCCCCATGCCAAAGTCAGAAAAGCCCCCTATTCGCTTTCATGCGAAAATCACGGGTAAACATGAGGGCGACTGCCCGGCTGGAGAGGATGTTGCGCAATGATGGAAAATTATGTCGACCCCACACGCGCGGCGTTTGATGTGTTCAAATCGCTGCCGCGCGACACGCCGATTAATATGCTCAATCTTGTCCGCTACCGCGATCTCGCCGCCTATCCAGACGGCCATGAGCACGCCGGCAAAGGCTGGACGGGTGCGCGCGCCTATGAAGAATATGGCACCACCAGCGGCCCCATTTTTGAGCGACTGGGCGGCCACATCCTATGGCGCGGCAAGCTGGAAGCCGTGGTGACCGGGCCTGCGGACGAGCATTGGGACGCCGCCTTCATTGCCGCTTACCCCAATGCGGGTGCTTTCCTCGCGATGGTGACAGACCCGGACTATAAGCTGGCCGTCGTCAACCGTCAGGCAGCGGTGGCGACGAGCCGCCTCATCCGCTTTGCGCCACTTGCGATTGAAGGCGCGCGCTTTGCTTGAGGGCTGACATCTCAGGCGTTCTGGGCGCTCTGCATTATCACGAATCTGGTCCGGCATCGTCGCAATGCGCGTCTCGCGCTCCGGGCCTGACCCGGAGCCCAGTAGGGCTCTTTTCCTGGGCTCCGGCTCAAGGCCGGAGCACGTCAAGATCCATGAACATTGTCGGCCCAAGACGGGTATGGCCTGTGGCGATGGATGCTGAACCAAGTTCAGCATGACGATGGGATCGCTTTAGCCGTTCATCAGCGCGGGGAAGAAGCCTTCATGCGCGGTGCGCAGCGCATCCAGCGCAACCCCCGCCACATTCTGTCCGCCAACACTGCCAATGCGCACGGCGCCATCAATGACGGCATCGGGCGCTGTGGTGACAATATAGCGGCCCTGATCTTCGCCAAAGGCCTCGGCTGTGGTCAGTGCATCCAGCTCTGCCCCAATGCGGCCTGCCAGAGCCATTTCGGCAAGTGCGACCAGCAGACCACCATCTGAAATATCATGCACGGCGGTTGCCACGCCATTGAGCACCAGCGTGCGGACCTGTTCGCCCCGCGCACGTTCTGCCGCCAAATCGACCTTGGGCGCTTCGCCGTCTTCCCGGCCATGCACTTCGCGCAGCCAAATCGATTGGCCCAAATGACGACCGGGTTCGCCGATCAGCCAAATAGCATCGCCCGCGTTTTTAAACGCAATGGTGGCCGCCTTGCTCCAATCCGCGATCAGACCAACGCCGCCAATCGCCGGGGTCGGCAAGATAGCAGAGCCGCCGCCTGTTGCCTTGGATTCATTGTAAAGAGACACATTGCCCGAGACGATGGGGTAATCGAGCGCACGGCAGGCATCGCCCATGCCTTCCAGACAGCCCACAATCTGTGCCATGATTTCCGGGCGTTGGGGGTTTGCAAAATTGAGGCAGTTGGTAATCGCCAGCGGCGTTGCGCCAACGGCGGAAATATTGCGATAGGTTTCGGCCACGGCCTGTTTGCCGCCCTCATAGGGATCGGCATAGCAATAGCGCGGGGTGCAATCCGTTGCGATGGCAAGCGCCTTGGCTGAGCCATGAACGCGGACAACAGCGGCATCGCCGCCCGGCGCCTGCACGGTATCCCCGCCGACCTTGTTGTCATATTGCTCCCAAATCCAGCGGCGCGAGGCAATATCGGGAGAGGCCATCAGCGTGACAAGATCGGCGCCCAGATCGTGGCTTTCGGGCACATCGCCCAGCGAGGGGACTTTGGCCCACGCTTTATATTCGGCTTGGCTGACATAGGGCCGCTCATATTCCGGCGCTTCATCGGCCAGCGGGGCAAGCGGAATATCGGCCACTGTCTCGCCATTGAAGGTCAAGACCATATGGCCGGTATCGGTGATCTTGCCGATGACCGCAAAATCCAGCTCCCATTTGCGGAAGATGGCTTCGGCTTCAGCCTCGCGGCCGGGCTTCAACACCATCAACATCCGCTCCTGACTTTCAGAGAGCATCATTTCATAGGGTGTCATGCCCGTTTCACGGCACGGCACGTTGTTCATGTTCAGCTCAATGCCCACGCCGCCCTTGGACGCCATTTCGACTGAGGAGGAGGTGAGGCCCGCCGCGCCCATATCCTGAATGGCGACAATCGCGTCAGACGCCATCAGTTCTAGGCACGCTTCAATCAGCAGCTTTTCGGTAAAGGGGTCACCCACTTGCACTGTGGGGCGCTTTTCCTCTGAGTCTTCCGTAAAATCAGCCGACGCCATGGTTGCACCATGAATGCCATCGCGCCCGGTTTTGGAGCCGACATAGACAACGGGGTTTCCAATGCCCGCGGCCGCGCAGTAAAAAATCTTGTCCGTCTTGGCGACGCCAACAGTCATCGCGTTGACGAGGATGTTGCCATCATAGGCCGGGTGGAAATTCACTTCGCCGCCCACGGTCGGCACGCCGACGCAATTGCCATAGCCGCCAATGCCGCGCACCACGCCCGAAATCAGGTGGCGCATCTTGGGATGATCGGGCCGGCCAAAACGCAGCGCGTTCATGTTCGCAACAGGCCGCGCGCCCATGGTGAACACATCCCGCAAAATGCCGCCAACGCCAGTTGCCGCGCCCTGATAGGGTTCAATGTACGACGGGTGGTTATGGCTTTCCATTTTGAAAATGGCGGCATCGCCATCGCCAATATCAATCACGCCCGCATTTTCACCCGGCCCTTGGATGACCCAAGGTGCGCTGGTCGGCAGCTTCTTCAGATGCACGCGGGAGGATTTGTACGAGCAATGCTCGGACCACATGACCGAAAAAATGCCAAGTTCCGTTAAATTCGGCTCGCGCCCCATGGCGTGGAGAACGCGCTGATATTCTTCGGGGGAAAAGCCGTGTTCGGCAACGATTTCGGGCGTGATCTGGGACATGGCCGGGCCTTAGCGGGGGAAAGTGATTCCGCCTAGCCCTGACGGCGCGGGGCGGCAAGCTTTGTCACTGCGCTCCGGTTCAAGACTGGAGCACGCGTTTTCTGAACTCCGGCCTTGAGCCGGAGCCCAGAGGCGCAAAAACTGCCTCTTTCTATAGATCGAAGCTGACACCCTGTGCCAAGGGCAAGGCCCGGCCATAGTTGAGCGTGCTGGTTTGGCGGCGCATATAGGCCTTCCAACTGTCAGAGCCCGATTCCCGGCCGCCGCCCGTTTCCTTCTCGCCGCCAAAGGCCCCGCCAATTTCCGCGCCCGACGTGCCGATGTTCACATTGGCAATGCCGCAATCACTGCCGGCGGCGGAGGTGAACAGCTCTGCCTCGCGCAGATCATTGGTGAAGATCGAGGAAGAAAGCCCCTGCGGCACGGCATTTTGAAGCGCAATCGCCTCGTCCAGATCGTCATAGGCGCACACATAGAGGATGGGCGCGAACGTCTCGCTCAACATCAGGCCGCGCTGCTTTGCCATGCTGACAATGGCCGGGGTAACATAGGCGCCTGGGCGATCCAGACGCTCTCCCCCCGTCACGCGGCCGCCCACGGCGCGCGCGGCCGCCAAAGCAGACTGCATGGCCTCAAAGCTGGCTTCATCAATCAGCGGGCCCATCAGGCTATCCGGATCGCGCGGATCGCCAATGCGCACAGAGGCCGCCGCCGCCTTCATACGTTCCAGAAATTCATCATGGATTGAGCGATGGAGGAACAGGCGGCGCAGCGATGTGCAGCGCTGGCCGCTGGTGCCCATAAAGCCAAAGGCCGAGGCGCGCAGCGCCAAATCCATATCGGCACTGGGCGTCACAATGGTCGCATTATTGCCGCCCAGTTCCAGCAGCGATCGGCCAAAGCGCCGTGCGACGCGCTGGCCGACCAAGCGGCCCATGCGCGTGCTGCCTGTGGCTGAAACCAGCCGCATCCTGCCATCATCAACCAGTGCCGCCCCCACATCCGCGCCGCCCAGCACAAGCTGCGAAAGA
>JBEDNE010000069.1:0-3656 GCA_041170745.1 Pseudomonadota bacterium
GGTTGGGCAACCGAATACGGGACCCAGTTACGACAATCGCGTCGCCTGCTTCATCGCTTGCGCTTTCCGCAGCCGCCGGCTTTGCGGCATCCTGCGCATAAGCCGACGATGCCACAAGCGATGCAGCAATCAAACACGAGGAGGCGCAGAGCCGCGCCTTCACAAGATCTATTTTCACAAATGCCTCCCTGTTTATTTTGTCACTGCAGTTTACGGCATGAATTCAGATAAATTGCCGAAATATCGCAGATCAATGGGAACGACATTCGCCGGACTCTCGCGTGGGTCAACCCCTCTTTCAGTTCAATACTGATATAATTTCATCTCATTTCGGATGAAATTTGGGTCAATATAGATGAAATTGAATGAAATCTTCTTCGGCAGATCGACCAAATATACGCCGCTTCAGCCGCAGCGATGCCACGATGACGTCCTGAATACTGGTGAAAAGAAAATGGTGGGCGTGGCAAGGATTGAACTTGCGACCCCTGCGATGTCAACACAGTGCTCTACCACTGAGCTACACGCCCACACTTACTTTTTCTGAGCGATTTGGCCAAGTTTGACTCGGGCCAGATCGTCGGGGTCCGGCGCCAATAGCGGCGATGATGGCGTCTGGCAAGCGCCTATCTGGTCTCTATCCGCCTTCGGTCGACACGGCTTCTTGGTTGAGCACGTGACGGACTTGAGACACCAAATCTTTCAGATGAAATGGCTTGGATAAGATTTTGGCTTGAGGAACGGTCGCCCCTGCGCGCAGCGACACCGCCGAAAAGCCTGTGATGAACATGATGCGGATTGCTGGCTGAAGGCGCGCCACGCGCTGAGCCAGCTCAATTCCGTCCATTTCCGGCATAACAATGTCGGTGAGCAGCAAATCAAAGGCCTCGCCAGACATGATATGCGCCAACGCATCCGACCCACGGTCAACAGCGACAACACAATAGCCGGCCCGCTCTAAGGCGCGGGTCAGATATTGGCGCATGGCATCATCATCTTCAGCCAGCAAAATATCAATCATCGCGCGCTCTGACCTTGCCTTTTGTTCAATGGGCCCATTGCCACCCCCTAAGCGGTGAATCTTAATTTTTTTCTTCGCTGGGGTAGGCGCGTTCCGCGCATTCCAATCATTGAACTGGTCGCCCTTGCCGCCTAGACAGGCCCAATGATCGCCAGCTTTCATCGGATCGGCCCAGACTGCTTGAACTGGCCTGTCATTCTATCGGTGCCACATGCCGGGCGGCATTATCCCGATGATTTGGCGCACTATTGCCGGTTCACCCCTGTCCAGCTGCGCAGTTTGGAAGATCGATATGCGGATCGGTTGATTGGCCATGCGCAATCTGCAGGCTTTGTAGGGCTGGTCGCGCAGACGCCACGGGCTTTGATTGACCTCAATCGTGCCGAGCATGATGTTGATCCAGGGATGCTCTCTGCACCCTTGGGCCCGACGCCACACTTATCCACCAAGGCCCGTGGCGGCTTGGGCTTAATCCCCCGACGCACAGCGAATTTGGGCGAGATTTGGCGGCACCGGCTGCACCCAGACCAAGTTCGCCGCCGCATTGAGCGCGACTATCGCCCCTATCATGCCGCATTGGGTGCGTTGCTTGAGCAAGCCCGATTGCAATTTGGCGGCGCAATCCTGCTGGATGTCCATTCCATGCCGCCCCTGACCTCAACACGCGACGGCATAGCCCCAGACATTGTCATTGGAGACAGATTTGGTCGCAGCGCGGGCCAGATGATTGCCCAGCAGGCAGCAAGATCCATTCAAGCCGCTGGCTTTCGCGTTGCGTTCAACACGCCTTACGCTGGCGGCCATATTCTGGACCATCATAGTCGGCCCGACAATAATGTTCACGGCCTGCAGATTGAAATTGACCGCAGCCTTTACCTTGATGCGCAGCTGGATGAGCCTGGGCTTGGGCTCAGCAGAATGAACCAACTGATCTGCCGACTTGCTCAAGATTTGTCAGATAGTCTGCTTTCGCAGAGCCAGCCGCTCGCCGCTGAATAAAAAGCCACCCTGTGCACTGCACAGGGTGGCCAAGGTTCAGGGAGGAAACACACCTCGAAAGGTGCGCCGAGAAGGGGCGCGAAAAGGGGTGTACGCGCCGCTGCTCTTCCAAGAATGTAGGAGGCTAATGTTTCGCTTTCAAGAAAAAGCAAAGGCGGCCCTCCAGAAAGTTGGAGGACCGCCTTAGACTTTTGATTTTAGGTGCCTTTTGCGGCAATCAGCCTTGGGCTTCGCCAGCTTCAACCTTGCCTTGCACCAGTTGGCGACCAAAAACTTCACGCATTTGAGCCAAAGAGAAGAGATGCGCATAGACCAGCGGCAAAAAGCCTGACTGGTTCATCTTGCGCAATTGATCCCCGCGCAATTCACGCAGTTTTTCTTCGTTCACCATCTGGAAACCGCGATAGATAAACGGCGGCTGTTCGGGGTCAGGCTGAATGGAGACTTCGCCATCCATCAACAGGCCACTTTCCACCAGATCTGCCATGAACGCTTGGGTGCGCTGCGCAGCTTGTTCAAACTGCTCGCAAAACCCGAGAATATCCTTGGTCGCGTCGGTGGGCTCGCCATTGTCAAACAGCGGTGTGCCCTCTTCAAAGGCGCCAATCGCGTCTGCAGTCGGGTCAAAGCAGACCGACAATTCTTCGCTATCATCCCGCAGCTTAGCCAGCATGAAGGGGTAGCGACGCACATAGGCCGGAACATAGACAGTTTCCGTGAACTTGCCGTCTTCTCCCATGAAGACATTAACGCCTTCATTCAGTCCCATCAGCGCCAGAGGCACAGGATTGTCACCCGCCGAAAAAATGATCGGGAAGAAACGCTGGGCAGGCGCAAACTCTTCAACTGTCAAAGGAATTGCATGCTGCTCAACCAGCCAAGGTGCGGTATCCATAGGCCGCGCCTTCCAATCAGCATGGTCGAGCGATGAAAGCGGAACCAAGTCCTTATAAAGCAACGGAAGGACATTTTGCGGCGCGCTGGCCATAGGAAATCTCCTGCATCGGAATAGGAATATGCTTGGTGGAAGCTCCTATGGCGGTGCCACAGCGAGTGCAAGAGTAAAAGCCATGCAGCTTAGGAGGATCTGCTATCAGCTGTGGATCATGGAATAAGCTTCCCGGGGTTCATGATGCCCTTGGGGTCAAGCGCAGCCTTAATTGCGCGTAATGCCGTGAGACGGGCAGGCGAGGACAATCGGCCAAGCTCATCTCGCTTCATTTGGCCAATGCCATGTTCTGCCGAGATGGATCCACCCGCAGCGGTCACCAAATCATAAACCATATGGCTGGCGGCCTTGCCCGTGGTCAGGCGCCACTCTGGGCCATTGACGCCAGCAGGCGCGCGGACGTGAAAATGCACATTCCCATCGCCCAAATGGCCATAAGCGTTCACAGACACGCCGGGAAACGCGCGTTCAACAGCAAGGCTGGCTTCACGAATAAAGCGCGGCATATCTTCTACTGCGACAGAAATATCATGCTGCATGGCAGGGCCATGTGCCCGTTCTGCCTCGGAAATGGAGTCGCGTAGCTTCCAAAACCCCTCTGCCTGCGCTTCGCTGGCCGCCAAAGCGGCATCCTGACACAATCCAGCCTCTAATGCAGTGGCCAGAAGCGCTTCCAAAGCCACATCA
>JBEDNE010000070.1:0-3628 GCA_041170745.1 Pseudomonadota bacterium
CGATTAACCTGAATGTCGACAATCGGCCCCATATGCTCCGCACCCAAGCGGTGGAAGAGGATGATCTCATCCAGACGGTTCAGGAATTCAGGCCGGAAATGGCTGCGGACAATCTCCATCACTTGCGGCTCAACACTCTCAACGCTTTCGCCTTCGCCCAGCCCCGCAATAAAGTGCGAGCCAAGGTTGGAGGTGAGCACGATGATGGTGTTGGTAAAGTCCACCGTGCGGCCCTGCCCATCGGTCAGGCGGCCATCATCCAGCACTTGCAGCAGCACGTTGAACACATCGCCATGCGCCTTTTCCACTTCGTCGAACAGCACGACTTGGTAAGGCCGACGCCGGACCGCTTCGGTCAGCACGCCGCCTTCATCATAGCCGACATAGCCCGGAGGCGCGCCAATCAACCGCGCGACTGAATGCTTCTCCATAAACTCGGACATGTCGATGCGCACCATTGCGCTGTCATCATCAAAGAGGAAGCTGGCGAGTGCCTTGGTCAGCTCAGTCTTGCCGACGCCTGTTGGCCCCAAGAAGAGGAAAGAGCCCAAGGGCCGGTTGGGGTCTTGCAGGCCAGCCCGCGCGCGCCGGACAGCCGTGGAAACAGCGTGCACGGCATCCTTCTGGCCAATGACGCGACGGCCAAGCTCGTCTTCCATCTGGAGCAGCTTTTCCCGCTCACCTTCCAGCATCTTATCGACAGGAATGCCCGTCCAGCGTGAGACAATGGCAGCAATATCATCCTGCGTCACGTCCTCGCGCAGCATAGCGCCTGCCGCTGCCCCTTGGGCTTCGGCCAGCTGCTTTTCGAGCAGGGGAATAGTGCCATAGGAAAGCTCCCCCGCCTTGGCGAGGTCCCCCGCACGCTGCGCCTGGTCCAGCTGAAGCCGCGCGGCATCCAGCTGTTCCTTAATCTTGGCCTCGGCGTGGATCTTTTCCTTTTCTGCCTGCCACCGCTGAGTCAGCGAGGCAGATTGCTCTTCCAAATTCGCCAATTCGCCCTTCAGCGTTGCCAGACGATCTTTGGAGGCTGCATCGCTTTCCTTTTCCAGCGCCAGCTCTTCAATCTTGAGCTGGATGATCTTGCGATCCAATGTCTCAATTGCTTCGGGCTTGGATTCCACCTCCATCCGCAGGCGGCTGGCCGCTTCATCCATCAGATCAATGGCTTTGTCAGGCAAGAACCGGTCGGTGATATAGCGGTTCGACAAGGTCGCAGCGGCCACAATCGCGCTGTCGGTAATTCGCACACCATGGTGCAGCTCATATTTTTCCTTCAGGCCCCGCAGAATAGACACTGTGTCTTCGACACTGGGCTCGCCCACAAATACGGGTTGAAAGCGGCGTTGCAGGGCCGGGTCTTTCTCAACATATTTGCGATATTCATCCAGCGTCGTTGCGCCAATGCAGTGCAGCTCACCCCGCGCCAAAGCTGGCTTGAGCAAATTAGAGGCATCCATCGCGCCATCGGTTTTGCCAGCGCCAATCAGCGTGTGCATTTCATCAATGAACAGGACGATTTGGCCTTCAGCGGCCTTCACTTCATCAAGCACGCCCTTCAGACGCTCTTCAAATTCGCCGCGATATTTGGCGCCGGCAATCAGCGCGCCCATATCGAGCGCCATCAAGGTGCGGTCTTTGAGCGTATCGGGCACATCGCCATTGGCAATGCGCAGCGCCAGCCCTTCGGCAATTGCCGTTTTGCCAACGCCGGGTTCGCCAATCAGCACCGGGTTATTCTTGGTCCGGCGCGCGAGAATTTGGATGGTGCGGCGAATTTCCTCATCCCGGCCAATCACCGGATCCAGCTTGCCGTCATGCGCAGCCTCGGTCAGATCGCGGGCGAATTTCTTCAGCGCATCATAGCGGTCTTCCGCCGAGGCGGTATCGGCCGTCTTGCCCTTGCGCAGATCATTAATCGCAGCATTCAGCGTCTCAGCCTTGAGGCCCGCTTTGGTCAGCGCCTTGCTAGCCTCAGTCGTGCCAGACAGAGTGAGTGCCAGCAGCAGCCGCTCAACAGTGACAAAGCTATCGCCGGCTTTTGCGGCAATTTGTTCGGCTTGGTCCAAGACGCGAACGGCATCATTGTCGAGGCCCGGCGGCTGGTTCGCGCCAGAACCGGAAACAGCCGGGATGCGCGCCAAGGCGGCATCTGTCTCGCGCATGGCAGCCGCAGCATCCGCGCCTGACGCACGGATCAGCCCGGCACACATGCCTTCATTATCTTCCAGCAGCGCCTTTAACAGATGTTCGGGGGCAATCCGCTGATGGTTCATGCGGATCGCCACCGTCTGGGCCGCTTGCAAAAAGCCTTTTGCCCGATCTGTAAACTTTTCGAGGTTCATCTAATGCCCCTTCCTTTCACCAAGGATGTAGTGTGGCATAATCGCCACACAAGGGGGCTGCATTGACCTCGATCAGTTTTGGGGACGTTTTGCCTTTGGGGCGGCGGGCGCGAATGTTTTGCCGAAGAAGCTGTCCTCATACCATTTGGGCGCTTCTGGCGCATTGGCAATCTCGGTCGCAATCAGCATGTTGATCCGCGCGAACTTGGCGCCGGCCTCCCAGTTAAACGGCTGGGCCAGATCATCCGACACGCGGTGATAATGCGTTGCCAAAAATCCGCGAAAGCTTTTTTCACCCGCGCCTGCAAAGCCCGTCATCAGGAAGACTGACGGAATGCCTCGTTGCACAAAGCGATAATGGTCTGACCGCGTGAACAGCCCTTCTTCGGGCATGGGATCAGGCGACAGAGTGACCTTGTCGCGGGCCGCCGCTGACGCCACTATTGGCCCCAAGGTGGAATGTTCGGCGCCAAAGGCCACAACATCGGTAAAATCATAAGTGAGGATCGGCATATCGAGGTTGACGACGCCCACCACTTTGCCACTGCCCACCACGGGGAAGCGCGAGAGATAATCTGCACCCAGCAGGCCCTTTTCCTCTGCCGTGACGGCGGTAAACAGAACAGGGCGCTTGGGCTTTTCTGGGTTTTGCGCCATGGCGCGGGCAGCTTCCAACATGGTCGCAATGCCTGAGGCATTGTCCATCGCGCCATTGTTGATCTTATCCCCCTCGCCGCTGCTGCGCGTACCAATATGGTCGAGATGGCCCATCACCAGCACATATTCATTGGCCAAAGCCGGGTCTGATCCGGGCAGCATGGCAATGACATTGGGGCTGGAAAAACGTGTCAGGCTGGCCGTGCGCGAAATGGTGGCGCGCTTCTTCAAGGCAAAGGGCTTGGGCTTGCCGCCCACGCGATCTGCCTCTGCCAAAATGGCGTCGAGTGTTTTGCCGGTGCCAGCAAATAGCGCGGCGGCAGCTGCGCGATCGAGCGTGGCAGATGCCTTGATATTGGGCGCGGCATCAAAAGGTGATCCATCGGCATTGGCCCAGCGCACGGACCGATCATCGCTGTAATCCACGACGCGCGTCCAAGGCGTTTGCTTTTCGCGTTCCAGCGTGCGGATGGTAATAAGGCCAATGGCCCCCCGCTCTGACAAAATCTTGGCTTTTTCTGCATTTAAATGCGCGCCAATGTCGCTGCGCGTGCCTTTGGGAAAGCCTGACAAGCAGGCAATAATCTTGCCCTTGATGTTCAGCCCTTGCAGGTCCTTAATGCCCA
>JBEDNE010000071.1:0-10271 GCA_041170745.1 Pseudomonadota bacterium
GCCAGACTGAGCCTGTCCAAGCGCCCGCCGCCCCCATGGCCATGCACGCCGCCATCTGTGCGCCCGTCATAATGCCCCCTGCCGCCAGCACGGGAACATCATGGCCTGCGGATTCCAGCGCGCGGACAACTTCCGGGATCAGGACAATCGTTGAAACTTCGCCGCAATGGCCGCCCGCTTCGCCGCCTTGCGCCACAATCACGTCGCAGCCCGCCTCCGCCAGACGCAGGGCGTGTTCCTTCGCGCCGGCAAGTGCGCCAACGGGCACATTATGCGCGCGGCCCATTTCAATCATTTCCTTGGGGGGCACACCCAGCGCATTCACAATCATGCGAATGGGGTGGTTGAACGCCACCCGCAGCAATTCCATTGCTTCTTCCGGCCAAAAGGGCGGCGGCGCATCTTCGGTCCGCGCGCGGGCATGATCACCTGCAGGGTCCACCCCGTGCGTTTTCAGGAGATTATCGACAAATTCTTTGTGCTGTTGGGGAATACGCTCTGCAAGCTTTTTGGATGTCAGATCTTTTTCATGCTTCACGCTTAGATTTTCGGGGATCAGCACATCAATGCCATAAGGCTTTCCATCGACATGCGCGTCAATCCATTGCAGCTCAACTTCCAGCTCTTGCGGGTTGAAGGCAGTCGCCCCCAAAACGCCAAAGCCCCCGGCTTTTGACACGGCCGCAACCACATCGCGGCAATGGCTAAAGGCGAAGAGTGGAAATTCAATGCCCAAACGGGCGCACAACGCATTGGTCATATTTGCCTCTCCTTATCAGGCGTGTATCACCGCGCTGAACTGGGAAAACAAGCATGTCCAAAGCAACGATCATTCTTCTGGCCCTAATCATGGGCCTTGGCCTCGGCATTGTACTCGACACGCGGGTGCATATCCTGACTGAGATTGCCGATATTGTCGGCACCCTCTGGCTCAATGGGCTGAGGATGACGGTGGTTCCGCTGGTCGTCGCGCTGTTGGTGACGGGCATTGCACAAACGGCTGCTGCTGCGCGTGCTGGTCGCTTGGCGTTGCGGGCGGTGGTGACGATGATGGTCATCCTTTGGGCGTCGGCCACAATGGCGGCCTTTGTAACGCCCGCACTTTTGGCAAGTTTCCCCATGCCAGCAGAGGCGGGAAATGCCCTAAAATCAGCCCTGTCCGCGGCCCCTGCAACGGGCGAGGTGACGCCCTTTGCCGATTTTGTCCGTGCCATTGTGCCCACCAATCCAATTAGCGCCGCCGCCAATGATGCGATCCTCCCGCTGATTGTCTTCACTATGGCCTTCGCTTTTGCGATCCTCCGCCTGCCAGAGGAGAAGCGCAAGCTGATTGGTGGCGTGTTTGAGGCCTTGGGGGATGCGATGCTGATCGTCATCAACTGGGTTCTGGCAATTGCGCCCATTGGCGTTTTTGCACTGGCCTATGTTGTTGGGGCAAAGGCAGGTGCTGCAGCCTTGGGCGCACTGGCGCATTATGTGGTGATTGTGTCGGCCACTGGCAGTGTGGTCTGGATGTCAGCTTTTGGGCTGGCTGTTTTGGGCGCACGGCGCAGCCCGCTGGCCTTTTTCCGCGCCTCCATCCCCGCCCAGGCGGTTGCCATTTCGACGCAATCCTCGTTGGTTTCACTGCCCGCTATGTTGCGCGGGGTGGCCAGCCTAGGTGTGCCGGCAGCAACGGCCGACCTTGTTTTGCCCGTTGCCGTTGCCATTTTCCGCGCCACCGGCCCGGCCATGAACATGGCTGTTGCGATTTATGTTGCGCATTGGATGGGGGTTGAGCTGAGCCCCTGGGCGCTGGCAGCCGGTGTTGCGGCCGCTGCCACAACCACATTGGGTGCTGTCAGCCTGCCCGGCACAGTCAGCTTTGTGACATCCATTGCGCCCATTTCGCTGGCTATGGGCGTGCCAGTTGAGCCCTTGGCGCTGCTGATTGCGGTGGAAACCTTCCCCGATATCATGCGCACTTTGGGCAATGTTACGATGGACATGGCTGTGACGGCGACAATTTCCGAACGGGCCGGCGACGCAGCGAAAGACAATGCGTCGCCTGAACCCTTAAAGTCCGCGCCTTAAAGCCAGCGCCAAATGCCGGCCACGGGTGCCCCCAGCATGGGGTGGATATAGCTGATACCCAGCCAAATAACGATGCCAGCCAGCACCAAGGTCAGGCCCGGCCACGCCGTTTTCCAACTGGCCTTGCCTGTGATCTGCGCCCCAAAGGGCATGAAGTGCGTGCGGGATGACCAATCTGCCCAAGCGGCGCCCATCAGCGCGGCCTTTTTGCGGTCCTGCCCGGCAGACCCGCCAAGGGCGAGGATCAGCAGCCCGCCGGTCAACGCCAGGCTGGCCGCATAAGGCGCCACCAGCGCATGAACGACAGCCCAAAGCGCAAAGCCCCACATCATCGGGTGGCGGGTAATATGAAACACGCCATGGACAGGTTTTTTGGCGGCGGCCTCTGCGCCCGGTGCGGGCATGGCCGGGTTACCAATGAGCGACCCGACAAACAAAATGGACCCCAACAGCATCAGCCCACTGGCAATGCCCCAGATAAGATCATCTGGCATCCACAGATAGGCCCCCCGTGGCGCCGCGCGAAACGCCATGACAACCCACGCAAATGTTGCCAGCGAGACCAGCGAATATACGCCGCGAAAGGCATTTTCACCAAGCCGCGCCACCATAGGCGCACGCAGCGGATGCGACATTGAGAAATGGCTGCCCACAAAGGCCGTTAACGCCAGAATAAGTGACTGCATAAGGCTCTCCTCTTCCCTATGCAGCCAAGTCTGGCGTGAGAATGTCCTGCTGGCTAGAAAATTTTGCGGAAGCTGACTTCAACCCGGCGACCAATAGGGTCTAAATAGCCCGGCTGATAGCGCAGCGGCACAACACCCTTCTGGTCGCGCACATCCTGAATATCATTCAGCAGATTATCGACGCGCAACACCAATCGTGCGCCCTTCAGCCACGGCATAGCCTGCACCAAATTCCGCTTTTGATCAAAGCTGATAAAGGCCCGCACATTGAGCAAGGCGAGGTCCGAGAAGTGCAGGCTCGACGCTGGGCCAGCTGTGCGCACATCTGTGCCTGTTTGATAGCTGCCATTCACGCGGAAGCCGATGCCCTTGTTAAACCAGCCGCCTTCCAACTCCATGCTGTGGCGCGGTGATCCGCCCGTTTGGCCTGTGGCGTCGCCGCCCAACAGGTCAAGTTTTGGCGCATTGGCCGCAAGATCAACTTCATCCAAAAATTTGACTGTGTGATACACGGCGACCGACCAACGCCCGCCTTGCCCCCCAAAGCCGCCCATGGGCCGCCCAGAGGCTTGCGGGGGGCGTCCGCCACCCATCGCAGCCATGCCGGGCCCACGCCCGCCACCCGGGCCTGCTTGGCCAAATTGCTTTTGGTAGCTTAGGCCCCAGCGCAATTGTTCACTCCGCGCCGCCAGAAAATTAATGGCGCGTTGGTCAACAGCCGTCAGCACCCCAGCTGTGGAGCGCGTCAAACGGTCTGGAAAGGCACTTGCGACAATTGCCGTCAACGCCGGGAAGTTCGCGACTGGATCGGTGCTGCGGTTGCGGAAATAATTGGCCGTCAGCGTCAGCCCCTCAACCCATTGCGGGACGTATGTGAGGCCCAGCTTGACGTCACGCCGCTGTTCTGCGCGCAGCAAGGGATTGCCGCCAGTTGTCAGCGTGACCAGTGCTGTTTCCCCGCGGGCATAATCATATACCAGCGCATTGGGCGTCACTAACAACGGATCCCCCAATTGCGAGGCTGTGGGGGCAGCATCAGCAGCAGCATAGCTGCCCGTAAGCGTAATGCCTCTGAGCGGTGACCAGGTGAGGCCATAGCCATAGGCCGTGACCGACTTAAAGTCCGACAAATGGGAATAGCCGCCATTGAGATTAATCGACAAATCTCCCAGTGCGGGCAGAATAGCGCGGCGACGGCTGGCCAGCGGAATATCAATATTGGCGCGGCCATCCGCCTGCTGGCGGGAGACATTGCCCCGGCCAGTCACACCGGCGCGCAGCGTTTCACTGTCCACATCGCGCGTTTCGCCACCCACTGTTAGGTTGAGCGTAACCGGACCTGCGGGAAGTTCTGCCGCCGGGCCTGTCAGCGAAACGGCACCTGTGCCGACCGTCAGGCGAGAGCGTGTTTCATCTCGCGCACTCGGCGTGGCCACATTCTGGTCCGTCAGCGTCAAAACATTTGTCCGCTCACCACTGGCTGTCGCCGTCCAGTTAAAGCGTGATATGCGGCCATCCAGCGTCAGACCGCCCGTCCAAGACCGGGTTTGCGCATCGCGCACCAGCGCCGCACTTTGCGCGCCTGCCTTTGGCAGGCCCAAAAGCGACTGATTGTCCGCACGATTGTGCTGCAAATTCAGCGTAAGGCCGAAATTGGGTGAAAAATTCCGGTTCCAGACGCTGTTAAGCTTCAGCGATTCATTAGACGGGGCAAGCGTCCGATAGGCCGATTGGTCCGCGCCTTGCGACACGATGCCCCGGTCCTTCTCTAAAATCGCATCATAGCGATTATATTCCGCATCAATGTTCAGCCGGCCATTTTTCTGAATGCGAACAAGGCCAATCTCCGTCTCATATTCGGTCCGCCCGCCCGCAGTCGGGCCGCCCAGCTCTCCTTCCAGCGTAATGGCATTAAAGCCTGGGCGCAGAAGGAAGTTAATGACACGCTGATCCGCCGTATAGCCATAGCGCAGGGCCACTTCTTCGGGCAGAATCTCTACTCGCATAATGGCTTCTGTCGGCAAATCGCGAATTTCAGCAAAGCCCGAAATACGCTTGCCATTCAACAGCACGACAGGCCGGCCTTCACCCCGGCCACGGGCCGAGCGCGTTTGCGCGGACAGGGCCGTCAACAAATCACTGACGCTTGAAGCCCCATAGCTTTGAACGGCGGCACTATCGAGGACGACATCCGCGGGCACGGGCGCGACAACTGAACCTTCGAGGCGCGGCGCCGTAACAACAATATCTTCGCCATGTTCATCAACACGCGGTTCAGGCGGTGCGGCAAGCGCCTGTTGCGCTGCCAACAGAGGCAGGGCGGTGCCAAGAAAAAGGGTTCGCGCAGAAAGCGCAGCATAGGTGGGGAGGGTTTTCATATTTTTTTCATAATGTTGGCTTCGTTACGAAGCAGAGCTTGCTGGGGGATGAACGCAGAGGCGCTTCCCCCGCCTAAGGCCTGCCGAACGCTGTCCGGCAGGCCCTTTTTCGATTACCGGTCGTAGGCGTTCGGCAAATTGCCTTCAGCCGGGTCCAGATAGCGGTCACGCAGACGCGTTTGCCGTGACGACAAAGGCTGCTTCACCCCATCAATCCAGACATCCGTCACGCCCGTTGTGCCTTCCAGCGGATCACCATCCCACACGACGATATCCGCACGACGACCGGCCTTGAGGGAGCCAAGATCAGCCCCCAGCCCGGCAATCGCTGCTGGTACAGAGCTGATCGCGGCAAAGGCCTTATCCCAGCTGAGGCCCGTTGCGCCGGGCACTTTGGTCAGCGCGACCAGATTGCCGGCATATTGCATGCTGAGCTGGGCCTGACGGGCTTCATTATCGTTGATCATGCCAATGCCCACTTGGACACCGGCTGCAACCATGCGCCCCACATTGGACTGCGTGGCGGCCAGCTGTTCAAAAGATTCTGGCAAATCATTCAAGGCAGAAGCCAACACCGGCACCTTAGCTGCTGCAATTTGCGGGGCAACACGCCACCCCTCGGTCGCGCCGACAAGCACGATGTTGAGGGCTGGATAGTCTTTCTTCAGCGCGAGAACCGACAAAATGTCAGGCGCGCCTTCAACATGGATGAACAGCTTCATCGTGCCATTAAGGACGGGCACAAGCGCCAAGGCGTCCTGCCGCTTTAAAAGACCATCGTCATGGAACACGCCTTTGGCGGCATCTGCTGCTTCGGACAGAGCCGTGCGGAAAGCCGCAATCAATGCCGGGCGTGACCCGCCAGCAATGCGGGCACCCGTTTCCCCAAATTCCACAAATTGGAACAGCTTAGACTTGGTGACGGCATTCATATCATTGCCCGTGTCAATCACCACGCCCTGTCCGCCAAAAATGGCATTGCCCGCATCAGGCGAAACAATAGCGCGCGTGACGCCAGCGGCCCGATTGACGGCAATGGCCGCCACATCTGGGTTAATCGCCGGCGCAATATCCAGCGAGGCATTAAAGGGCGATGTCCGTGCCTCAGTATCATTGCTGGGGCGGACACCATCGACACCAACCAAGCCCATGCGGGTAAAGCCCGCAACAATGCCGGGTGTAACCCACTTGCCCTTGGCATCAACGCGCGTGGCGCCAGCAGGAATGGTAACATTTGCCCCGGCAGCGACAATGCGGCCATCGGTGACAAGCACCGTGCCATTGTCAATTGGAGCAGAGCCATCACCAATCACAACACGGCCACCCGTGATGGCAACAGTTTCAGCCGACACAGGAGCGGCAATGAGCGCGGCACAAGCCAGAAGAATGTGCTTCACTTCACGTCTCCTTCACCAGGCTGGCCCAGTTCAAAATCAGCCACAGGCCGTTTTTTGGGATCAGCTGAATCATACATCAATGCGCCATCAATCCAGACTTTGTCGGGGCGCGAATAGACAGACAGCGGATTGCCATTCCAAAGCACAATATCCGCCATTTTGCCGGGCTTTAGGCTGCCCGTCTTGTCGGCAATGCCGAGCGCCTTGGCAGGATTATAGCTAAGCCATGTCCATGCCACTTCATCTGGCACATTAATGCCAATGCGGCGGCCATCGCCCAGCGCCTTGGCAGCTTCTTGGTTCAGCCGCTGAATGCCATTGGCGTCATCCGAATGGACAATCGCACAGGCCCCGGCCTTGTGAACCAGCGGGATGTTTTCATTAATGGCGTCATAAGACTCCATCTTAAAGCCCCACCAATCCGCCCACATGGCGGAACAAATGCCCTCTTTCGCCAACACGTCAGCGATTTTGTAGCTTTCGACAGCATGGTGGAAGGTCGAGACCTTATAGCCAAATTCCTTGGCCATATCGATGACAAGGCTCATCTCATCCGCGCGATAACAATGGTTGTGGACAAGGATTTCTCCCGACAAGACGCCAGAGAGCGTTTCCATCGCCAAATCGCGGTTGACCGACTCCCCCTTATCCAGCTTGCGCTTATATTCGACTGCGCGGGCCCATGTTTGGCGGTTCACGGCCATATTGCCCATGCGCGTTGATGGCATTTGCCCGCGCGAGCCATAGACGCGCTTGGGGTTTTCCCCGCAGGCCATTTTCAGACCATAAGGCGCGCCGGGGAACTTCATGCCCTGCACATTGCGGGCATAGACGTTCTTCAACGTGACTGACCGGCCGCCAAAAAGATTGGCCGAGCCGGGCAGAATTTGCAGGGCCGTCACCCCACCATTGGCGAGCGCGCGGGAAAAGCCGGGATCTTGCGGCCAAACGCTATGTTCTGCCCAAACCTCGGGACGGGCGGGCCCAGTAGCTTCATTGCCATCGGAATGCGCGTCAACTGAGGGCGTTGGATAATCCCCAAGGTGCGAGTGGACATCAATAATGCCCGGCGTCACCCATTTGCCCGTGCCATCAATAACAGTGTAGCCATCCTTGACAGCACCGCCTGTTTCAACGCCTTCCACTTTGCCATCACGGAAATAGACCGTGGCGTTGACGAACTTTGCGCCTTCGCCATCATAAACCGTGACATTGGTCACGGCCGTGGGGACACCGGGATAGGCCCGATAGGTGGAGGGGTAAGGATCTTTATTAAAGGGCGCGGGCTTGGCCGCTGCCGCATTGTCCTTATCCTTTTTGCGGGCGATTGCCGGCGTCGCGAGAGACGCCAGCACCATCGCTGACCCTGTGAGCAGAGCTGTCAGGCGCATCAGTGTGTGTTTCCTTCCAATTTATCTTCGAGCGTATCGAGATGCATCCAGCGTTTCACGATCCGCGAGACGAGCAGAACACCAATGCCAATTGCAATGGTGATCCAGCCGATCTGAGAATAGATGGCAATTGTACCCTCTTTGGTCATTTCGCCATCATGGCCGCCTGTGGCTTCCCCAATCTTGCCCGCAACGAAATTGCCGCCGGCTGTGGCAAAGAACCAAGCGCCCATGATGAGGCTGGCCATCTGGGCCGGGGCAAGGCGGTTCATGGCCGACAAGCCAACCGGAGACAGGCATAATTCCCCTGTCGTCTGAAACAGATAGATCAGGAAAATGAAGATGACCGGCGTCATATTCTCCATTCCCACCGTGGTTGCGCCCCAGACGAGGATGAGGAACGAAAAACCAATTTGGAGCAGCGCCAGGCCAAATTTGGCTGGGGTCGATGGCTCCCACCCGCGTTTACCAAGCCAAGTCCAGAGCCACGCAAAGACGGGGCCGAAAAGGACAATATAGGCCGGGTTAATCGATTGGAAAATCGAAGCTGGGACGCCGGCGCGATCCACATAGCGATCCGTAAAGAGGTTGAGCGATCCACCCGCCTGTTCAAACAAACCCCAGAAAATGGGTTGCAGCGCAATGAGGAAGATGATCGCAAAAATCCGATCCCGATCTTCGCGTTCCATGCGGAAGGCGCTGACCAGAATGTAGAGCAGCAAGGCCGCGCCCGAGGCCAAGAGCAAGCTGCCAATCAGATTTTGATACTGGATCAACACCCAGATGACCGCAATCGACGCTAAGCTCAGCCCATACAGCATCCATTCAAAAGAAATGCCGCCCACACGCTTGGTCAGCGCGGCAGGATTGGGGCTTTCACCTTTGCCCATGAGCAGCGGCTTGCCCCACATAAAGACCAACAGACCCAGCAACATGCCAATGCCCGCCGCGCCAAAGCCATAGGACCAGCCATAGGTTTCACCCAAATAGCCCGCGACCAGCGTACCAATGAAGGCGCCCACATTAATGCCCATGTAGAAAATCGTGTACGCCCCATCGCGGCGCACATCGGTGCGCGGATAAAGCTGGCCAACAATCACCGAGATATTGGCCTTCAAAAAGCCAGAACCCACGATGATGAAGGCCAAGGCCGCCCAAAATACATTGAGCGCTGCACTATTCTGGCCGCCATCGCCCTCTACGGCCATTAGCAAATGGCCAAGCGTCAGCAGGATTGCGCCAAATAGCACAGCCTTACGCTGGCCGAGATATTTATCGGCCAGATAGCCGCCAAGCACCGGCGTAATATACACAAGGCTGGTATAAGCCCCGTAGATGAGGTTCGCCTGCCCATCTGAAAACAGCCAATGCTTTGTCAGATAGAAGATCAGCAGGGCGCGCATGCCATAATAGGAAAAGCGCTCCCACATTTCTGCGAAAAACAGGACAAATAGGCCACGTGGGTGGCCCAAAATGGTTTTCTCGTCAAACGCGTTGACGGGCGGTGCGGATGCCATGGCGGCGAAGCTCCCCTGATTTTGATGGTCTGGCCTGTTACCGGCCACAATAGCGCCGAAGACTAGCGTCCAAATTTTCCCTGTGAAGAGAATATTGACCAGCCATTTTTACCATATTCAATTCCTGCCTATAGTTAGAGCCTGTCCTCAGGCGGCAGCATGACCGACCAACAGCGCAATTCCTTCGATTAATGACATCAGGCCGCGCGACGATAAGGCAGGCCTTGAAATTGCCGGGCGCAGGGCCCCATATCGACGCCATGAGCGATCAAATGAAATGGCACGGCACCACCATTGTGTCTGTGCGCACATCGGGCAAAGTGGTCATTGCCGGCGACGGGCAAGTTTCTATGGGGCCCACCGTCATGAAGCCAAATGCCCGCAAAGTCCGCCCCTTGGGCGATGGCACCGTGATTGCGGGCTTTGCCGGCGCAACTGCCGATGCCTTTAGCTTGTTTGATCGGCTGGAGAAAAAGCTGGAGCAGTATCACGGCCAATTGCTCCGCGCGGCTGTCGAGCTGGCAAAGGATTGGCGCACGGACAAGTTTTTGCGCAATTTGGAGGCCATGATGATTGTGGCTGACAAAGATGTGACGCTGATCCTGACGGGCAATGGCGATGTGCTGGAACCTGTTGATGGCATTGCGGCCATTGGTTCGGGCGGCAATTTCGCCCTGGCGGCGGCCCGCGCCCTGAAAGACTATGAGCCTGATGCAGAGACATTGGCGCGCAAGGCCATGGCTGTGGCGGCTGATATCTGCGTCTACACCAATGATCAGCTGACTGTGGAAACGCTGGCGAGCGCGTCTTAACCCCTTCCCTTCAGGGG
>JBEDNE010000072.1:0-4702 GCA_041170745.1 Pseudomonadota bacterium
CAATAAAGCCAAGCATGGTCATCAACCCAGCGGCTGTTGCGCGCGCTTCAGCTGGCATAATGTCATGCAGGGCAGCATAGACGCACCCATCGAACAGGCCTTTGCCAAAGCTGGTGGCAAAGAGCAGCAAGCCGACCAGAGGCACGCTTGTGACCAAAGGAAAGGGCAGGAGGAAGAGAGCGGCCAAGCTGAGGCCAAGCGCCAACACCGTGAAACGTCCCAGCACGTGCTTGGCTGCCATGCGGTCAGCCAAGACCCCGCCGACAAGAACCGAAATAAAGCCGGCTGTCGTGATCATGACAGGGCCCACCAGAGCGCTATCCGCCAAATTCAGCCCTAAAACATCATGGGCATAGGTGTTGCACCAATTCAGCACGGCAGAGGACGCTGCCGTCGCCAAGAAAAACACGCCGCATAAAATGAGTGCCGCGGGATTGGCGAGAATGAGGCGGAGTGGTTCAGCTTTGGACGTGCTTGGCAGGCGCACATCTTCTGGCGCGTCATCGCGCAGAAAATAAAAGAGAATGGCGGTTGCTACAAAGCCAAGAACTGCAAAAACAACAAAAGGCGCCGCCCAGCCATGCGCATCGGCCAGTTCGCCGGCAACCCAGCCGCCAATGCCGCCGCCGGCAAATACGGCGGTTTGGTGAATGGATAATGCCCGGCTGCGCATGTGGGGCTTATGCCATCCACTAATGAGCGCTGTTGCTGTGGGATAATATGTGGATTCACCAACCGCCACAAAGGCGCGCATCGCCCACAGCATGGCAAATCCCGTTGCCAGCGGCATGATGCCTGTCGCTAAGCTCCAGAACACCAACCCGAAAATGATCATATTGCGGCGGCGAACGCTATCGCCGAGCCGCCCGAACAGAAACGCGCAGACGGCATAGACCCAGAAAAAGGTCGTATCGATCAGCCCCAGTTGAACATCGGTAATGCCAAAATTTTCCCGCAACAGGGGCTTAACAGAATTTAGGATGGACCGGTCAGCGGCGTTCAGGAATGACGTCATCCACAACAGGCCAACCAGCAGCCACGGGTAATATGCAGGATGAGGCTTTGCCAATTTGGGGATCATGCCGCGCGCCCCTTGCCGCACCAGGCCAGCCACATGGCGGCCGTCCATGAAAAATCGGGTCCGCCAGAGCCTTGACCCGTTTCGGGGCTAAAGCTCTCATAAAAGCCGGATGTCTCAATAAGCGCGGCTGAGTCCGTGCGGATTTGCTCCGCCCAGTCTGCATGGCCCTGTTCCGACAGGCCCTGCGCCACCATGTAGCTGACAACCAGCCAAATCGGGCCCCGCCAATAGCGCTTATGATCATAATCCCGGCTGCCCGCTTCGAGGCTGGGGAGCAAATAGCGCGCCGATGTGCGGATACGCGCAAGGGCCTCTAGCAGGCGCGTCCGCTGGGCTTGTGATCCAACATCAGCATAAAAGGCCAAGAAGCTGGCATTGGTGACAAGGCCACTGCTGTCGCCTGTTGTGACATCGCGGCTGCAATAGGCCCCGGCCTCTTCATTCCACAGCCAGTCCATACCTTGAGAAGACAGGGCAATGCGGGCTGCCAATTCTGCAATGGTGGGTTGATCCCCCAAGGCTTGAGCCATGACCAACAAGTCGCGATTGGCGCGCAGCAGCTCCATCGACATGCCGACATCCAAGACCCGGAATGGCCCTTTGTCGGCAATTTCCCTGTGGTTCCACCCCGTGTTGCGGCCAAATTGCAAGATCGCCACATAGCGATCATATTCCTGTTGGGTGGGGCGCATGGCTGCATCAACATGGCCCGTGTCGCGTCGCTGATACGTCCCCACGCCTGAGGTGTCGACCCGCGCCAGTGCGTCATCCCATTCGCTTGAGTTGTCGCGTCCCGTTTCCCAATTGTGCGTGACCATGACCAAGCCATTGCCCAGGGGATCTCGAAACTCATGGAACCAGCGATGACTGCGCAAGCACGCAGCATAAAGCTGGCGCATCCGAGGGCAGGCGGGGTCTGCGCCTTCGGCCTCCCAAAGGGTACGAACAATTGAGGCGAGAACTGGCGGCTGGGTAATGCCAGATGTGGGTGGCGTTTTGCCTGTTGCCCACACGGAGGGGCCTGGGAAATAGCCCGGATCTTCTTGATGGAAGACAATATGGGGGATCATCCCATCCTCCCATTGCGCGGAGATAAGCGTTTCAATCTCACGCCAAGCGCGATCCCGATCAAATTCAGCAAAGCCAAGGGCGACAAAGGCGGAATCCCAGTTCCATTGATAGGGATAAAGGCCATGCGTTGGGACGGTGTAGCCCCCCCGATCATTGCGACGTAAAATCTCTTGCGCACGCGCATTCAGCCCGGTCATGCTCATTGTCCTTCCACGGCAATCATGCGAATATCGTTGACATTGGTGCGCGTTGGGCCGGTCATCACCAAGCCATCAAGCGCTGCAAAAAAATCATATGTTCGGTTTTCGGCCAGTGCGGCGCGGGCGCCATCAGGATTGGCCCACGCGACGTCAAAATAGCCGCCAGCATTGTTTTCGGTGCCATCAATGCCATCGCTATCGCCCGCCAGGGCCTGAATAGAGGCGCTGCCATCCAGGCGCGTCATCAGCCCGGCCAGATATTCCAAATTCGGCCCGCCCCGGCCGCCTTTGCGGGCGCCCGTCACCGTTAATTCACCCCCGGATACGAGCAGGAAACGGCCGGCTCGCTGTGCATAATCAGCGGCAATCTCGGCATGAAGGCAGCCTATGTCAGCGGCATTGCCCGTCAGCGCTTTGCCAAGATCAATAATCGTCCATCCATCTGCTGCAGCGCGCGTGCACACGGCGTTCAGCGCATCCTCATTCCGGGCGAGTATATGGACCGGATGTGGCGCCAATTGCGGCGGGGCGTTTGCATGAATGGCGGCCGCAAGGTCAGGAGATACGGACCAGCCCGATTTTTTCAGAATCTCGAGTGCTTGGTCGGGCGCAAAAGGGGCTGCGATGCTGGGGCCAGACGCGACAAGTGCTGAATCTTCCGACGCAACGTCTGAGATGACATAGGTGATTAATTCGGCCCCATGTGCCCCTGCCATGGCGGCCAAACGTCCGCCTTTAACGGCAGACAAATGGCGGCGGACAAGATTGATCTCCTCAATCGGCCGGCCAGACCGGACCAGAGCGTCTCCAATGGCCTGTTTTTCGGCAAAGTCCACGCCGGCAGCAGGGGCGGCCAGCAAAGCAGACCCACCCCCGGAGATAAGAAAAAGAACGCGATCTTCGGGCCCGGCATTCTGGGCCAAAGCGACCAGCCGTTGTGCGGCCTTCAGGCTCATCCCATCGGGCACAGGGTGACGCGCCTCAATGACGTCAATATCGGGGATGGGGGAAGGGACATTATGCCCCTCGCGCGTGACAACACAGCCTGAAACGGGACCGGATAGATGCGCGCGGGCCACAGCTGCCATTTCGGCTGCGGCCTTGCCACACCCTAAAATCAATGTGCGGCCATTGGGCGAGGTTTTTGGCAGTTTATCGGGCAAGACCTGGCTTGGGCTCGCCGCTGCTATTCCGCCAAGGAAATAGTCGGTCAGCCTGGTGCGAATATCCTGCATCACATGCCCCGGTGGATGGATGGCATAGCGCCACCAACGTCACATAAAAGGTGCCGCAGGGCCAGAGCGACCCTGCGGCTTTGCCATTTAAAAGCTGTACGTTAAGCGGCCCGTGATACGCCGGGGCAGCACAGGACGCCCAACGAAGAACGCGCCATTTGCCGTTTGGTTATTGTCTTGGCGCGGTGAGCCTTCTGTTACGGCATCGGAGTTAAACACGTTGAACACGTTCACGCTGACACGCAGCGAGCCACTGCCCAAGGCCATTTTATAGCCCGCATCAAAGTTTGCGATGTTCCAGCCTTGAAGCTGGATGGTGTTGCTTGAGGCCGTGTAATTGTCCCCCGTGTAATTGGTGAACAGCGACACGTCGAACGTGCGATCATCATAATATAGGCCGGCATTGTAGAGCACCGAGGGCTGGCGCTCGACCTTTTTGCCGATATTGGCTGGTGTGGTGTCAAAGGCCGTATATTCTGAATTCTGCAGCGTGATGTTGCCTGCAAAACGCAGATTTTGCATCAGGCGCACATCGACTGTGCCTTCGACACCATAAGAGCGCGTGCCCACCATGTTTACGCGTTCAGTAAAGCCACCGGCCCCGTCATTGACGAACAGGACCTGACGACGATTGTCGAGCTTGGTGTAAATACCAGCGAGTGTGAACGAGAAGCTGGGATTGCCCATCTTCAAGCCGATTTCGGCCTGCTTGATGATTTCCGCTGTGTAGCTTTGCGTGCCTGGCGTGACGCTGGCATTCGCTGCCGTGCCTGCGGCGAGCGGACGGAATGCTGCAGAGCGCAACTCAGGGAAGAAGAAGCCACGCGAGCCGTTGGCGTAAAGGCTGATTTCATCGGTCAGCTTGTACAAACCGCCAGCTGCAAAAGCCCATTCGCTTGTGCTGACTTTGCCCGTCAGGAAGCCACCATTGCCCCAAATGACATCGCGCAGCGCCGTCGACAAATTGGGTGTATTGGCATCGGTCACCACAACTGAGGTGCGCTCACGGCTGATATCGCCATTCAATTTTTCAACACGCAGACCAATATCGAAGTTGAAGCGTTCACCAATCTTCATCTGATCAGCAACATAAGCGGCATAACGCTCTGCCTTGT
>JBEDNE010000073.1:0-22314 GCA_041170745.1 Pseudomonadota bacterium
GGCTGCCATATTTGCCGCGCGGCCACGAATTGTTTCCGGCACGCTTTTGTCTGCTGCAATGGCATCAAACAACTTGGCGGCATCTTGAACTCGGTTTTTCTTTAAATAGGCAATCGCCACCATTTCACCGGCGCTGCCAAACCAGGGATTATCCTTCACCGCCAAAGGCGAGAGCCGGGCAATCACCTCATCCGGCGAGACCCGGTCATATTGCACTGCCGTCTGGCGGACGACAGCCAAATCGCGCCATGGCTGGGCAAGGCTTTCATCCTTGGCAATGGCGGCATAGCTTTTAGCCGCCTCGTCCAGCTTGCCTTTTTGCAGCAACACGGCAGCCTCAGTCAGCATCGCAGTGGCGCGATACCCATCGCGCGAAGACGTCTTGAGCAGCGCCAGCGCTTTCATAGCCGCGGCATCATTGCCCGACGAGGCAAGCCGCACAGCCTCATCCAGCTTTTCGCTTTCCAGCGCCGAGGCCTTTGCCTGTTGGTCTTTCCAGAAAAGCCAGCCGCCCAGTGCCGCCAGCGCCAAAATCACAGCGCCAATCAGCAGACGGCCATAGGTCTGCCAAAAGCCCAGCAGCTTATCACGCCGCAGCTCTTCATCAACTTCGCGGATAAAGCTGTCTTCTGAAGTGTTAATCGGCGGGAGCGCCAAGGCCAGTCTCCTGATAACAAGTGAATAGTCCCTTAGCCGCGCGGCGAACCAAGGGGAAGCGGCAAGAACATCATGCCAAGTAGAGCTGATCCTTGCCGGGGAATGTCCGGTTGCGGACATCCTTGGAATATTGCTCAACCGCTTCTGCGACAAAGCTCGACATGCCCGCATATTTTTTGACGAATTTGGGCGTGCGCTCAAACAGGCCCAGCATATCTTCAGTCACCAACACCTGACCATCGCATTGGGCCGAGGCGCCGATACCAATGGTCGGACAGGCCACTTTCTGCGTGATTTCAATGGCAATGGGTTCCAGCACGCCTTCAATCACCATGGCAAAAGCCCCTGCCTCTGCCATCGCGACGGCGTCTTCCACAATTGTGCGGGCTTCCTGATCGCTCTTCCCGCGCACGCCATAGCCACCCAAGATGTTCACAGCCTGCGGGGTCAGGCCGACATGCGCCATAACGGGAATGCCGCGTGACGTTAAAAATTCAACAGTCGGTGCAAGGACTTTACCGCCCTCAATCTTCACGCCCGCCGCTCCTGTCTCTTTCAACAAGCGCGAGGCATTGGCAAAGGCCTGTTCTGGCGAGCCCTCATAGCTGCCAAAGGGCATATCGACGATGACGGCGGCGTGGTAGCTGCCACGCACAACCGCTGCACCATGCGCTGCCATCATCTCCATTGTCACCGCCACTGTGTGCGGCAAGCCGTAAATGACTTGCCCCAGCGAATCTCCCACCAACAGCATATCGCAATGCGGGTCCAGCAACTGCGCCATGCGCACGGTATAGGCCGTCAGCATGACCAAGGGCTCGCCCCCTTTGCGCTGGCGGATGCGCGGCACAGTCAGACGCTTCATGGGCGTCGGCGTTGGGTTGGCGCGGCTTGTGGAGGTATCAAGCGTGAGCGTGGTCGAAGTCGTAGACATACAGCCTCCATAGACTGAGCCGCCGCCAGAGGCAAAGCCTGCAATGCAATCCGGCGCAACACCCGACAAATTATGACAGTTTGACGACATTTTCTTGCCCAATCTCTAGCGATTGAGTAGGCGATGCGCGATGCAGTCCAGACTGGCTGGGCATGATGGGGGCCAGCGGCGCCAAATGACCGACACAAGCTCGCACGATGGCATGACCTCTGCGCCCATTGCGGCGCGGCGCTGGCGCTTTCCTGTCAGCTTCTTCCCACTCAAATTCCATCGTGACCTGCCACGGGGCGAAAAGCTGTTTCTGGCGGCCCTGTTGGGCTTTGTGCTGGTTACGGGCTTTGCCCTGTGGCTCGCCACTCCCGTTACCTTTCGATTGTTGATGCGCGGCATGCGGCTTTACCTGCTGCTGCCACTGGTCAGCGTCTCGGTGGTGTGGGGCGTGATCCGCCTGGCTGAAACATTTGTCGGCCATCGCTTTGCCATTTTCCATGCCCGGGCGCAGTGGATGGTCACCACCGCGCTGATCACCAGCCTTACCATTCCCGTCTATGGGATGTTCAAACAGTTCATCCTGAAAGCGCGCGGATTTCCGTTTGATCCTCTTTTGGCCTCGATCGATCGGGTTCTGTTTTTTGGTTATGATCCTTGGCAAGTGATGCACGGCCTATTTGGCTCAGTTTGGTTCACTCTGTTTTTGGACCGCGCTTATGGCGTGTGGCTGCCGATATTGATGTTTTGCCCTGTGCTGTGGGTTGCGCTGATCCACGATCCCTTGGTCCGGGCGCGGCTTATTGGCTGTTGGCTGGGCGTTTGGGTGATCGTGGGCGGAGTTGCGGCGTGGCTGCTCGCCTCTGCGGGGCCGATGTTCTACCCGCATATGATTGGGCCAGAACCAAGTTTTCAGGCGCTGCATGATGAGATTATCCGGCTGGGAGAGCAAGTCCGGGCGCAAGGCAGCCTCTTGGCGACACCCATGGGCCATAACCTCTTGATGAGAGTGTATTTCAGCGGAAATTATCTGCCCGGCTTTGGCATATCAGCCATGCCATCAGTGCATGTTTCAATGGCAACGCTGTTCGCCATTGGTGGCTTTTGCATTCACCGCTGGCTTGGCTGGGCCTTTGTTGGATATGCGATCCTGATCTGGATCGGTTCTGTCTATTTGGGCTGGCATTATGCCAGTGATGGCATTGTGGGCGCTGCCCTCACATTTGGCTTATGGAAACTCTCGGCCCAATTGGCCCAGCCATTTTCAAAGCCTGCAGCCAAGCCACCCGAAACGCAGGACTGATTTGAGGCGCGGCAGGCGCGCCTGAGATAGTCTACTCAGTCCAGCGCCGCCCGTGCTTCGGCTGCGTTATCAGAAAAAAGCCCGTCAACGCCCGCCGCGACAAAGGCGCGGATTTCGGACGCTAAATCCCCCTTGTTGCGGGGGTCTGTCCCGTGCTGCAGATCCGCCGGCAAGAAATAATTCTCGGCGCGAAAAGTCCAGGGATGCACCTTTAAGCCTGCGGCGTGGGCATTGGCCACCAAGGCGGTGGGCGTGATCAAGCGCCCGGACGCGTCACGGGGAATGATCAGCGATTTATCCGGCCCAATCCCATCGGCATAGCGCGCAATGTCTGCCAGGCCGGCCGGGCTGATCATCTTGGCAGTTGGCAGATCTGGTCGATCTGCGGGGTGGCCATCAGCCTCGATCAACTGAATAAGCCGAACTTTCGTCTTCTGGCGCAGCGCTTGAAGATTGCCCACCTCAAAAGACTGGATAAAAACGGGAGAGGTTGGCTCGGTTAACCCGTGCCGCGCCAATGCCGCCAACAAGGGCGCTTCATGGGGCAATCCAATGCCCGCGAAATAGCTGGGATGTTTGGTTTCTGGATAAACACCAATGGCACGGCCCCGCGCCTTGGTTTCGCGCGCGGCAAGTGCCAGAATTTCCTCAAATGTCGGGATCAGAAACTGCCCGTCATAAGCGGTATTTGCCGGGCGCACCTCTGGCAGGCGCTCACGCGCGCGCAGGGTGCGCAATTCAGCCAGAGTGAAATCTTCAGTAAACCAGCCTGTAACGCGCTGCCCATCGATTATCTTGGTCGCGCGGCGGGCGGCAAATTCGGCATGGCTGGCAACATCGGTTGTGCCAGAAATTTCATTTTCATGGCGGGCAACCAAAACCCCGTCTTTGGTCAACACCAGATCCGGCTCAATAAAATCAGCGCCCTTTTCAATTGCCAATTCATAGGCAGCCAGCGTGTGTTCAGGCCGGTCGCCACTGGCGCCGCGATGCGCAATTAAAATCGGTTTGGTGTCAGCGGCCATAAGCGAACCTGCAACGAAGACTGCGGCCAATGCCGCCAAGATCCAGCGTGTCATCATCCCCCTGCCCTATCGCACTCTTATGGCGGGGCAATGACATGGCTCAGCCCAGCACGCCCGCCCAGATATCTGGCTTAAACCCGGCCAGCACACCGCCGGAATGTTCGACAATCGGCCGTTTGATCATTGAGGGCTGATCCAGCATGAGCGCGATGGCACGCGCTTCATCCAGCCCCGCCTTATCGGCGTCGGGCAGCTTACGGAACGTCGTCCCCGCACGGTTGAGCACCTGCTCCCAGCCCAACGCGGCGCACCACGCCTTTAGCTTATCCGCATCAGCGCCCAGTTTTTTATAATCGTGGAAATCATAGGCCAGCCCTTGGCTCTCCAGCCAGACGCGCGCTTTTTTCACGGTGTCGCAATTTGGGATGCCGTAAAGGGTCAACGTCATTGGATTATTCCCACTCAATCGTGCCGGGCGGCTTTGACGTATAGTCGTAGACCACGCGGTTAATGCCCTTCACTTCGTTGACAATGCGGGTCGCCACACGGCTGAGGAAGGCGCTGTCGAACGGATAGACATCGGCTGTCATGCCATCGGTCGATGTCACAGCCCGCAGCGCGCAGACGCTGTCATAGGTGCGGCCATCGCCCATTACGCCCACGGTCCGCACGGGCAGCAGCACGGCAAAGGCCTGCCAGATGGCATCATAAAGCCCGGCGCTGCGAATTTCTTCGAGATAAACGGCATCGGCCTTGCGCAAAATGTCGCACCGCTCTTTGGTCACTTCGCCCGGGATGCGAATGGCAAGGCCCGGCCCCGGGAAGGGATGGCGGCCAACGAAGATGTCCGGCAGGCCCAATTCCCGGCCCAGCGCGCGCACTTCATCCTTGAACAATTCGCGCAAAGGCTCAACGAGCTTCATGTTCATCCGCGCGGGCAGGCCGCCGACATTATGGTGGCTCTTAATCGTGACGGAGGGACCGCCCGTAAAGGAAACCGATTCAATCACATCGGGGTAGAGCGTGCCTTGAGCCAGAAAATCAGCCCCGCCAATTTTCTTCGCTTCTTCCTCAAACACATTGATGAATTCCGCACCAATGAATTTGCGTTTCTGTTCAGGGTCCGTCACGCCCGCCAGCCCAGCCATGAAGCGGGCCTCGGCATCAACAACGACCAGCGGAATTTTATAATGTTCGCGGAACAGTTGTTCGACCTGCTCGCGCTCATTGAGGCGCAGCAGGCCGTGATCGACGAAGACGCAGGTGAGCTGATCGCCAATGGCTTCGTGGATCAAAATGGCAGCCACTGAGGAGTCAACGCCACCAGATAAGCCACAAATCACCCGCCCATCGCCCACTTGCGCGCGGATATCGGCAATTTTGGTGGCGCGGAATTCCGCCATTGTCCAATCGCCTGCAAGGCCGCAGACTTTATGGACAAAGTTGGAAATCAGCTTTGCCCCATCGGGCGTGTGGACGACTTCGGGGTGGAATTGCGTGCCATAAAAGCGGCGCGCATCATCTGCGATCACGGCAAAGGGCGCACCCTCAGTTGTTGCCACCACGCGGAAGCCGGGGGCGAAGGCCGTCACCTTATCGCCATGGCTCATCCACACTTGATGACGTGAGCCCTTTTCCCACAGACCGTCAAACAGCAGGCAATCATCGGCGATATCAATAAAGGCGCGGCCAAATTCACCGCTGTCGCCCGGCTCAACCGTTCCCCCCAATTGCTGCGACATGGTTTGCTGGCCGTAGCAAATGCCAAGGATGGGAATGCCAGCGTCGAAGAAGCGCTGCGGCGCACGAGGCGATCCCGCTTCCGGCACCGAGGCCGGCCCGCCTGAGAGAATGATGCCCTTGGGCTTCATCCGATCAAACGCCGCATCTGCGGCATTAAACGGCGCAATTTCGCTATAGACCCCCGCTTCGCGGACGCGACGCGCAATCAGCTGCGTCACTTGGCTGCCAAAATCGACGATAAGGATGGAATCGGAGGGCTGAACAGTCATGCCGAGCCGATAAGCAGCCTATCGCCCTCTGTCTAGTTTCGGGACCTAAGGCGGGCATTCTCTTGGGGACTGCCCGCCCAAACTGGCCTTTACCCGCGCAGGCCCGACAGGACGAGATCGTCTACCCGGCCATAGCGCGCCACACAGGCAAATCGGCCCTTGTCATAGCCATCGTCATAGCGATCATAGCGATAGCCCCAGCGATCCTGACGATCCCAACCGGCACCCTGATTGCGATCCCAAGTGCGATCAGCGCCGCGATCCCAGCTCACGTCAGAGCGATGATGCCAGCTCCCGCGCCGCTCCACCACCACGCGGCCGCGCACGACATAGCCATCACGCACACGGTCAATGCCTGTCACATCGGTCACGCGCGCCCAGCCGCCATAGCGATTGGCTTGGCGCTGTGCTGCCCGCACGCATTGGTCAACCGCATCGCGGCTGGCATAGCGATCATCATAACCGCCGCGCCAGCGCCTATCCTTGTTCGCGGCAGACGCAATGGCCGCAATACCGCCAATAATCAGGGCACCCGCAATCACATCACCTGCATCAATCCGGTCACGATCTCGGTGATAGCCGCGTGCTTGTGCGGGCATTGCTGTCACCAACAGGGATGCTGCAATGCCCGTGCGCAGGGCCGTGGATAGCATGTTCATATCTTGTCTCCGCACTGCCCGGCATAGGCGCCGGTGAGACAAGACTGCCCCCGCCTGCATGACAGGGGGCTGAACCGACCATTAGGCCAGCGTTCATCTCATTTTCGGGTGAAAAGGGATGCACCCTCCCGGCCCCTCTTGCTGCGGCCTTATGGCACGGGATGAATCGTTAACCCCGTCCATTTTGCCGCAAAGGCCCAAAGATCTGCCGTTTCAGAAATAATCTTGTCCGTCGGCTTGCCCGATCCATGGCCCGCGCGCGTTTCAATGCGGATGAGTTGGGGCTTATTCCCCAATTGGGCGGCCTGAAGTGCCGCTGTATATTTAAAGCTATGGCCGGGCACGACCCGATCATCCGTGTCCGCCGTTGTCACCAAAATTGCCGGATAGGGCGTGCCAGCTTTGATATTGTGATAGGGCGAATAGGCCCGCAACACCTTGAAATCCGCCTCTTTGGCGGGATCTCCATAGTCGTCCACCCAATACCGCCCTGCAGTAAAGCGGTTAAAGCGCAGCATATCCATGACGCCGACGGCTGGCAAAGCCGCGGCAAACAAATCTGGTCGCTGATTGGTGACAGCGCCAACCAACAAGCCGCCATTTGACCGGCCCTCAATGGCTAGCTTTCCGGCGCCTGTAACACCTGAGGAAATCAGATGTTCTCCCGCAGCGATAAAATCGTCAAAGACATTCTGTTTTTTGGCAAGGCGCCCGCCATCATGCCAGGCTTTGCCATATTCTCCACCGCCGCGCAGATTGGCAATGGCATAGACTCCACCCTGCTCAATCCATGCCAGACGTGTCGGGCTGAATGACGGGGTTTGTGAAATGTTGAACCCGCCATAGCCATAGAGAATGGTTGGCGCGCTGGCAGGCGTGTCCTTGCGCTTGATGATATACATCGGAATGCGCGTGCCATCCTTTGACGCATAGAAAACTTGCTGGGTCACATAATCTGCAGGGTCAAAGGCCACCTTGGGCTTGAAAAATGTCTCAACTTTGCTGGTCGCGGTATCAAAGCGATACACTGTGGGGGGTGCTGCAAAGCTGGAGAAGGTGAAGAATGTTTCAGAATCCCCCCCCTTGCCGCCAAAGCCCGAGGCTGTGCCGATAGACGGCAGCTGGACTTCTGACACCAGCTTGCCATCCAGCTCGCGCAGCTCAATTTGCGAGCGTGCATCGCCCAAATAGGCAAGGATCATCCGCGTCCCAATCAGCGAAGCGCCGACCATTGTGTCCTTGGTCTGGCCCACAATTTCGCGCAGGGGCTGTTTTGGCTTGGCAACATCCAGCGCGACCAAACGGCCACGCGGCGCCTCTTTATTCGTCATGAAAAAGAAGGTGGACCCTAGCGAACCGGCCAACTCCCAATCATGATCAAGCCCAGGCACCAAGGTTTTGAAGGTGACGCCATGGGCAAACCCGCCCGATTTTTCCAGCTGACCCACGGTCAGCTCATAGCGATTGTCCGTACCGCCGGACGAGGTGATGAGAATATAGCGCCCATCATCCGTGACTTGCGCCGAATGGCCCAATAAGGGACGGTTGGGCGTTTCGTACACCTTGGTGTCAGCCGCTTGGGCGCTGCCGACGCGGTGATACCAAACCGACTGGTTGGTGTTGAGCGATTGGAATTGCGCTTCTTTTTGCGTTTCGGGGAAGCGCGAATAGAAAAAGCCCTTATTGTCATTCGTCCAGCTGATGTTGGAGAATTTCACCCAGCGCAGCTCATCGCCCAGTTGCTGGCCTGTTGCGACATCCAACACGCGCACAATGCGCCAGTCGGTTCCGCCATCTTGCACTGTATATACCAGATAGCGGCCATCGCCCGAGGGCCGCCATTCCGCCAAGGCCGTCGCCCCATCCTTGGCCCATGCATTGGGATCAATCAGCACGCGGGGCGTGCCTGTCAGCCCCTCTTGGACCATCAGAACGGATTGGTTCTGCCGCCCATCATTGCGCGTGAAGAAATAACGATTACCCGCCTTTTGCGGCGTGCCGATGCGTTCAAAATCAAACAGCGCCTTTAGCCGGCCTGCCAAAATGTCGCGCCCCGGCACTGTTGCCAAATAGGATTGCGTGACAGAGTTTTGTGCATCCACCCATTGCCGCACCTCGGCATCCGTCCGCACATCATTTTCCAGCCAGCGATAGGGATCGGCCACTTTCTGCCCAAATTGCTCTTCCGCCAAATCGGTCGCGCGCGTGGCGGGATAAGCCAGGCTGGCCGCAGCGACGGGCGAAGCAGCAGGCGCTGCCCAAAGGCTGGTGCTGGCCATTGCACAGACAAGAGTTGGAATGATGGACCGCATAACAGACTATCCCCTGAAAATTCTAACTTACTTTATTGTGTCCATAGCGGCCTGTTTCAAAGCGATGCAAGCTGAAGCGAATATGGAAGAAATCATCATGAGGAGATTGCCAATGCGCCGGATTGTCACTGCCCTATTGCTGGGGGTTGCCACCCCTGCCGTTGCGGCCCCTGCTGATGATTTGAAAGCGGTCATCAGCGATCATTGGTCATGGTGGTTGAGCGAGAATCCCACTTCAGCGACCAGCCTTGGCGTGCGCGATTATGACGACAAGCTGCCAGACATCAGCTTGGCCGCGCAGGACAAATCCGCCGCTGCGGCGCAAAAGCTGCTGGATCGGCTGAACGCCATCCCCGAAGACAGCCTGACCGAGACCGAACGTGCCAATAAAGGGGTGCTGGCGCGCAATCTAAGCGAGCAAATCGAGGCCAATCGCTTTGGTCAGCGCATGATGCTTTTCACCACATATGAAAGCCCCTATCAAAGCTTTGCCGGCTTGGGCGATAATCTGCCGATGTTCACCGGCCGCGATTATCGCAGCTATCTCACGCGGCTGGCGCAATTCCCGAAAATGAACGCCGAGATTATCTCCATCACGCGCCAAGCCGTTGCCAAGGGCTATGTCCAGCCCTGCGCTGCCATGGGCCAGTTTGAAAAAACAGTCGACGGAGCCGTTGCTGGCGCGCCAGAGGACACGCGCTTTTATGGGCCGTTTAAGCGCACCAAGCCCGCGGACATCAGCGAGGCTGATTGGGCGCAGATGAAGGCTGAGGCCGTACGCCTCATCCGCGATGTGCTGACGCCGGAATATCACGCCTTCTCAAAATTTTATGTGAAGGAATATCAGCCCAAATGCAGCAAGCGCGTTGGGGCGTCCTATCTACCGGATGGCAAAGCCTATTATGCCTTTCGGGCGCGCACCCACACGACAACAAATTTGACGCCAGAACAGATCCACCAAATTGGCCTGAGCGAAGTTTCGCGCATTTTGGCGCGCATGGATGCGGTGGCAAAAGCGGCAGGCTATGCAGATCGGCAGGCAATGATCGCCAAATTGCGCACTGACCCGCAATATTATGCGACCACGGCTGAGCAATTGATGCAGGCCGCAGCGCGCCAAGCAAAGCTGATTGATGGCAAGCTGCCGCAATATTTTGGAAAGCTGCCCCGCCTGACCTATGGCTTGCGCGAAATTCCCAAGGAAATCGCTGAAACGACGACCACCGCTTATTATAATGGCGGATCGCTAACGGCAGGAATTGCTGGATTTTATTACGTCAACACGTCCAAGCTGAACCAACGGCCCATTTATGAATTGCCGGCCCTGACCGCGCATGAATCCGTGCCCGGCCACCATTTCCAAGGGGCGTTGCAGCAGGAAATTGACCTGCCCGATTTCCGCAAACACGCATCCTGGTTTACGGCCTATGGCGAAGGCTGGGGCCTGTATTCCGAATATCTGGGCGAAGAAATGGGCCTGTATGACACGCCTGAAAAAATAATGGGTCGCCTGAGCTATGAAATGTGGCGCGCCTGCCGTCTGGTGGTGGATACAGGGATGCACGCCAAGGGGTGGACCAAGGACCAAGCCATTCGCTTTATGACCGAAAATTCCGCGCTGAGTGCGGCGAATATTGAGGCAGAGGTCAACCGCTATATCTCATGGCCGGGGCAAGCGCTGGGATATAAAATTGGCGAAATAAAGCTGCGTGAACTGCGTGGCCGCGCCGAGACCAAGCTGGGCGCCAAATTTGATTTGCGCCGCTTCCACGACATCGTGTTGGCACAAGGTGCTGTTCCGCTGGATGTTTTGGAAGCTGCCGTTGATCGCTGGATTGCGCAGGAAGTCGCAAAATAGAACAGTCTTGGAAAAACAACTTTCCTACACTTAACCCATCTGGTTATTTTCGGCGCGACTCATGAACCGGAGATAGCCAGATGGCGTTGATTGATATCCTCTCCCCCGTCACCAAGCTGATTGATAAGATCATCCCTGACCCCAAGGCCCGCGATGCGGCCAAGCTGGAATTGCTGAAGCTGCAAGGCACGCAAGAGCTGGAGGCTGTGCGCACCCAGCTATCGGCACTGATTGCTGAAGCACAATCGCCTGACCCGTGGACCAGCCGAGCGCGCCCGAGTTTTCTCTATGTGATGTATGCGATCATCCTCTGGTCCATCCCCATGGGGCTGATTGCCGCCGTCCAACCCCAAATGGCGCGCGACATTGCAGGCGGCATGAACGCCTATCTCAATGGCATTCCCCAGCCGCTTTGGGCGCTCTTTGGCACAGGGTATCTCGGCTACACGGCGGCCCGCCAATGGGGCAAAGCGCGTGGGACCGACCAATAGACAGATTGCACCCGCCAATTCCGCCTGTTAGCGCCGCCTGATGTTCAACGACACGACCACGCCCCTTTCGCTTCTTTTGTCCCGCCGGTCGGGCAAGCCGCGCGATATGATTGCCCCCGGCCCGGATGCGGCGCAGTTAGAGACAATTCTGACGGTTGCCAGTCGCGTGCCCGATCATGGCAAGCTTGCCCCATGGCGCTTTGTGACTGTGGCGGCGGACCAGCGTGATGCGCTCGCCAATCTGCTGGTCAGCGCTTATCAGGCCGAAAAGCCGGAGGCCGGCAAGCTGGAATTGGACGCCATGGTGCAATTTGCCCATCAGGCTCCATCGCTGGTGGTGGTTCTCTCCAGCCCCGTTGCCGGCAGCAAAATCCCGCTTTGGGAGCAGGAATTGTCCACCGGGGCGGCGTGTATGCAGGTGCTGAATGCGGCGCACGCCCTTGGCTTTGTCGGCGGTTGGCTGACAGGCTGGCCAACCTATTCCGCCCGCGTGCGGGATGCCTTTGGCACGGGGCATGAGCGCATTGCCGGCTTTGTCTTCCTGGGCTCCCCCAGCAAAGCGCTGGAAGAGCGTCCACGGCCCAATTTGAGCGATGTTGTGCGCGCGTGGCAGCCCTGAAGCGTGATTTTTACGTGACTTAGCAACTGCGTTGCTGTATTAAGGTGGCATGACAGCAGCAAGCTTTGACGAAATTCCCGTGTATCTGCGCTTGCGCGGCATGCTGGCAATCCAGATTATCGAAGGCCGATATCAGGAGGGCGATCAGCTTCCCTCTGTCCGCGCCTTTGCCGCCGAAACAGGCACCAATCCGCTGACGGTCGCCAAAGCCTATCAAACCTTGCAGGATGATGGCCATGTGGTCGTGCGGCGCGGCATTGGTATGTTTGTTGCCCCCGGTGCTGTCGCCGCGCTTAAGCGGCAAGAGCGTGAGATTTTCCTCACGCGCATTTGGCCGCGCATGCGCACCCTGATTGACAGGCTGGATATTGATATTGCCGAGTTAACGGCGCGAGAAACCGCCTGACATCACGCGCCGACGAGCAAGCCTGCCAAGGCCGCGCTCATCAAATTCGCCAAGCTTCCAGCCAGCAGTGCCTTTAAGCCCAAACGTGCAATGGTTGCCCGCTGATTGGGGGCAAGCCCGCCTGTGACTGCCATTTGAATGGCAATTGAGCTGAAATTGGCAAAGCCGCACAGTGCAAAGGTAACGACCGCCACCGTTGTGGCTGAGAGCGTGGCCTTCATGGGCCCAAGTTGAGAAAAGGCGACAAATTCATTGAGCACCAGCTTGGTGCCAAACAGGCCCCCTGCGGCTTGCGCCTCGGACCACGGGACATTGAGCATATACATAACAGGCGCAAAGACCCAGCCGACAAGCTGCTGGAAGCTGAGATCAGGATACCCAAACCACGCCCCAACGCCGCCCAAAAGGCCATTGGCAAGCGCAACCAGCGCCACGAAGGACAGCACCATGGCGCCTACGGCAACAGCCAATCGAACCCCTGTTTGTGCGCCTTCGGCTGCGGCCATGATGATGTTGGCAGGTTGCTCATCGCCAAAGCGGATTTCACCTTCAACAACAGGTTCCTTACCATAATCAGCCGGATCATCGGGCATCATCAGCTTAGCCATCAAAATCCCGCCCGGTGCCGACATAAAGCTGGCCGCCAGCAAATAGGGCAAAATCTCATTGCCCAGCATGGAGGCATAGGCGGCCAAAATTGTGCCTGCCACGCCCGACATGCCCACTGTCATGATGGTAAACAGCTGGGCTGGCGTCATCGCTGCAAGATAGGGGCGGATCACCAGCGGCGCTTCGCTTTGCCCTACAAAGATATTGGCCGCGGCACCGAGGGACTCCACCTTGGTAATGCCCGTTGCCTTTTGAATGCCGCCGCCAATCCACTTCACGACAAACTGCATGATGCCCAGATAATAGAGGATCGACACAAGGCTGGCGAAGAAGATGATGACGGGCAGCGCCGAAATCGCAAAGCTGAACCCGCCCAGTTCTGGCTTCGCCAAATTGCCAAAGAGGAAGTCAACGCCCGCACGGGCATAGCCCAAAAGATTGCTGACGCCTTGGGCCATCATCTCGATAATGGCTTTACCGGCAGGCACATACAGCACCAGAATTGCAATCGCTGCCTGAAGCCCAAAGGCTGCCCCCACAACACGCAGGCGAATGGCCCGGCGGTTAGACGATAGCGCAACAGCGATGAGCAAGATTAGGGCAATGCCCGCCAGACCGATTAGGGTGCGTTCCATGTAAAATCCCCCCCAAAGCCGGCCCTACCGGCATTTCCCCAAATGTTTATCGCGCCTGTCTAGCGGGATTAATAAGTGCGTCCAATCAAGATACGTTCGACCGCCGCATCGCCTGTGAAGAAACAGGGGCCATCGGCAGGCGCGGCATCCAAGGGCGCATTGCGCATCGTGAGTTTTAGGCCCTTTAGCTGGTCCACAATTTTGCTGAGCGCCTCGCCTGTCGGGCGTGACCATTGCACCTCCACCCAGCCGACGACCTTCTCTTCAGCCGCAAAATGAGCCGCCAGATCCGTTACATCGCGGCGGATATTGGCCTCCAGCCGATCCTTCGCTTCGGTGTAGAGCGTGCGCTCAATATCTTCGAGCATGGCCGACACAGAAGCAACAAAGCCATCGCGCGGATCAAAGGACGAAGCGAGCTTGCCATCATCCTTATACAGCCGATCACGGCGAAGCACGGCGACATTGCCGCCCGCCACATCGCGCGGGCCAACCTCCACCAGGATCGGCGCACCCTTTTTCACCCAGGCCCAACGCTTGTTGGATGCTTTGGTCGCTTTCGTGTCTAACAGCACACGCACCGGCTCACCAAAGGCGCTCTGCTTGCGCAAATCGGCAGCCAGACTGCGGCAATACTCAAGGATCGCGTCATCCTCATCACTATCGCGCAGCATGGGGATGATCACCACTTGCTGCGGCGCGACTTGGGGTGGGCAGCGCAGGCCATCATCATCGCCATGCGTCATAATCACGCCGCCAATCAGGCGCGTGGAGACACCCCAGCTGGTCGTATGGCAATATTGCTGGGTGCCTTCCTTATCCTGATAGCGAATGCCTGCGGCTTCGGCGAAGCCCGTGCCCAGATAATGCGAGGTGCCGGCTTGCAGCGCCTTGCCATCCTGCATCATCGCTTCAATCGAATAGGTGGCGACCGCACCGGGGAAGCGTTCATTTTCGGGCTTTTCACCTGCCACGACGGGCATGGCGAGCGGACCTTCCGCAAAAGCGCGATACATTTCCAGCGCGCGGCGCGTTTCAACCATCGCATCCTCGCGGTCGACATGCGCGGTATGGCCTTCCTGCCACAAAAATTCGGACGTGCGCAGGAACATGCGGGTGCGCATTTCCCAGCGGACGACATTGGCCCATTGGTTGGTCAAGAGCGGCAGATCACGCCAGCTTTGCACCCAGCGGCTCATCGCCGCGCCAATCACTGTTTCGGATGTCGGGCGGACAACCAGCGGCTCTTCCAGCTTGGACTCAGGATCGGGCACCAGCTTGCCCTTGCCATCCCCCACCAACCGGTGGTGCGTGACGACTGCCATTTCCTTGGCAAAACCTTCCACATGGTCGGCCTCTTTCTCAAAGAAAGACAAGGGGATGAACAACGGGAAATAGCAATTTTCAACACCGGCCAGCTTAATCTGGGCATCCATCAGTTTTTGGATACGTTCCCAAATGCCATAGCCCCATGGGCGGATGACCATACAGCCGCGCACCCCCGATTCTTCAGCAAGGTCTGCCTCGGAGATAACCTCCTGATACCAAGCAGCGAAATTCTGGGCGCGAGTGGTGGTGAGAGCGTGCTTCATGCCAGTGGCGTTAGCCGAGGGGGGCATCGTCTCGCAAGCCCATCACGTCCGTGCATTTCCTGTTGCACAAGAAAAGCCGCCGTCTATGCCTAGCCTGCGTGACGAAAAGCCAAACCTCTCATCAAGATAGACGGATGCTTGCGCTAGGACTGCGCTTGCTGGCCGTGTTTGGCCTTTCCTCGTTGTCGCTCTGCGTGAAACTCGCTAGCGAAAGCGGTATCCATTTGCCGGAAATCATGTTCTGGCGTCAATTTGCCGCCATTCCTGTTGTGCTGACTTGGGTGATCTTGTCGAGCGGCTTATCAAGCCTGCGCACAGAGCGGCTGGGCGCGCATGTGCGGCGATCCTTCCTTGGGGCAACAGGGATGTTCTTCACCTTTGGCGCGGTGCTGTTGCTGCCATTGGCGGAGGCCGCGACATTGGGCTTTACTGTCCCCATCTTCGCCACATTGCTGTCTGCGCTGGTGCTGAAGGAACGTGTTGGCCCGCATCGGTGGGGCGCCGTGCTGATTGGCTTTGCAGGCGTGCTAATTGTTATCCAGCCGGGGAGCGGCGGCTTTCCGCTTAAAGGCGCGCTGGTGGGCCTGACTGCCTCGCTGATGATTGGGATTATCAGCCTGCAATTGCGCGATTTGGGCCGCACGGAAGCCCCGACAACCACTGTCTTCTATTTCTCACTGCTCACGTCGATGATGCTATTGACGCTGCATCTGCTGCCCCTGCCCGCACCTTTGGGGGAAGTGCTGTCATGGGGCGAGCAAAGCCATGATGCGCGGCAATGGCTGATTATTGCGGGGCTGGGCCTGTGTGGGGGGCTGGCGCAAATCGCACTCACAGCCTCGCTGCGCTATGCGCCCGTCTCTACTGTGGTCGGCATGGATTATACCGCGCTGATCTGGTCTGCGCTTTATGGCTGGGCGTTTTGGGGCGTGTTGCCCGGCGCCTCGACATGGGCGGGCGCGCCGATCATCATTGCCAGCGGGTTGTACATCGCGTGGCGCGAACATCGCTTGTCGATCGCCAAGCCAAGGGAGATTTCGATATGAGCCTGCCGATTTTGCACCATTGCGAAGGCGCCCGATCTTTTCGCTGTCTTTGGGCCGCCGAAGAAGCGGGCTTTGCGCTCGCCTTAAAAATGTGGGCCTTCCCGCCGCGCTGGTTTGCGAAAGACTTTAAAGATGTGAACCCCTTGGGCACCATCCCGGCTTGGGAAGAAAATGGCCATTTGCTGACCGAAAGCGCCGCCATCTGCCAGCGTATTGCGGCGGGCACCGAATTGGAACTCCGCCCGGATGAGGCGGATTATCTGCCCTATCTTAACTGGCTGCACCGCAGTGATGCCACCCTCACCTTTCCGCTGACCATTGTGCTGCGCTACACCCGGCTCGAACCGAAAGAGCGCCAACTGCCGCAAGCCGTGGAGGATTATAAAGCTTTTTTCATGGGCCGGGCCAAAGCGATTGAAACCGCGCTGGAGGACGGGCGCGATTGGCTGGTCGGCGGGCGCTTCACCATTGCCGATATCTGCGTGGGCTATGCCGTGCATCTGGCGAGCAGCTTTGGCTATGATGCTGAATTGGGGCCGCTGACGCAAAGCTGGTATCAGCGGCTCAAGGATCGCCCCGGCTTTACCTCCGCACGTCAGCGTGAGCGGGATAACCGCCCTGATGCGCCATCGGCGCCGCTATAGCCCCAGAACCATTTTCGCGATGATGTTGCGCTGAATTTCATTCGAGCCGCCGTAAATCGAGGCCGCTCTACCATTGAAATATCGAGCGACTGCCGTGAGGGCGACTTCAGGGCCAATGGCCTCAACATTGCTTCCCGGTTGGCGCGCGGCATATTGGCTGACAGCGGCATAATCGCCAGCAAGCTCGACGGCTAATTCCTGAACCTTTTGCGCAGTCTCGGTGCCTTGAATTTTGAGCATTGACGCCGCCGGGCCGGGGTTTCGTCCGCGCGCCACCTGCGCCATCACAACATCTTCGCTTGCCTCAATTGCATCAATTTGGGCGGCCAGCCCAGAAATCTGGCGGCGTATATGAGGGTGATCGAGCATCGCCCCGCCGTCTCCCGCCGGCAAAGCGCGGGCGTGCCGGACAATCTCCGACAGCGCCGCTTTCAACCCTGCAGAATGGGCAACGGCGCGTTCAAATTCGAGCAGATATTTGGCGACACTCCAGCCATGATCCTCCTCTCCCAGCCGGCCCGATACAGGCACACGCGCGTCTTCAAAAAAGACCTGATTAAAATCATGATCATCTGCAATGGAATGGATCGGCCGCACTGTGATGCCGGGCGTATCCATATCCAGCAGCAGGAAGGTAATGCCCTTTTGGGGGCGCCCCTCACGGCTGGTGCGGACAAGGCAGAACATCTTGTTGGCAAAATGCGCATGCGTCGTCCAGATTTTGGACCCGTTGAGAATATAATGATCGCCATCGCGTTCCGCTCGAAGTGATAGCGACGCAAGGTCAGAGCCCGACCCCGGCTCAGAATAGCCTTGGCACCAATAATCTTCGCCAGAAAGGATACGCGGCAAATACTGCGCCTTTTGCGCTTCGGTGCCATACTGCATGATGGCAGGGGCCACCATGCGCAGGCCCATTGGCGCCAAGGGTGGCGCGCCCGCCAGCGCACATTCTGAAGCAAAAATATGCCGTTCTGCCTCGCTCCAGCCCGTGCCGCCATATTGGGCGGGCCAGCTGGGCGCGACCCAGCCCTTTTTGTGCAAGATGGCCTGCCATTTGAGCGTGTGTTGTTTATCAACAAACACGCTCGTTGATCTGGCAGATACCTCGCGCAGCTCGTCCGTCAAATTCTCAGCCAGCCAAGACCGAACGTCAGCGCGAAACGTCGCCAGATCGCCCGACATCGTCAGTTCACCTGCCGATCGCGGCCTGCCCAATAGGGTGCGCGCAAATCCTTCCGCAAAATCTTGCCACTGGCATTGCGCGGAAGCGCCTCGATAACATCAATCGACTTCGGCACCTTAAATCCTGCAATCCGCTCGCGTGCCCAGCTGATGACATTGTCGGGATCAATCGTCGTGCCGGGTTTTGGCACGCACACGGCCTTTACCGCCTCGCCCCATTTCTCATCCGGCACGCCAATCACCGCTACTTCCAGCACATCTGGATGGCCATAAATCGCGCTTTCCACTTCGGCCGGGTACACATTTTCCCCGCCCGAAATGATCATGTCCTTCACCCGGTCATGGATATAAAGATAGCCATCTTCATCGACATAACCTGCGTCACCCGTGTGGACCCAGCCATCGCCCGTCAGCGTTTTCTGCGTCGCATCAGGCAGGTTCCAATAGCCGAGCATATTGTTGGAGGAGCGGGTGATGACTTCGCCCACCTCGCCAACCGGCACTTCCTTGCCATCGCCATCGACAATCTTGATTTCAACGCCGGGCAAGGGCTTGCCCGCTGAGCGCATCCGCTGATTGCCATTGGGGTCATGATCTTCGGGTGGCAGCATCACGATGGTGCCCGTCGTTTCGGTCATCCCATAATTTTGGATGAACTCACAGCCAAACATCTGGATGCACTGACGCAGCAGTTCCAGCGGAATGGGCGCGGCCCCATAGAGGATATATTTCAACCGGCTGTAATCGACCGTTGGGCAGCGCGGATGCTGGAGGAGAATGTGCAGCGCAGCCGGCACAATGAAGAAGCGGGTCACCCCGCCTGTTTCAATGGCATCGAACAGGCCATCGGGCGTGAATTCGGCCAGAATATAGCCGGGCAAGCCACTGGCGAGCGCCATGACGCCAAGGCCCGTGCCGCCAATATGCGCGCACGGCATAGCGACCAGCACCACCTCATCATCTTCCCACTGGGTATAGGCAAGGCCCGCATTTGCCGTGCCCTTGCGCAGTGCAAAGAGATTGCGGTTCGACAGTTCTACACCCTTGGGATTGCCCGTTGTGCCCGATGTGTAGAGTTGCAGCACGGCATCATCCGGCCCCGCCGCATCAAAAGCGATGCGATCCGCTGTTGCCACAATCTGGCGCGCCTCAGCCGACCCAATGAAGCGGGGGCCATGTTCTAGCTGATCCTTCAGCGCCTCTGCCGCAGTCTCAAAGCCCGGTCCGGTAAAGACAATTTTAGACCGCGTATCATTGACGATATAGGCCCATTCGGGCGGGGCGAGCCGCCAGCCAATGGGCGCCATCACAACGCCCAGCCGCGCCGCGCCATAAAAAAGCGTGAAATAAATATCGCTGTTCTTGCCGATCCAGCAGATACGATCCCCCTTTTGGAGCCCGGCCGCTTTGAGAAAAGACGCCACCCGCGCTGTGCGATCTTCCAAATCCGCATAGGACCAGAAACGATCCTCCTCGCGTATCGCCAGCCGATCGGGCCGTTCGCGCCCCCAATGCGACAGAAATTCATCAAATGTCAGCAAGTCCGCCACATCGGGCATTGGCAATCCTCTCCACGATTCTCTTTTGCGGAGATGCTAGGGGCAAGTCAGCTGAATATGCAACGCAGCTTATGGCCCATGCGCGCGAATATAATCGTCATGCTGAACTTGGTTCAGCATCCATAAACACCCAAGCAAACCAGTATCTTTGGAGCCAATGGATCCTGAAACAAGTTCAGGATGACAATTGGGGTCTCAGATCAACGACGCCGAAAGAGGAGTGAGAGATTATTGGCAGGCATGTCGATCACCTGCTCCAGATGCAGGCCGTGATTGGCCGCCAAGTCCTCCACCGCACCCAAATCCCTAAGGCCCCAATCGGGATTTTGCGCCTTTAAATTGGCATCAAATGCCAGATTGCTCGGCGCGGTTTCCACCCCTTCGCGCAGATAGGGGCCATAGAGATAGAGCAGCCCGCCCGCGGGCAATATCCGCCCTGCCCCTGCCATCAGCCCCTGTGTCGCGGCCCAAGGCGAAATATGGACCATGTTGATGCACAGGATCGCGTCCGCCTGATCAATCGGCCAATCATCGGCACTGGCGTCCAGTTGAACGGGCTGGCGGAGGTTGGAATGCCCCGCCTCTGCCGACCAGGCGGCAATTGAGGCAAGGCCCAAGCGATCATAATCGCTGGGCTGCCATGCCAGTGCCGGAAACTGCCCGGCAAAGTCCACAATATGCTCGCCCGTACCGCTGGCAATTTCCAGCACCAGTCCGCGTGTCGGAAGCGCGTTCTGCAATATAGCGATAATCGCATCGCGATTGCGGGCGGTTGCCGGGGCATGGCGCTTGGCCTCTGCCCCGGCGCCCAGGGAAAAGGGCTGTGGGCCGCTCACTCTGCGGCCTCGGCCAAGGCCGGCGGTGACCAGACAAGCACGGGCCTCCGCGCGGCCAGTGTTTCATCCAGACGGCGGCGCGGCGCGAAATGTGGGGCAGATTTCAGCGCCGGATCGCCCTGCTTTGCCCGCAGCGCAACGGACCGCAGCGCGCCAATGAACTGATCCAGCGCCGCTTTGCTTTCCGTCTCGGTCGGTTCAATCAGCATGGCGCCATGAACAACGAGCGGGAAATACACCGTCATCGGGTGATAGCCCTCATCAATCAGGCCCTTAGCAATATCGAGCGTGGAGAAACCCTCCGCCAGATTGGCATCAGAGAACAGCGCCTCGTGCATACAAGGGCCAGAGCCTGCAAAGGGCGCGTCCAGCACGCCTTCCAACTGACGCAGAACATAATTGGCATTCAGCACCGCATCTTCCGCCACCTGACGCAGACCATCTGCCCCGTGGCTGAGGATGTAGGATAGCGCCCGCGTGTACATGCCCATTTGGCCGTGGAACGCCGTCATCCGGCCAAAGCTATTGGGCAGCTCTGCCCCGGCTGTCTCTTCTTCCACCAAATGGAAATGCCCATCGGCATGGCGCACAACATGCGGGATTGGCGCAAAGGGCGCGAGCGCATCTGACAGCACAACGGGGCCGGAACCCGGGCCACCGCCGCCATGTGGCGTGGAGAAGGTTTTGTGCAGATTAATGTGCATCGCATCCACGCCCAAATCCCCCGGGCGGACACGGCCAACAATCGCGTTGAAGTTGGCGCCATCGCAATAGACATAGCCGCCCGCTGCGTGAACCGCATCGGAAATGCGCTTCAAATCGCGCTCAAACAGGCCGCAGGTGTTGGGGTTGGTAATCATCACGCCAGCCACATCGGGCCCAAGCCGTGCCGTCAACGCGGCAAAGTCCACGCGACCTTCGGGGGTGGCGGGAATGCTTTCCACGCGGAAGCCCGCAAAGGCGGCCGTTGCCGGATTGGTGCCATGCGCCGATTCCGGCACGAGGATGACCGGGCGGTCTTCGCCACGCGCCTCAAGGGCAGCTTTAATCGCCAAAATGCCGCACAGCTCGCCATGCGCGCCTGCCTTGGGCGACATCGCAACGGCCTTCATGCCCGTAAGTGTGATCAGCCAATGCGCCAGTTCATCAATGACCGCGAGCGCGCCCTGCACCGTCGCTTGCGGCTGAAGCGGGTGAACATCGGCAAAGCCCGGCATCCGCGCAACTTTTTCATTGAGGCGCGGATTGTGCTTCATCGTGCAACTGCCGAGCGGGAACAGCCCCAGATCAATGGCATAATTTTGGCGGCTGAGGCGCGTATAATGGCGCACCGTTTCCGGCTCTGACAGGCCGGGCAAGCCAATGTCCTGCTTGCGTTCCAACCCGCCCAGACGCGACGCGACCTTGGGTGCTGGCGCAATATCGACACCCGTGGTCTGGCTGTCACCAATTTCAAAGATCAGCGCCTCTTCCAGCATCAAGGCGCGATTGCCCGTGAAGGTGGCAGCCTCTGCCTGTGCTGCGCCGCCCATCTCCGGGCGCCATCCGCTTTGGTTGAGTGTCATGCCAGCACCTCCTCAAGCGCTGTCGCCAGCGCCTCAATATCCTCATCCGACACGATTTCGGTGACGGCCACGATCAAGCCATTCGCCAGACCCCCCGCATCGGGATAAAGCCGACCCAGTGACACTCCGCCCAACACGCCTCTTTCTGCCAAAGCTTGCACCACCGGCCGCGCCTCCTTGGGCAGCGTCACGGTAAACTCGTTAAAGAAGCTCTGGTTCACAAGCGCAACGCCCGGAACTTGCGCCAAACGCTCCGCCGCCTGCACCGCGCGGGCATGGTTGAGCGCGGCAAGCTCCCGAAGCCCCCGTTCGCCCAGCAAGGTCATATGAATGCTAAAGGCCAGCGCACACAGCCCGGCATTTGTGCAGATGTTGGATG
>JBEDNE010000074.1:0-12319 GCA_041170745.1 Pseudomonadota bacterium
AGCCAGTGGCGAGGTGCGGATGACGCGTGATGGCAATCGCGTTCGTGCCGATCGGATCATCTGGGATCGCAAATCGGGCGAAGTCCGTGCCCAAGGCAATGTAATTGTGGAAGGCGCCGAAGGCGACCGCGCCTATGGCGACGATGTTGAGTTAAAAGACACGTTGCGCGACGGTGCCGTAACCAATTTATTGATCGTGCTGAACGATGGAGGCCGTCTCGCGGCTGATAAAGGCAAGCGCGTAAACGGCATTTCCACGTTAGACCGCGCCGTTTATTCCCCCTGTCGGGTGGTCGATGAAAATGGCTGCCCCAAAAACCCATTATGGAAAATCACAGCCGTGCGCGTAACGCACAATCCGGCCAAAAACCGGATCAGTTACAAGGATGCGCGGCTGGAATTGCTGGGCCTGCCCGTCCTTGCGCTGCCCGGGCTCTCGCATCCCGCGGATGACCGCGGCGGCACTGGATTTTTGATCCCCAATATCCAATATACGAAGAACACCGGGCTCGAAATTTCGACGCCTTTTTATCTTCTTTTGGGGCCCAATCGGGATCTTACACTCACGCCCCATCTGTATTCGCTGGTCGCGCCTATGGCGGAAGCCAGCTATCGGCATCTGACAGATTTTGGCGCTTATCAGGTCACGGCCTATGCCACGGGGGGCAACCGGATTTCAGCGCTTGACCCTAATCAGTCGGCCGTTGCGTCTTTCCGCGGTTATTTAGAAGCCAATGGCCGCTTTCAGTTTGACCGTCGCTGGAGCCTGTCTCCCTCCGTGCGCATTGTAACCGACCGCACATTTTTGCGGCGTTATGATATTTCGCGCGATGACCGGTTACGTACGGTTGTGGACTTAGAGCGGATTTCACAATCAAGCTATTTGTCGATTGCCGGCTGGTCTTTCCAAACGCTTCGCGCAACTGAAGTGCAAGGGCAGATCCCCGTTGCCGTGCCCGCGATTGATTGGCGAAAGCGGCTGCAAGATCCGTTGATGGGCGGCCAGGTTCAGCTTCAGTTGAACAGCCTCGCCCTGCTGCGCACGGCAGGCCAAGATACCCAACGTGCCTTTTTTGGCGTGCGCTGGGACAATAACTATCTGACCAATTTGGGCCAGGAAGTGAAGCTGACGGGCTATGGCCGCGCAGATGTATATCATAGCGATGAAATCACCGCGACAACGACCGCGGCCTATCGCGGTGAGGCCGGCTGGAATAATCGCTGGATTGGCGCTGTTGCCGCCGAAATGCGCTGGCCCTTAGTGGGGGCGCTATTTGGCGGTCAGCAGCAACTCACCCCGCGGGTGCAAGTCGTTGGCTCTCCCGCCACTAAAAACATGCGCATCCCAAATGAAGATGCGCGCGCTGTTGATTTGGAAGACAGCAACTTATTCGCGCTCAATCGCTTCCCCGGTTATGACCGCTGGGAAGATAGCTCTCGCATGACCTACGGCGCAGACTGGGTCTGGGATGGGCCCGGTGTGCGGATGAACGCCACCATTGGGCAAAGCGTTCGCCTTTCCGCTGCGCGCACCACCTTCCCTGATGGAACGGGCCTTTATGGCCGCACGTCAGATATTGTTGGCCGCACCAATGTGCGGTTTCAGAGCCTGATCTCAGTGACCCATCGGTACCGGCTAGATAAGGACAGTCTTGCCGTCCGCCGAAATGAGTTGGATGCGACAATTGGGTCGAACAAAAGCTATGCAACGATTGGCTATTTGCGGCTCAATCGCAACATTGGCCCAGAGCTGGAAGATTTGCGGGACCGCGAAGAAGTCCGTCTTGGTGGACGGCTTCAATTTGCGCGTTTTTGGTCGATTTTTGGGTCCACCACAATTGATATGACGAATAATAATGAGGATCCCACCTCCTTGGCAGATGGCTATGAGCCGGTCCGTCATCGCGTGGGGATTGCCTATGAGGATGATTGTTTTGTGTTCGGTATCAGCTGGCGGCGGGATTATGACACACAAGGGGATGTCCGGCGCGGCAACACCTTCCAATTGCGGCTATCCTTCCGCAATCTGGGTCGCTAGAGAACTGCATTGCTCAGGCTTTATTCAGCCGGGCTTTGGCAGAGGAGCCCCGCCGACACCGGCGTGAGAGGGATAAAATTGGGAATGACTTTTAAGGTTCGTACTTTCTGGATCACGTGCGCGGCTCTCGCCACAGCTTCCACGGCGGTGTTGGCACAATCGGTGCCTGATGAAGCGCCGAGCCCGGCCGCTGCGCTCAACCTTCCCCAAACCATAACACCCATTGGCAAAGTGGATCCGCAGGTCCGCAAGGCAACGGCCATTGTGAATGGCGACGTGATTACAGGGACCGATGTGGATCAACGCCTTGCGCTCGTCATTCTCGCCAATGGGGGCCGTGTTCCGCCCGAAGAGCGGGAGCGGCTGCGCGTTCAAGTGCTGCGCAACCTGATTGATGAGAGCTTGCAAATTCAGGAAGCCAAAACCAACGACATCACCATTCCCAAGGCTGAAATTGACCAAAGCTTTAATCGCGTGGCGACCAATTTCCGCCAGACGCCAGAAGGTTTTGCCAAATTCTTACGGGACAATGGGTCCTCTGAACGCACAATGAAGCGGCAAATTGAAGGCGAATTGGCGTGGAACCGCTTGCTCCGCCGCCGGGTCGAGCCCTTCATCAATGTCAGCGATGAAGAAGTGAAGCAAATTGCAGACCGGTTGACTGCGTCCAAGGGCACCACCGAATATCGTGTTGGCGAAATCTATTTGTCAGCCACGCCCGAAAATGCGGAAGACATTTTCAACAATGGCCGACGCATCATTGAACAAATTCGCCAAGGCGGCTCGTTCACCGCTTATGCGCGGCAGTTTTCTGAAGCGTCCACGGCCGCTGTTGGCGGGGATTTGGGTTGGGTGCGTCCGGCCCAATTGCCCGATGCTTTGGCCGAATCTGTGCAGCAAATTGGCGTTGGGCAGATTGCCGGGCCCATCCCCATTCCCGGTGGCTTTTCGATTATCTCACTCATCGACAAGCGGCAGATTTTGGTCGCGAATCCGCGTGATGCTGTGCTGAGCCTGCGTCAGATTACCATTAGTTTTAACCCCAAAGACAGTGATGCCCTTGTCAAATCACGCGCGGAAGCTTTTGGGAAAGCGGCGCGAGATATGCAGGGCTGCGGCGGCGCAGACGCTGTTGCCAAAGCCTTTGGGGCCGACATTGTCGATAATGATCAAATCCGCGTGCGCGATTTGCCACCGGGATTGCAGGACATTCTTATCAACTTGCAAGTCGGCCAGGTCACACCGCCTTTTGGGTCGCGGGCCGATGGCGTCCGCGTTCTCGCCTTATGTGGGCGGGATGATCCTCAGGTCGCCGATGGCCCCTCACCCGATGCCATTGAAAACCAGCTGCGCGATGACCGCGTCAATCGGCGGGCCCAAATCTATCTGCGTGATCTGCGCCGCGACGCAATCATTGACTATCGCTGATTGACCGGAAGATGATTGCCCCCTTAGCCGTCACCTTGGGCGATCCGGCGGGCATTGGGCCGGAAATTGTTGGTAAGGCGTGGGACGCGCGGCACGATGCCACGCTGCCCTGCTTCTTTGCGGTTGGCAATGAAACAGCCCTGCGCCGGGTGTGGTCTGGGCCGATTGCCACCATTGGCTCGCCTGCTGAGGCGCAGACCATGTTCGCCAACGCATTGCCGCTTCTGCCTGTAGCCGATTGTGATGATGCACATGCTGGGTGCCCCACTTTAGAAACGGCCCGCTGTGCGCTGGATACATTGGGCCTTGCCGTGGGATTGGCCCAATCTGGCACAGCGAGTGGGCTTGTCACTGGGCCCGTGTCGAAAGCTCAACTGCAAGCCATTGGCTTTACACATCCCGGCCAGACGGAGTTTATTGCGGAGCGCTGCGGCATTTCATCCGGCAATGTAGCCATGATGCTTGCCGGGCCAGAGTTGCGCGTCATTCCCATCACCATCCATATCCCCTTGGCGCGGGTGCCTGAGGTTTTGACAAGCGACCTGATTGTCAGCCGCGGCCGCACCTCAGCCATTGGCCTGCAGCGCAATTTTGGGATCCAAAACCCGCGGATTGCAGTTGCGGGGCTGAACCCCCATGCGGGTGAACAAGGCATGATGGGCGATGAGGAAGACCGGATTATCCTGCCCGCGATTGAAGCACTCCGCGCCGAAGGCTTTGATGTCATTGGCCCCATTTCTCCTGACGCACTGTTCACCCCGCGCGCGCGCCAAGGCTATGATCTGGCTTTGTGCATGTATCATGATCAGGGGCTGATTCCGCTCAAGGCACTGTGCGTTGATGAAGGCGTGAATATGAGCCTTGGCTTGCCCATCATTCGCACCTCACCCGATCATGGCACGGCCTTTGATATTGCGGGCAAAAATCTGGCAGATCCAGGCGCGATGATTGCTGCCATACGCATGGCAGGAGACGCGGCCACCTATCGCGCCAGCGAGGCAATGTGACGCCTGATCTCCCGCCTTTACGTGATGTAATTGCCCGGCATGGGCTGGCCGCCAGCAAGGCGTTGGGGCAGAATTTTCTGCTAGATGGCCAATTGCTTGACCGGATTGCCGCTATCCCCGGTGATTTGACCGGCGCTTGCGTTTATGAAGTGGGGCCCGGCCCCGGAGGCTTGACGCGCGCCTTGCTCCGCGCTGGCGCAAAAGTAACAGCTGTTGAACGCGATGCCCGCTGCTTGCCCGCACTTGCTGAGTTGGGGGCTGCATTTCCCGGCCAATTGCGGGTGATTGAAGAGGATGCACTGTCCATCCCGCTGACCGATGTGCTGGACGACGGTGGGCATATTGCCTCTAATCTGCCCTATAATGTGGGCACGGCACTGCTCGTCCAATGGCTCTCGGGCGAGGTTTGGCCGCCCCGTTGGAAGAGCCTGACGCTCATGTTTCAGCGCGAAGTGGCAGACCGGATTGTCGCCCAACCGGGAAGTTCAGCCTATGGGCGGTTATCCATTTTGGGCCAGTGGCGCAGCACGGCGCGGCTGGCAATGCCGGTCCATCGTTCTGCCTTTACGCCGCCGCCCAAGGTGATGTCTGCGGTCGTCCATATTACGCCAAAGCCAGCACCTGACGGCGTTTCGGCGAGGGTGATGGAGCAAATTACGGCCGCCGCCTTTGGTCAGCGGCGCAAAATGCTGCGCCAGAGCCTTAAATCCCTACCCGGCGCTTTGGATGCACTTGAGGCGTGCGGCATTAATGGCGAACGCCGCGCAGAAACACTGTCGGTTGATGAATTTATTGCGCTGGGCCGGGTGCTCAGTTCGGCTTCGGCGCATCAATCTGGGTAGCTGCTGGCACAGGCGGCTTGGCGTCCGCCGCCGCCATGGGCTGTTCCGGTGCAGGCCCCTTCGCAATAGCTGAGGAAAGACGAGTCTGTTCCGGGCAGGCATTGACGCACAGCTTTTCAATCCGTGCCAGATTTTCCTTGGCCTTGGCCACAGCACCGCGCATGACCAGCGCCTCGCCTTGGCCAGACAGGGCAATCACGTCATTGGGTTCAATGGCCAGTGCCTCGCGATACATACGGATGGCTTTGCCGGGCAGGCCCTGCTTCTTGGCAACTGACGCCAGCTCAACATAGGCGGCCCGATTACGCGGATCGACCGCCAACGCCGATTCAAAGGCATCTGTTGCCGTTTCCAATCGACCAGCGGCAGCTTCCTCAATGCCAATCTTAGTCAGCGCCATGGAATAGGGATTAATCTGGTCATCCGCGACACGCTTGCCATAGCCAACGCTCGACACAGTCGCGAGGGCAAGCGAGAGGGCGATGGCGGGGGCCACAAAGCGCATAAGGGACTCCAGTGCGTTGGTCTGAGGCATGATTAGCTAGTTCTTGTCAGGCGCGCGACGAAAAATCCATCCGTGCCATCATGAGCAGGTGTCAAAGCATAACCCGTGTCCGTCGTGCGGCCAAGGGGGAGCGATAACGGATCGACCACCCAGCCAGACTGGCGCGCCAAAAATTGTTGAATCTGGTTGTCCCCTTCTGCCGCAAAAAGCGAGCAGACAGCATAAACCAAGGCTCCGCCGGGCTTCACTAAGGGCGCTGCGAGGTCCAATACATGGGCTTGCGCGTCCAATGTCCGGTCAAGACGGGCCGATGTAATGCGCCACCGCAATTCCGGATTGCGACGCCATGTTCCGCTGCCAGAACAGGGAGCATCCACCAGAACAATATCCGCCAGTCCATCAAGATCTGCCAGTTGCGCGGCTTCTTGTTTTGGGTTGAGCAGCCGCGTTTCCACAGTGACACCGGCGCGATCTGCGCGTTCTGGCAAGCGGCTTAATCGCCCCCTGTCCGTATCGCTGGCAATAAGCCGCCCTTCACCCGCCATATCTGCCGCCAGTGCTAGGCTCTTGCCGCCAGCCCCTGCGCATAAATCAACCACAGTCATGCCGGGCTTGGCGGCACAAGCGGCAGAAATCCACTGGCTGCCCGCATCCTGCACTTCAACAAGGCCAGATTGATAAGCGGGCGTTGCCGTCACATCAAAGGCGTCGTCAAAGCGCAGCGCATCGGCCAACCCCTTAACTGGCTGTCCACCCAAAATATCAGCCATGTCAGCGGCCTTGGCCTTCAGACGATTGACGCGCAAATCCAAGGGAGCGCGTTCCAACAAGGCAGGCATTTCTGCTTCTGCAATAAAGGGATAGAATTGGCGGATCATCCAATCAGCCACGGGAGATGGCGTGGCAATCACATCCTGTTCCGACACAGCTGCAGGTGCATAGCTGCCCGTGCCGAACAGCGCTGTTAACGCTGGATCGCCCAACCCCAAAATGGCTGCGCGGCCCGATTGGGGCGGCGTCCCAAAAGCGCGAATGGCGCGATAGACCAAATCACGAATGGCGCGCTTATCCTTGGACCCCGCATAGCGGCGCGCCTTAAAGCCTTGAGCAATAACAGTGTCAGCCGCAGGGCCATTGTCGCGGGCTGCCGCGATAATGGTATCAAGCAGCTCTATTGCTGTTTGGAGCCGGGCTGCCGGCGTCATCGGATGAAGCTGCCTGTCAAAACGCCTGACTTAACCGCGCGTCGGATAATTGGGGGCTTCGCGCGTAATTGTCACATCATGGACATGGCTTTCGCGCAGCCCTGCCCCTGTAATGCGGACAAAACGTGCCCGTTCTTGCAAGTCGGGGATGGTTTTGGCGCCGGTATAGCCCATGGCCGCCTTCACACCACCGACCAGCTGATGGATCACATCCTTGGCCGGGCCTTTATAGGCCACTTGGCCTTCAATGCCTTCAGGCACCAGCTTCAGCTGATCCTTAATGTCCTGCTGGAAATAGCGGTCCGCCGATCCGCGCGCCATGGCGCCCACAGAGCCCATCCCGCGATAGGACTTATAGGCCCGGCCCTGATAGAGGAAGGTTTCACCCGGTGCTTCTTCCGTGCCGGCCAAAAGCGAGCCAACCATAACACTCGAAGCCCCTGCAGCCAGTGCCTTGGCAATATCGCCAGAGGTCCGCAGTCCGCCATCGCCAATCACGCCAATGCCCGATTTGCGGGCTTCAGCGGCAGACTCCATAATTGCTGTCAATTGCGGCACGCCAACGCCCGCCACAACGCGCGTGGTGCAGATGGACCCGGGGCCAATGCCCACTTTCACGCCATCTGCGCCCGCATCAATCAGCGCCCGTGTGGCTTCTGCTGTGGCGACATTGCCTGCAATAATCTGCACATTAGGATAGAGTTTCTTCACGCGCTCAACCGCGGCAGAGACCATCTTGCTATGGCCATGTGCGGTATCAATCACCACCAAATCACACTCGGCCGCGATCAGCGCCTCGGTCCGCTCAAAACCCGCATCGCCGACGGTGGAGGCCGCAGCCACCCGCAGGCGGCCCGCACCATCCTTGGTCGCATTGGGGTAGGTGACGGCCTTTTCCATGTCTTTGACTGTAATCAGGCCAACACAATGGAAATCATCATCTACAACCAGCAGCTTTTCAATCCGGCGGGAATGGAACAGGCGCAGCACCTCTTCTTGGCCAACGCCCGCCTTCACGGTCACCAGATTTTCATGCGTCATCAGCTCTGACACAGGCTGGTTGGGGTTTTCGGCAAAACGCACATCGCGGTTGGTCAAGATGCCGGCCAAACGGCCATTGGATTCGACCACCGGGATGCCCGAAATGCGATTGGCGGCCATCACGGCCTTGGCTTCGGCAAGCGTAGCCGAAGGCTCAATGGTAATGGGGTTTACGACCATGCCGCTTTCAAAGCGCTTCACCTGACGCACCGCCTTGCATTGTTCCTCAATCGAAAGATTGCGGTGCAGCACGCCCAGCCCGCCCAATTGGGCCATGACAATCGCCATATCGGCCTCAGTCACGGTATCCATGGCGGAAGACAGCACGGGGATATTGAGCGTAATATCGCGCGTGATCTTGGTCCGCGTATCTGCCTGGCTGGGCAAAACATCGGATTCGCGCGGCTGCAGCAGCACGTCGTCAAAGGTCAGACCAAGCGGAATTTCAATTGCCACAATAATGTCCCCGGGTGAGTCGTGGCGGCCCATGTAACCAAGCCGGGCAAACTGCGCTAGGCCCCAATGTAGATCTGCAAAAAACGGGCCTAGCTGCTGCCGTTCCGTAGAGAGAAGCCTCGGATCTAAATATCCGATTTTCTAACCGCCGCCCGCTCTGCTAGCAGGGCAGAAAGAAGGAGAGCATTATGCCAGCCACACCCGATTTCGATTTTCAGCTGGGCGAAACGGCCGACATGATCCGTGCAAGCACGCGCCGCTTTGCGGATGAGCGTATTGCGCCTTTGGCAGCGAAAATTGATGCGGAAGATTGGTTCCCGCGCGATTTGTGGCCGGACATGGGCGCACTCGGCCTGCACGGGATTACTGTGGAGGAAGAGCTTGGCGGCCTGGGCCTTGGCTATCTGGAACACACCATTGCAGTGGAAGAAATCAGCCGTGCCTCCGCCTCAATCGGCCTTAGCTATGGCGCGCACAGCAATTTGTGCGTCAACCAAATCCGCCGCTGGGCCAATCCCGAACAAAAGGCGAAATATCTGCCCAAGCTGATCTCGGGCGAACATGTCGGCAGCCTTGCTATGTCCGAAGCAAGTGCAGGCTCAGACGTGGTTTCGATGAAGCTCAAGGCCGATAAGGTCGATGGCGGCTATCGCCTCAATGGCACCAAATTCTGGATCACCAACTCGGCTTATGCCGACACACTCTTTGTCTATGCCAAGACAACGCCCGAGGCCGGATCGCGCGGGATTACGGCCTTTTTGATCGAAAAGGATATGCCCGGCTTTGCCATTGGGCAGAAAATCGACAAAATGGGCATGCGCGGCTCGCCAACAGCAGAGCTGGTCTTTGACGATTGCTTTGTGCCCGATGAAAATGTGGTCGGCCCCGTGAATGGCGGGGTTGGCGTGCTGATGTCTGGCTTGGATTATGAACGTGCCGTTCTCGCCGGGATTGGTCTGGGCATCATGCAGGCCTGTTTAGACACCGTCATCCCCTATATCCGCGAGCGCAAGCAATTTGGTGTGCCCGTGGGCTCGTTCCAACTGATGCAGGCCAAGGTCGCGGACATGTATGTCGCGCTGAATTCCGCCCGTGCTTATGTTTATGCCGTCGCCAAGGCCTGCGATGCAGGCCAGACAACGCGCTTTGATGCAGCAGGCGCTGTGATGTTGTCGTCTGAAAATTCGGTGCGCGTGGCGCTCGAGGCGATTCAGGCGCTGGGCGGTGCTGGCTATACCAAGGATTGGCCGGTGGAGCGCTATATGCGCGATTCCAAGCTTATGGATATTGGCGCTGGCACCAATGAAATCCGGCGGATGCTGATTGGACGGGAACTCATTGGGGCTGCTTCATGAGCGCGCCTGTCCTCCCAACTCTTTACGCAAGCGACAGCCCAGAGGCCCAAGCGCGTGCCGCGCACAACCTGGCTTTGGCGCAAGAGCTTCGTGCGCGCGTCGCGGCGGCGGCTTTGGGCGGTGATGAGCGATCCCGCGAACGCCATGTCGCGCGCGGCAAGCTCCTCCCGCGCGAACGGGTGGAGCAGTTGCTTGATCCGGGCAGCCCGTTTCTGGAGATCGGCCAATTGGCAGCTTCAGGCGTCTATGAAGAAGAGATTGCCGGCGCAGGGCTGATTACGGGCATTGGCATGGTCTCTGGCCGCCAGTGCATGATTGTCTGCAATGATGCGACAGTCAAAGGCGGCACTTATTACCCGATGACGGTGAAGAAGCATCTGCGCGCGCAAGCAATTGCCGAACAGAACCATCTGCCGTGCATCTATCTGGTCGATAGTGGCGGCGCAAACCTGCCGCATCAGGCCGAAGTTTTCCCGGATCGAGAGCATTTTGGCCGGATTTTCTTCAATCAGGCGAATATGTCGGCCAAGGGTATTCCGCAGATTGCCTGTGTGATGGGCAGTTGCACCGCGGGCGGTGCTTATGTGCCGGCTATGTCGGACGAAACAGTCATTGTTCGCAATCAAGGCACGATCTTTCTTGCTGGGCCGCCTTTGGTCAAAGCGGCAACGGGTGAGGAGATCAGCGCCGAAGATTTGGGCGGTGGCGATCTGCATGGCCGCAAATCAGGCGTGGTTGACCATGTTGCCGATGACGATGCCCATGCGCTCACCATTGTCCGCGACATTGTGTCGCACCTGCCGCGTGCCAAAGCGGCGGATATCACCCGCAAAGACGCCCGGCCACCCCGCTATCCGGCGGAAGAGCTTTATGGGATCATCCCGGACGATGTGCGCGCGCCCTATGATGTGCATGAGGTGATCGCCCGGCTGGTCGATGGATCAGAGTTTCAGGAATTTAAGGCGCTCTATGGCAGTTCGCTCGTCTGCGGCTTTGCGCATATCTGGGGCATTCCTGTTGCCATTCTCGCCAATAACGGCGTGTTGTTCAGCGAAAGCGCTATGAAAGGCGCACACTTCATTGAATTGGCACAACAACGTCGCATCCCCTTGCTTTTCCTCCAGAACATCTCGGGGTTCATGGTCGGTGGTAAGTATGAGGCAGAAGGTATTGCAAAACATGGCGCAAAGCTGGTGACAGCAGTGGCCACGGCAACGGTCCCCAAAGTCACTGTGCTGATTGGCGGCAGCTTTGGCGCGGGCAATTATGGAATGTGTGGCCGGGCTTATGACCCGCGCTTTTTGTTCAGTTGGCCCAATGCGCGGATCAGCGTCATGGGCGGGGAACAAGCGGCCTCGGTGCTCGCCACTGTCCACCGCGATGCAGCGACATGGAGCGCCGACGAAGCCGAAGCATTCAAAGCCCCAATCCGCCAAAAATATGAGGATGAGGGCAATCCTTATTACGCCACCGCCCGGCTATGGGATGATGGCGTGATTGATCCTGCGCAAACCCGCGATGTCGTTGCGCTCGCGCTCAATGCGGCGCTTGACGCCCCAATCCCCGAACGCCCGTCGTTCGGCATCTTCCGGATGTGAGGGAAAACAAATGACATTTTCTTCCCTCCTGATTGCCAATCGCGGCGAAATTGCGTGTCGGATCATCCGCACGGCAAAGGACATGGGGCTGCGCACCATTGCCGTCTGTTCGGATGCGGATCGCACTGCGCTGCATGTGCGCGAGGCAGATGCTGCCGTGCATATTGGCCCTTCGCCTGCGCGGGAAAGCTATTTGGATGGCGCGCGCATTTTGGCGGCCGCCAAGGCCAGCGGCGCACAGGCCATCCATCCCGGCTATGGTTTCCTCTCTGAAAATGCAGATTTTGCGGAAAGCGTGATTGCGGCTGGCTTGGTGTGGGTTGGGCCTGACCCCGCCAGCATCCGGGCGATGGGCCTCAAAGATGCGGCCAAAAAGCTGATGGCCGAAGCGGGCGTGCCCGTGACACCCGGCTATTTGGGGGAAGATCAATCTCTGGCGCGGCTTACCGCAGAAGCAGAGGCTATTGGCTATCCCGTGCTGATTAAGGCCGTGGCCGGCGGCGGTGGCAAAGGCATGCGCCGTGTTGAGGCGGCAGCCGATTTTGCCGATGCCCTTGCCTCGTGCCAGCGAGAGGCAGCGGCCAGCTTTGGCGATGATCGCGTCTTGCTGGAAAAATATATTGCCTGCCCACGCCATCTGGAAGTCCAGATTTTCGGGGATAAGCACGGCAATATCGTGCATTTGTTTGAGCGGGATTGTTCGCTGCAGCGCCGCCACCAAAAGGTGATTGAGGAAGCGCCCGCGCCGGATATCGACCCGGCGACGCAACAGGCGCTTTATGAGGCCGCCGTTCGTGCGGCTGCTGCCGTGAATTATGTTGGTGCAGGCACAGTCGAGTTCATT
>JBEDNE010000075.1:0-59524 GCA_041170745.1 Pseudomonadota bacterium
GTTCAGATGGGCTCGGGGACACGCGGATCCCAGCGGCTTCCATTGCGGCGATCTTGCTTTCCGCGTCGCCCTTGCCGCCCGACACGATGGCGCCGGCATGGCCCATGCGGCGGCCCGGAGGCGCCGTGCGGCCCGCGATAAAGCCGGCCATCGGCTTTTTGCGGCCGCGCTTGGCTTCGTCGATCAGGAATTGTGCGGCTTCTTCTTCCGCAGAGCCCCCAATTTCACCAATCATGATGATCGACTGCGTCGCATCATCCGCCAAAAAGGCTTCAAGGCAGTCAATAAAGTTGGTGCCGTTCACAGGGTCACCGCCAATGCCCACAGCCGTTGTCTGGCCAAGGCCTTCCGCCGTGGTCTGGAACACGGCTTCATAGGTCAGCGTGCCCGAGCGCGAGACAACGCCAACCGAGCCCTTGGAGAAGATGTTGCCCGGCATAATGCCAATCTTGCACTCACCCGGCGTCAGAACACCGGGGCAGTTCGGGCCAATAAGGCGCGATTTGGAACCGGAAAGCGCACGCTTCACCTTCACCATGTCAAGCACCGGAATGCCCTCGGTGATGCAAACGATCAGCGGCACTTCCGCATCAATGGCTTCAAGGATCGAGTCAGCCGCAAAGGGCGGCGGCACGTAAATAACCGAAGCGTCAGCGCCAGTCTTGGTGACAGCTTCAGCAACCGTATCAAATACCGGCAGGCCGATATGCGTTGTGCCGCCCTTGCCCGGCGTTACGCCGCCCACCATCTGCGTGCCATAATCGAGCGCAGCCTGGGTATGAAAAGTCCCCGTGTCGCCCGTCATCCCCTGCGTGATGACCTTGGTGTTCTTATTGACGAAAATGCTCATTGCGCTCTCCCGATCCTAAATATCGCCGCGGCTTACGCCAGTTCCGGCGCAATGCCCTTACAGGCGTCCAACAGTTCCTTAACGGCGTCGACCGAGACTTGCAGGTTCGCCTTGGCGTCTGCGTCGAGTTCGATTTCAACAATCTGCTCAACGCCGCCTGCGCCGATGATGACCGGCACGCCAACATACAGATCATCAACGCCATATTGGCCCGTCAGATGTGCCGCACAGGGCAGCAGACGCTTTTGATCGCGCAGATAGGCTTCAGCCATTGCGACGCCGCTGGTGGCCGGGGCGTAATAGGCCGAGCCGGTCTTCAACAGCGCGACAATTTCCCCACCACCCGAACGGGTACGTTGAACGATCGCGTCGATCCGCTCCTTGGTCGAACGGCCCTGCTTGATGAGGTCGGGAACAGGAATGCCGGCAACAGTGGAATATTCCACCACCGGCACCATCGTATCGCCATGGCCGCCCAGAACGAACGAATTCACATCGCGGACCGAAACCTTAAATTCTTCTGCCAGGAAGTGGCTGAAGCGCGCCGAATCCAGAACACCCGCCATGCCGACAACCTTATTGTGCGGCAGGCCCGAAAACTCACGCAGCGCCCAAACCATCGCGTCGAGCGGGTTGGTGATGCAGATGACGAAAGCGTTGGGGGCATTGTTCTTAATGCCCTCACCCACGGCCTTCATCACGTTCAGATTAATGCCCAAAAGATCATCACGGCTCATGCCCGGCTTACGCGCAACACCAGCCGTCACGATGATAACATCGGCATCCTTGATGTCGGCATAATCATTGGTGCCAATAATCTTGGCATCAAAGCCTTCAACTGGACCGCACTGCGACAAATCAAGCGCCTTACCCTGCGGAACGCCTTCGACAACGTCAAACAGGACGATATCGCCCAGTTCCTTAATTGCTGCGAGATGAGCGAGCGTGCCGCCAATATTGCCAGCACCGATCAGTGCGATCTTCTTACGAGCCATTGCCGAGTCCTTCCTTAGGGCCAGATTACGGAATTAGGCCCGCGCTTAGGCCCGTTTGATCTGCCTGACAACCGCATAATGCCTCAAAGTTAAGAGTTTTTGTGCAACTCATTCGCAATAGCAGTTATTCAACCAGAGGATCGCAATTTTTCGCATTTCCGCTTTATCGCACTTTGGTCTACTCTGCTGGGGAGACTGACAGGGAGACGGATAAATGACTGCGCCAGCCCAGCTTTCCATTGATATTGTGTCCGATGTCGTCTGCCCTTGGTGCGCCATTGGCTATAAACAGCTTGAGCGCGCAATCGGCCTCATGGGCGATCGGGTTGATGTGGGTGTGCGCTGGCATCCTTTTCAGTTGGCGCCCTATCTTGATGCAGATGGCCAGAATATTGGCGACTATGGCCGCGAACGCTATGGCGCCTCGCCTGAGCAATCCGCGGCGAACCGCACCAGCATTCAATCGGCAGGGGCGCCTTTGGGCCTTGAATTTAACTATTCGTCTGACAGCCGCATCTACAATACGCGCAAAGCGCACCGCCTATTGGCTTGGGCGGGAGAAACAGGCGGTCAGACCACGCTCAAACTGGCGCTGTTTCAAGCTTATTTTAAAGACCAGCTCAATATTTCTGACGATACCGTCCTCTTGAATGTCGCCGAGGCCGCAGGCTTTGATCGGGCTGCGGCAGAAACTGCCCTTGCCGACCCGCGCTATGAAGAACAAGTCGCCCAAGAGATTCACTATTGGGATATGCAGAATATCACAGGCGTGCCCGCCTTCATTATCAATGGCAAATATATGATCCCCGGCGCACAAGAAGCCGAAACCTTTGTCCGCGTCTTTGAAAAGGTTCTGGAAAAAGAAGCCGCCTGATCGCGCTCCGGGTTTGGCCCGGAGCAGACCTGATCTGACCTCTTAGGCTCCCGCCCAAGGCCGGAGCACTGCCCGAGTTCTCTTCCCGTCTTATTGCGCGAGTGCTTTCACCATCTCGTGCCAATGGTCGAGATCTTCATAGAAGCTCTTGACGGGAATACGTTCATCCTTGCCATGCGCACGCTCATCTTCTGGGCTGATGATCCACGCGCCAGACACCCCGTAAACGGGCATTCCAGTCGCGCGAAAGAAGAGGCCATCGGTCGCGCCCGTCGACATTTGCGGCACTATATCAACGCCCGGATGCCGCTTATGAATGCTGGACGTGAACACCTTTAAGATATCAGCACGCAGCGGCGATGGCGGCGACGGCGTGGACGAGCCAAATGGCTCAACGGTGACGCTAGAGCCAATCGCCGCTTGCAATTCCGCTTGCACCGCCCGCGCCTCTACACCCGGGAAGATCCGACAATTGACCAGCGCACGCGCTGTCTGCGGCAAGGCATTATCGGCATGTCCGCCTTCCAGCCGCGTGGCAACGCAGCGTGTGCGTGTCATCGCGACTTCGAGAGGATCAGCTTCAATGACGTCCGCTGCAGCACCATCGGCTTCATTCGCAAGCCAGCGGCGCATCGCATCGCCCAGCGGCCCCTTTTCCTGCTTCTGCCGGAATTGGAAATAGGCCCGTGTTGTTTCATTCAGCATCGGCGCAAACCGGTGCGCTTCCAGCTTTTTCAGCGCTGTTGCCAGATCATAAATGGCATTATCCGCGCGCGGGCGACTGCTGTGGCCGCCGGGGTTGCGGGCCGTGAGGGTAAAGCTTTGGAACATCTTTTCAGATGTTTGGACCCCAAATCCCAAAGGCGCCCCGTCTTTGGTAAAGGCCCCGCCGCCCGCATCGGCATTCAACGCAAATTCGGCATCCACCAGCTTGCGCCATTCGGTCGACGCCAGCCGAGCGCCCTCCCCGTCTGTTTCCTCATCGCCTGAAAAGAACACGATAATGTCACGCTTGGGCTGGAACCCTTCAGCCTTTAGGCGCAGCAAAGCATGGGTAATGGCAACAATGCCATTCTTCATATCGGTCGTGCCGCGACCATAAAAATAGCCGTCTTCTTCGACCATCTTAAACGGATCACGCGGCCAATCTTCGCGCTTGGCATCCACCACATCCATATGGCCGAGAAGCAACATTGGCTGTGCCTTGGGCGTTCCCTTGGCTTTCCAACGGACGATCAGCGCTTGCGTGCCTGCATAATCCTTCACCACAATGTCAGAAAAGCCGCCCTTCTCAAATTCACTTTTGAGATAAGCGACATACTTTTTCACCTCTTCAGGGCGCGTGGTGACAGACGGAATATTTATAGAGTTCTCCAGCAGTTCTCGCCCTTTGGCTTGCCAATCGACCGCTGAGGATGCCGCAGAAGCAGGTGCCGCAAGCGTTAGGGCAGACGCTGCAAGAAGAAGTGAACGCATGGCAATGTCCTCATATAATATGTGCCCAGCCTAGCGGCGAAATCAAGATTCGCCATGGCCTTCGGCGAGATAGTCCAGACTTTGCATTTCCATGAGGCGTGACACCGTTCGCTCAAACTCAAAACGGCCATCACCCTGCATATAGAGTTCAGTCGGTGCGGCATCTGCTGCGGCAATAAGTTTAACCTTATGCTCATAGAGCGCATCAATCAGCGTCACAAAACGCGCCGCCTCATTCCTATTTTCCGGCCCAAGCTTGGGAATGCCGACCAGAATGACGCTGTGATAATGGCGGGCAATGCTCAGATAATCCGGTGCGCCGCGCGCCTCGACACAGAGGCGCTTGAAGGAAAAAACAGCCACGCCTTTCAGGCTCTTGGGGACATGAAGTATCCGCCCCCCACCAACATCCAGCTCCTCAGATGGCACATGGGCGGCATCTTCGGGCGGATAATCCGTCAGTCGGAAGAACGCCTCTCGGCACGCTTCAGTCGCCGCCGCGCCCAATGGGCTATGCCATGTGGCCATACCCGCCAATCGCTCAAGCCGATAATCGGTCGGGCCATTCAGCGTCAGCACGTCTAGCCGATTTTCAATCAGAGCAATAAAGGGCAAGAAATGTTCACGGTTCAGCCCGTCTTTATACAAGTCCTTCGGCGCGCGATTTGAGGTGGTGACGATGACCACGCCCGCCTCAATCAACCCAGTAAACAGCCGCGACATAATCATCGCATCGGCGCTATTATTCACGACCATTTCATCGAAACACAGGCAGCGTGTTTCAGCCGCAATGGCTGCAACCACAGGCTGAATGGGGTCCCCCTGCTCCTTCGCCCGCTCAACGCGCAGCCGTGCGTGAATTTCGAGCATGAATTCATGAAAATGTGCGCGGCGCTTATTCGGCATCGCCAGACAGGCAAAAAACAAATCCATCAGCATGGATTTGCCACGCCCCACATTGCCCCACAGATAAAGGCCGCGTGGGGCCTGAGATTCGCCACCAAAAAGCCGATTTAAAAGGCCCTTTTTCGCAGGCTGCGCTTCCAATTGCTGTTGTAATTGCGTGAGGCGTTGGGCCGCCGCTTCTTGCTCAGTATCGGGCTTTAACTCGCCAGCGGCCACAAGCGACCGATAGCGATCAATCACCAACGTCACTGACTACGGCCCTTGCGGATGGTGGCCGCAAAGGCGGCAACCTTATGCTCGCCCTGCTCCACAATCCCGCGCAGAAAGACCAGACGGTTGGTTTCCTTCAACACTTCCGCCACGGCATCCATTGGGCGGTCGGGATAGCCGCCGCCAATAAACTGGGTAGACAAGTCCAGCGTGACAGAGCCTTCCATGCCTTTCAGACCCAGCATGTGGCCACAGGCGAACAGCGAGATATCAATAAGCGACAAAGTCGTCGCGCCATGAATGATATCCAGCAAATTGGTGTGCTTAAGCTCTGGGAACATCCGCAAGCGGACCGCGCCATTGGCCTCAACGCGCGTGATGAGCTTACCCATCACTTGCGCGTTAAAACGGCGCGTGTCCTTCAAATCCCAGCGGTGCCAGCCCGGATTCTCCGGGTCTGGCGCGTTTACAAAGGCAGCCTCTTCCTGCGCCGCAACTGTACTGTCCGACATCAGATGGCGCGCTCGGCGACCATCTTCTTCGTTTCGGCAATTGCCTTAGCCGGGTTCAGACCCTTGGGGCACACATTGGCGCAGTTCATAATGGTGTGGCAGCGATAGAGGCGGAAGGGATCTTCCAACTCATCCAGGCGCTCACCCGTGAACTCATCGCGGCTATCGGCCAGCCAGCGATAGGCCTGCAGCAAAATGGCTGGGCCCAAGAACTTGTCAGAATTCCACCAATAGCTGGGGCAGCTGGTGGAGCAGCAGGCGCACAAAATGCACTCATACAGGCCATCCAGCTTTGCGCGATCTTCCGGCGATTGCAGGCGCTCTTTGCCCGAAGGCGTGGTCGTCTTGGTCTTCAGCCACGGCTCAATCGACGCATATTGTGCATAGAAATGCTTAAAGTCGGGGACCAAATCCTTAATGACTTCCATATGCGGCAGTGGCGTGATGCGCACTTCCCCTCCGCATTCCTCAATGGACTTGGTGCAGGCCAGCGTGTTGGTGCCGTTAATATTCATCGAGCAGGAACCGCAAATTCCTTCGCGGCACGAGCGACGGAAAGTCAGCGACGAATCTTGCTCTGATTTGATTTTGATCAGCGCGTCGAGAACCATCGGGCCGCAATTATCGAGATCAACCTCGAAATTGTCATAACGCGGGTTTTCCCCACTATCAGGGTCGTAACGGTAGACTTTAAAGGATTTCGGGCGCGATGCCCCCTCGGCCTTGTGGACCTTGCCGTTCTTAGTGATCCTGCTGTTTGCAGGAAGGCGGAATTCAGCCATGACTAAAACCCCTGACGATTAATGAGAATGCCGATAGCGGGATGATGCGGAAGGTCAACCATCTCGCGCGTGATATTTCAATTTAGCTGCTAGAAACGATCTCCACGGACCACATCTACATCTCCCAACGTGACCAGAAGGCCGTATTCATCAAGATGCGGCGCCAACACATCAAGAAACGCGTCCGCTTTCTCGCTGCTTGCAATGGCAATGAACAGGCGTTTGGCAACAGCGCCAGACACATCCTCATCGCGCCAAGAACCGCCCTGCCCAGCCCCAGCAGCAAGGCTTGCCAGACTATGATGGACAATCCCCACTTGGCTCGCCCGTTCAGCAAGCCATTCACACAAAGGGGCATCTGCCATCACTTCGATCCGCTTGCGCTTAACCAATTGAACCATTTGCGCCTCCTAACCGGCAAAGCGAGCGGCCAGAGCCGCAAATAACGGAATGCCAACAACAATATTGAACGGGAAGGTCACTGCCAATGACATCGAGAGATAAATCCCTGGATCTGCCTTAGGCAGGGCCATCCGCATGGCTGCGGGCACAGCAATATAGGACGCACTGGCCGCAAGCATTGCAAATGCAGCAACCGTCCCAGCATCCAGCCCCAGCACCGCACCAATGGCAAGGCCAAAACTGCCATTGATCAGCGGCAGCGCGATGCCCAGGCTCGCCAGCCGCAGCGTCATCGCACGGCTTTCACGCAGGCGGCGGACGGCGATTAGCCCCATGTCCAGCAGGAAGAGGCACAAAACCCCCGAAAAGCCTGTGGTAAAGACAGGCGCAATTGCCTCATATTTGTCCTTGCCGACAATCAGGCCAACAGCAAAAGCCCCCAGCAACAGAACGACCGAGCCGTTCAGGAACACCTCGCGCCACAAATGGCTGCCCGGCGCATCTGGAGATCGCTTTAATCCGCTTTGCGCCAGCAACAGTCCGGTCAAAATGGCAGGCGTCTCCATCAGCGCCAAAACGGCGACCATATAGCCTTCAGGCGGCGTTCCAGATCGACTGAGCGCTTCGCTCGCGGTGACAAAGGTAACAATGCTCACCGATCCATAATGGGCCGCGACAGCCCCAGAATTGAGCCGGTCAAGCCCACCCCAGCTGCGCAGCAATGCAAAGGCAATAAACGGGAGCGAAAAGCTTAACACCACGCCAGCAAGGCCCGCTGACAACATTTCCGGATGAAACCCAGCCGAAGAGACTTGCACGCCCCCCTTCAAGCCAATCGCTGCCATCAGATAAAGTGACATCCCCTTGGCAATAGGCTCAGGCACCGAGAGATCAGATCGGACTGCCGCTGCAAGTGCACCCAGCACAAAGAACAAAATCACGGGCGACAGCAAGGTATCAACAGCACTCAAAGCAAAAGCTCCCCGCTAGAATTAAGCTCTCTCAACGCCCGTCTATTGTCGAGCCCTTGCCAGCCGTCAACCAGACTGGCACTGATCTTTTGGTTATGTCTCAAAGCCGTCATCTTTCGCTCGACGCGCTCCGTGGCTTTGCGGTCATGGGCATTTTGGTGATGAATATCATTGCCTTTGCCATGCCCATGTCGGCCTACACCAACCCAATGGCCTATGGCACACATGGCTTTGCAGATCTTGTTGCCTGGGGCGCCGCCTTTGTGTTGATTGATGGAAAGATGCGGGGGCTGTTCTCGCTGCTTTTTGGCGCCTCGCTGCTTTTGGTGATTGATCGTGCAGAGGCCCAGGGGCAAAATGCGGCTCAAATCCATTATCGGCGCATGGGCTGGCTTCTCATTCTTGGGCTGCTCCATGCATGGTTCATTTGGGATGGGGATATATTGGCGCTCTATGCGCTGTGCGGCATGGCCGTATATCTACTGCGCCACATGGCGCCAAAGCAGTTAGCGATCACTGGGAGCCTTTTAGTCCTCGGCAATTTACTGATCTGGTGCGCAATTTTGCTAACTGCACATGCCCTGCGGCAAGACGCCCTGCTGGCCAATACCGAAGCGGCGCGTGCAACCTATGCTGAAATGGCCGATGCTTTGGGGGCACCAGAAGGTGCCAGCATTGCCAAAGATCTGCATAATCACCAAGCCAGCTATCTCGCTCTCACCAAAGAACGGCTCGGAACCTTTGTCAGCGGCCCCCTAGAATTCTTCTTTGGCTATGGGCTGGAGACACTGGGGCTCATGGCATGGGGTATGGCGCTCTTCAAATCTGGCGCACTCACGGGGCAATGGTCGCGCCATAAGCTGATGCGCAAGGCGCTTATGGCTTATGGACTGGGCTTGCCAGCCTCGCTTGCGCTGGCCTTATTGGCCAACCACTCTGGCTTTGAGACGCTTTTAACCGCTGACATTTATTTTGCGCTGAACACCCCGGCGCGTATGGCGGTGATGCTGGGGCATATCTTTGCTCTAACGGCACTAATCGGCGCGGCAAATGCCTCTGGTCCTTGGTTGGTTCGTGTGGCGGCTGCCGGGCGAATGGCATTTTCCAACTACATCCTCACATCACTCCTCATGACGACGTTATTCTACGGCTATGGCTTTGGCCTTTATGGTCAAGTGTCACGGACGCAGGCGTATTTGGCCGTCCCGTTGGTTTGGGCCGTGATGCTCATCTGGTCGCCCTTGTGGCTCCGTCATTTTGCCTATGGGCCGTTGGAATGGCTGTGGCGCAGCCTCGCGCGCGGCTCCAGACAGCCCTTTCGGCTTAAGCCAAGCTAACGCGCCCGCCGGCATGGCGTTCGAGCCGACCTGCCAGATCAAGCTCCAACAATAGCATCTGCACACTGCCAACCGGCAAGCCTGATTGGCGCACCAGTTCATCGACCAAAACTGGCACTGGCGATAACAGGCTGATCATCGTTTGTCGGGCAAAATCATCGGGATCAGCAGCCTCTCGAGGCTCTTCTATTCCTGAGATATTTTGTGAAATACGATTATCAAAAATCTGAATTTGTTCGATAATATCTGTCGCTGTCTGAACAAGAATGGCGCCCTCGCGGATCAATTGGTTGCATCCTTGGGCGCGTGGATCAAGCGGAGAGCCCGGAACAGCCATTACATCCCGCCCTGCGTCTGCTGCCAATCTTGCCGTGATGAGCGACCCTGATTTTGGGGCCGCCTCGACAACCACTGTCCCTTGCGCCAAGCCTGCGATAATCCGGTTACGCGCTGGAAAATGCCGGGCAAGTGGCTCACGCCCCGGTGGATATTCAGTCAATATCAAGCCAGAAACGGCCATTTTTTCTTGCAGCTCTGCATTTTCAGGCGGGTAAGCAATGTCGATCCCATTGGCGATGACCCCAATTGTTCCACCCTCCAGCGCGCCAATATGCGCCTGCGTATCAATGCCCCGCGCTAGACCTGAGACAATGACAATCCCTTGTCGGGCCAAATCAGCGGCAAGGCCGCGCGCAAATCGGCACGCAGCCGCGGACGCATTGCGCGCGCCAACCAATGCAACGCTCGGTTTATGTGCCAATTGGGGATCACCGCGCGCGATCAGGGCGGGTGGCGCGCCCTCCATCTCCTGCAACAAAGGAGGATAATCTTTATCGTTCAGAAAGATATGGCGTGCCCCCAAGCCTTCGACCCGCGCCAGCTCGGCACGCACCTCGGCTTCAGTTGCCAGACGTGGGGCAGGTCCTCCGCCCCGCGCCGCCAATTTGGGCAGCGCCTCTAAAGCCGCAGCCGCCGTCCCAAATCTTTGAATAAGCTGACTATAAGAGACAGGACCAATTTTTGCCGAACGGATGAGCCGGAGTTTATCCAGCCGATCCTGCTCGGCCCCAGTCATGCGGATTTCTGTCCGATACGCGGCTCTGTGCCAGCGAGAAGCCGCCGGATATTGGCTTCATGCTTCCACAACACGGCAAGCGCCAAAACCAAGAGAAGGATCGAAAAATGTGTGCTTCCAAGAGCATAAGCTGCGATTGGAGCTGATACTGCGGCAACCATCCCGCCAACTGAAGAAATCCGGGTAACCGCCATCCCCCCCAGCCAAGCCAGCGCAAAAATCAGACCGACGCGCCAATCGAGAATGAGGCAAAGGCCCAAAAGCGTTGCCACGCCCTTCCCGCCCTTAAATTTCAGCCAGACGGGATAAAGATGCCCAAAAAATGCGCCTGCCGCGGCAATAAGCTCAAGCTCAGACCCTGAAGACGACGTCATGGCCCGCGCGATAAGCACGGCCGCCACAGCTTTTAGCGCATCCAGAATAAGCGTCGCCGCAGCCAAGCCTTTGCGGCCTGTACGCAGCACATTGGTCGCCCCAATATTGCCAGACCCAATTTGCCGAATATCCCCCGCACCAAATGCCCGCGTGAGCACCACGCCAAAAGGAATGGAACCCAGAAGATAGCCAAGGAACAGCGCCGCAACGGGCCAAATCCATAATGGCATCGACACCCCTCCAGTTGATGCTTGCCTGTTTCTAGGGTTTGATAGAGCGAGCATTTATGCAAGGGCAAGCAATAATGAGCGACACACGTCCCATATTGGTCTTCGATTCCGGCGTTGGCGGCCTTTCTGTGCTGGCCCATATTCGCCGCGCCCTGCCGCACGCCCCCATTGCCTATGTCGCAGATAATGCCGGCTATCCTTATGGAACCAAAAGCGAAGCTGAGATTGCATCGCGTGTCCCCGCGCTGCTGGGCCGGCTGGCCGAACGCTATCACCCCCGGCTTGTGGTGATTGCCTGCAACACCGCCTCAACCATTGCCTTGCCTTATGTCCGTTCAGCGCTGGACCTCCCAATTGTGGGGACGGTGCCTGCCGTGAAGCCAGCGGCCGCCCAGTCCAAGACTCGCACCATTGGCGTGCTGGGAACCGAAGCAACTGTGCGCCAGCCCTATGTCGACCGGCTTGTCGATGAATTTGCGTCAGACTGCCGGGTGATCCGGCACGGATCTGCAGAACTGGTTGATCTGGCTGAAGCCAAGTTGCGGGGGAAACTGCCTGAGCCTGCGGCAATACGAGCAGCTTTGTCAGGCCTTTTCACGCAGCCCGGCGGGGCAGAGATTGATGCGATTGTTCTATCCTGCACGCACTTCCCGCTCTTGGCGGATGACATTCGTGCCGTTGCCGGGCCAAACGTCCATTTGGTTGACTCGGGTGAAGGTATTGCAAGGCGCACGGCCTTTCTCACAGCGACCGACACTTGGCCTGACCGCCCATCTGGTCGGGCAATCTTCACAAGCCGTGGTGGTGATATCGAAGCCTTGGCCCCAGCCCTGCCGAATTTTGGCCTGACCCAAATTGATTATTTATAGGAGTGCCTATGCCGCTCAGCGCTGAACAATTGTTGGAACGCTTTAACGCGCGCCAGCCGCCAACAGGCCGCTTGTTCAATATGCAGGTGTTGGCCGTTGATACAGAGGCCCAAAGCGTTCGGATGTCTTTCGAGCCGGGCGAGAGTTTAACCAACCCGCGCGGCACAATTCAGGGTGGAATTGTGACAGCAATGCTTGATGATTGCGCAGCCTATGCCGGCATTATTGCCCTTGGTGAACCAGGATTTATTGCCTCGCTGGAAGTGAAAACCAGTTTCCTTGCGCCCGCCTATCCCGGCTTGCTTTATGGGGAAGGCCGTTGCCTCAAAATGGGACGATCTTCCTGCTTTCTTGAGGCAGATTTGCGCGATGCCGACGGCAAATTGCTTGCAAGGCTCACCAGCGCCGCTGTGCCCCTGCGATCAACGCAAACCCCCAAGCTAATTGAGACCCCAAATATAAACTAAAGCGATCTTGGCTTTGTTTGCCGTTTTTGCGAAACGTTCGCGCTGGAAAGTTCCAAACCAAGCGCTTATGTGGCGCTGAAATTCGTGCGCAGGATTTGCCCGTGGACTATAGTAAAGTTTTCAATGCCGCGATTGACCGTCTTCACGAAGAAGGCCGCTACCGCGTGTTTATTGACATTCTGCGCAATAAGGGCGCCTTCCCGAACGCGCGCTGCTTTGCGGGACATAACGGCCCCAAGCCCATTACTGTTTGGTGCTCGAATGATTATCTTGGCATGGGTCAGCACCCCAAAGTGATCGCGGCGATGGAAGCCGCGCTTCACGATGTCGGTGCCGGATCGGGCGGTACGCGCAATATTGGCGGCAACACCCATTATCACGTCGATCTCGAAGCAGAATTGGCGGATCTTCATGGCAAAGAAGCAGCCCTACTCTTCACGTCTGGCTATATTTCGAACGAAGCCACACTCTCAACACTGGGCAAGATCTTGCCAGGCTGCATCATCTTTTCCGATGAATTGAACCATGCCTCGATGATTGCGGGCATCCGCAATTCGGGCTGCGAAAAGCGTGTTTGGCGCCATAATGACTTGGCCCATCTGGAAGAACTTTTGCAGGCGGAAGACCCATCTGCTCCAAAGCTGATCGCTTTTGAAAGCGTCTATTCCATGGATGGCGACGTCGCCCCAATTGCCGAAATTTGCGACCTTGCGGACAAATATAACGCGATCACCTATTGCGACGAAGTGCATGCAGTTGGGATGTATGGCCCACGCGGCGGCGGCATTTCTGATCGTGATGAAGTTGCCAACCGAGTGACCATCATCGAAGGCACCTTGGGCAAAGCCTTTGGCGTGATGGGCGGTTATATTGCCGCGGATCAGGTCATTGTGGATGTGATCCGGTCTTACGCACCCGGCTTTATTTTCACCACGTCACTGTCCCCCGTTCTGGTTGCCGGCGTTCTCGCCAGTGTTCGCCATTTGAAGGCGTCTTCAGAAGAACGCGATGCCCAGCACGCAGCGGCCGCCTTTCTAAAGAAAAGCTTTGCAGATGCCGGCCTTCCTGTCATGCCCAGCGTCACGCACATTGTGCCGCTTATGATTGGGGACCCCGTAAAGGCAAAGCGGATCAGCGACATCTTGCTCGCTGAATATGGCGTTTACGTGCAGCCCATCAATTTCCCGACTGTTCCGCGGGGAACAGAACGGCTGCGCTTCACCCCCGGGCCCAACCATACCGAAGCGATGATGACTGACCTCACATCAGCCTTGTGTGAAATTTGGGAACGCATGGAGATGAAAAAAGCTGCCTAAGTGCGGCTATTTTCGGCCAAACAACTTCTCAATGTCCCCATGCGCCAGCTTAATCCACGTCGGGCGGCCATGATTGCACTGACCGGAATGCGGCGTCACTTCCATTTCCCGTAGCAGGGCGTTCATTTCAGCCACAGACAGCACACGCCCGGCGCGGACCGAACCGTGGCACGCCATAGTTCCAGCCACCGCATCAAGCTTTTCTCTAAGCGATAGCGCCTGATCATAGGCTGCCAATTCATCGGCCAAATCAGCCACAAGACCCTTCACATCACCATTGCCCAGCAAGCCCGGCATGGCGCGCACAAGCACGGCATTGGGGCCGAATCGTTCAAGATCGAGCCCCAGTTCAGCCAATTCCTCCAAACGTGTTTCCAGCCGATCACAGGCAGGCTCATCCAATTCAACGACTTCGGGCAACAGCAACGCTTGCGCAGCGACTTTGCCCCCGTCCAACGCACGGCGCATGCGCTCGAGTACCAACCGCTCATGCGCGGCGTGTTGATCGACAATCACCAGTCCATCTTCGGCTTCGGCAACAATATAAGTCTTAGCCACCTGCCCCCGTGCCACACCAAGCGGATAGCTGGCCGTTTCTGGCGGCGGCGCAAAAGCTGGCTCGGCGCGGGCAGCGGGCGGTGGGTTAAAATGGGGTCGTCGATCGGCAAGGCTGGACTGCGTCCAGAAACTTGGCGAAGCGCCACTTGGGGGAGCCCCCGACGGCGCGACGGACGCGACCGGCTCAGCCTGCCACAGCGCCTGAGTATTCATTGCAACAGGCTGGGCGCTGCGGTGCCCGGCCTCTTCCAAAGCCCGTCGCAGCCCCGAGACAATCATCCCCCGCACCAAGGCAGGGTCACGAAAGCGCACTTCCGTTTTGGCGGGATGGACGTTTACATCCACCTCAGTCGGCGGCAAATCAAGGAAAAGCGCTACAACGGGGTGCCGGTCGCGCGCCAAGAAATCGGCATAGGCTCCGCGCACTGCACCAATTAGCAGCCGGTCTTTCACTGGCCGACCATTCACGAACAGATATTGATGGTCAGCCACGCCTCGGTTGAAGGTCGGGATGCCTGCAACTCCGCCCAAAACATAGGACTCACGCACCAGATCAACGGCAACGCTATTATCTGCCAGGTCCTTATCAGTCAGCGCCGCCACACGTTCGGGCCGCGATTGGCCGGGCGGAACTGACATGGCCCGCCGCCCATCATGGTCCAGCGAAAAGCCAATATCTGGCCGCGCCATTGCAAGCCGTTTCACCACATCTAAGGCCGCTGCATATTCCGACCTTGGAGATCGCAAAAATTTCCGACGCGCGGGCACCTGGGCAAATAAGGCTTCAACGCGAATGCGCGTGCCCGGCGGCAAAGCTGCAGGCCCTTCTTCCACCATTCGGCCATTATCCACCACGCGCCGCCAGCCATCGGCACCGCGCACGCGGCTTTCCATCGTCAATCGCGCGACGCTTGCGATGCTGGGCAGGGCTTCCCCACGAAAGCCCATCGTCGCGACATTCTCAATGTCATCATTCGGGAGTTTGGACGTTGCGTGGCGTTCCAACGCCAATGCCATCTCACGCGCAGTCATGCCGCAACCATCATCGACGACATCAATCAAATCTGTCCCGCCATTAGACAAGCGCACATCGATTCGGGTTGCCCCTGCATCGATGGCATTTTCGACCAACTCCTTGAGTGCGCTGGCTGGGCGTTCGACGACTTCCCCCGCCGCAATCCGGTTGACAAGATGTTCTGGCAGACGGCGTATTGACATGCAGTGCGCTCTACAGCATCGCAGGCAATTCCGCGACCTGCTGGGGAGACAATTAGTCGACTTTCTTGTGGGTTGTCGGGTAAAGGCCCGAGACCCGGCCCCGTGACCGGCTTAGCTAACAGGATTCAGAGCCAAATGTTGTTTTCCCGCCTGTTCAAGATGATGTCCCAGGACATGGCAATTGACCTCGGCACCGCAAACACAATCGTTTATGTGCGCGGCCGCGGCATCGTCCTTAATGAACCCTCCGTAGTTGCGATTGAAACCATTAATGGCGTCAAGAAGGTGAAGGCAGTCGGTGACGACGCCAAGCTGATGATGGGCAAAACGCCCGGCAATATCGAAGCCATTCGTCCGCTGCGGGACGGCGTGATCGCCGACATTGAAGTGGCCGAAGCCATGATTAAGCACTTCATTCACAAGGTGCACGGTCAGCGCAACTTCATGCGCTTTCCAGAAATTGTGATTTGCGTGCCATCCGGCTCAACCTCGGTGGAACGCCGCGCCATCCGGGATGCGGCCTCTAACGCTGGCGCCAGCCAAGTCCATTTAATCCTTGAGCCAATGGCAGCAGCCATTGGCGCTGACATGCCCGTCACTGAGCCAGTGGGTTCCATGGTCGTCGATATTGGCGGCGGCACAACGGAAGTCGCGGTGCTGTCGCTTCGCGGCTTAGCCTATACAACCTCGGTCCGCGTGGGCGGTGATAAAATGGACGAAGCCATCGTCTCTTATGTCCGTCGCAACCATAACTTGCTGATCGGGGAATCGACGGCAGAGCGCATTAAGCAGGAAGTGGGCGTTGCCCGTCCGCCTGCCGATGGCATTGGCAAGACAATCCACATCAAGGGCCGCGACCTTGTAAATGGCGTGCCCAAGGAAATCACGATCAACCAAGGCCAGATTGCGGAAGCCCTGTCAGAACCCGTCGGCACAATTGTGGAAGGCGTGCGCATTGCGCTGGAAAATACGGCGCCAGAGCTAGCGGCAGATATTGTCGATCAAGGCATTGTGCTCACCGGCGGTGGGGCGCTGTTGCAAGGTCTGGACGAGGTTTTGCGCGATGAAACCGGGCTCCCAGTGACTGTGGCAGAAGATCCGTTGACCTGCGTTGCGCTGGGGACGGGCCGCGCGCTCGAAGACCCGGCCTTCCGCGGCGTTCTCCTGACGGCCTAAGGAGACGCCGAGTATGGCGCCGCCCTCCCCCCGGCGCCCCGGATTTTCGCGCCGGGCCCAGTTCAGCATCTTCGCGTCGTATGTCATTGCCCTGTCGGGCTTGGCAGTCGCGCTTTTGCTTGTTCTGACGGCGCGTTTTGATCCGCAAGGGCATAATGCCTTGCAATCCCTGGCTTCTGACATTGCAGCCCCAGCGTCAGGCTTAGGCCGAGACCTCACATTGCGCTTTGCGGAGGCAACAGAAGAGATTAGCGGCTATATTCATGCGGGCACCAAGAACGCCGCACTATCGCGCGACTTGGCTGCCGCCCAACGCCAAGGGGTTCAAGCAGCGGCGCTCCGTGCCGAAAATCAGCGGCTAAAAGCGCTTCTGGGCATTGTTGAGAAAGACTATCCTCCGATTGCCGCCGCCCGATTGGTCAGCTCAACGGGAGCCAGCAGCCGACGTTATGCAACTCTGGCCGCCGGCTCCACTCAAGGCATTGCCCATGGCCAGCCCGTTGTCGGCCCCGAGGGCCTGATAGGCAGAATTGTGGCCGTTGGCCGTCACTCTGCCCGGGTTTTACTCATTGTCGACGCAGCCAATGTGACGCCTGTCAAACGGGCCACCGATGGCACCCCGGCTTTGGCCATTGGCAATGGCGATGGTCGCCTGACGCTGCGCCCATTATCGGGCGGCAGCAGCCCTTTTCGGGCGGGAGATGTGTTTTTGACCTCTGGGTCGGGCGGGATTTATCGGCCTAACATCCCTGTGGCACAGGCGCTCAACTCTGGCCGCGAGGGGATATTGGCGCGGCCAATGGCAGATCCCAATCGGGCTGACTATGTGATCGTTGAGGCTGTTTTTCAGGCACCCGCGCCCGAGGCGCCGTCTGCCTTTGCCACTGAAGGGAAACGCTAATGGCACGCGGATATGAGCCCCGGCTCAACCGCAAGCCGGCACCCTGGGCGCTGATTGGCATTCCCGCCATCTCAGTTCTGCTCGGTTCGCTGACCGCCCTTCCGCCCAATATTGCCACCTACCCATTTTTGCCGCCGATTGGCCTCTTGATGCTCTTGGCGTGGCGCACTTTGGTTCGCGATTTATGGCCCAGCTGGGTCCCCTTGCTCTTCGGCTTTTTTGATGATCTGTTCAGCGGGCAGCCCATGGGATCTGCCATGCTGCTATGGACATCCGTCTTTCTTATTTTGGATATCTTTGATCGCTGGATGATGTGGCGCGACTATCGACAAGACTGGATTATCGCAGGCACATTAATTGCCATTGTGCTGCTGGCCGGAGTGGGCATTGCCAATTCGGCAGGCGGTACCACGCCTGTCATTGTGATCCTGCCTCAAATTCTGGTGTCCGTCCTTGCCTTTCCGCTCGCGGTCCGGGCCTGTGCATGGCTTGATCAATGGCGGTGGCGGCTATGAAGTGGCTGTTGGGCAGCAACCGCCACATGACCGAGGCGCAGCAAAGCTTCACCTTTTCCCGCCGCGCCTTTTTTCTTGGCGCCACACAAATTGGCATTGGCACTTTGCTGGCCGCGCGCATGGGATGGCTGGCCGTTGCTGAGAATGAAAAATATTCACTGCTTGCCGAAAGCAACCGCGTTAATTTGCAGATTTTGCCCCCGCGACGGGGCTGGATTGTCGATCGCAACGGCCGGCCAATTGCGCTCAATAAAACTGCCTTTCGCGTCGACCTGATTCCGGACCGCTTGCTAGATAAAGACGCTGTGATCGGCCAGCTGCAGAAAATCATGCGCTTGACCCCCGAAGACGTTGCCCGCGTCCATGCGGATCTCAAAAAGGCCTATGGCTTTCAACCCGTTCCGGTTGCCGAGAATGTTGATTGGGAAACATTTGCCGCGGTCAGCCTGCGCACGCCCGATATGCCGGGCGTTGCCCCAAGCGAATATTTCACGCGCTTTTATCCTGAAGGGGCCAGTGTTGCGCATCTGGTTGGCTATGTCGGCGCGGCTTCTGCCAAGGATTATGAAACCAACCGCGACCCGCTGTTGATCACCCCGGGGTTTAAAATCGGCAAGGCAGGGCTTGAGAAAACACAAGAAGCTGTTTTGCGCGGTTCCCCGGGGGCAAAACGCACGGAAGTGACAGCGCGCGGAAAACTGGTGCGGGATTTGGCAACGCGACCTGACGTGCCAGGCAAGGCTGTTAAGCTGACCATAGACGCCGGATTGCAAGACTTTGCCGGCAGACGCCTTGGACTTGAGTCTGGGTCCGCCGTTGTGGTGGATTGCCAGACGGGGGGCATATTGGCCCTCGCCTCAATGCCCGCTTTTGATCCCAACAGCTTTTCTGATGGCATTGGCCGGCTTGAATGGAAAATGCTGCAAGAAGATGATCACATCCCAATGCTTAATAAGGCGATGCAGGGTCTTTATCCGCCGGGATCAACAGTTAAGCCAGCGGCAGCGCTTGCTTTACTGCAAGCTGGGGTAGACCCGGAAGAAGTCGTTGTGTGCAATGGGGGCTATCGGCTAGGCAATCGCACCTTCCGGTGCCTTGGCCGACATGGCCCAATGACGATGCGCCACGCGTTGATGAAGAGCTGCAATACCTATTTCTATGCGATGGGCCGACGCATTGGATATGACCGTATTGCCCCTGTTGCCCGTCTGCTGGGCATGGGTCAGGAATTTGATTTGCCCATGCCCTCACAGCGTTACGGCACGGTGCCAGACAGCGCATGGAAAATGCGGAAATTTCAAAAACCTTGGTCTCAGTCAGACACGCTGAACGCCACCATCGGCCAAGGCTATGTGCAGGCAAGTCCGCTGCAGCTTGCGGTCCTTGCGGCGCGCATTGCCTCTGGCAAGCATCTTGAACCCTATCTGATCGCAGGCCAGCAAAAGCCTATCCGTCCGCTCGATATTGCGGCCGAACATCTGGCCGTGGTGCGTGACGGCATGGACCTGGTTGTCAATGGGGACGGCACCGCCGTTGCCAGCCGCCTGCCCCTCCCCGACATTCGCATGGCGGGCAAAACGGGCACAGCACAGGTGCGCAAAATTGCTGGTGCGCAGCGCGGCCAATCAGGCGCATGGAAGTATCGTGACCATGGGCTCTTCGTCTTTTTTACACCTGTTGAAGCCCCGCGTTATGCGGGTGCGGTGGTCATCGAACATGGCATGGGCGGCGCAAGAGCCGCAGCGCCTGTCGCAAAAAGCATGATGACCTACTTATTTGATCCTGCACGCGCGATGGAAGAGCTGACAGCGCTTGAGGCCAATTGGGGTGGCGATGTGAACACCCGCATGGCGCGCAAAGCCGCTGCCTGGAAATCTGCAGGTAATAGCAGCGAGGCTGCAAAAGCTGGCGCACAAGGCAGTGTGGACGATGCCGAGGTTCGCCAATCCACACAAGAAGGCGCTGCCGCACCTGCGCCCGTCAACCGCGATGCCGCCGCCGCGCCAGAGCCGGAAACTGCAACAAACCCCGCCTCGCCCGCGTCCCTGCGGCCCAGTACAGCCAATCCACCCACGGGAACGCCACAGCCATGAGCGACAGTGTCATCCCAACAGCTTTGCGGCAATTGCCGTGGCGCCTATTGGCCTTGCTGATTGGTGTAGCGGCCTTTGGCGCGATCGTACTCTATTCGGCGGCTGGCGGATCCCTGACACCTTGGGCAACCAGCCACGTTGTGCGCTTTAGCATCTTCCTGATCATGGCGATGATTATGGCGCGCATTCCCGAAACAACTTATGCGCGACTTGCCCTGCCCGGATATTTCATTGTTCTGATCTTGCTGATTGGCGTGGAGCTTATTGGTGCCATTGGCGGGGGCAGCCAGCGTTGGCTTGATTTCGGCTTTATTCGGCTTCAGCCGTCGGAGTTGATGAAGCTGATGATTGTGCTGGCAACTGCACGCTTTTATGCGATGCTGCCTGCGGGCGAAATCCGAAAATGGACGGCAATCTGGCCACCTTTGGTGCTGCTTGGCCTGCCTTTTTTGTTGGTGCTTATTCAACCCGATTTGGGCACGGCCTCGATGATTGCCATCGGCGGGCTGACCATCATGTTCCTTGCCGGCATTCCGCTGCGCCTCTTCATTGGCGCGGGGGTCATTGGTGCAGCGGCTTTGCCAGTCATTTACAGCATGCTGCATGAATATCAGAAGAAACGTGTGCTGATCTTCCTCAATCCAGAAGCAGACGCGCTGGGTGCCGGCTATCACATCACGCAGTCCAAAATCGCAATTGGCTCGGGCGGTATTTTCGGCAAAGGCTTCCTCAATGGAACGCAGAGCCATCTCGATTATCTACCAGAAGGCCACACCGATTTTGTCTTCGCCACCATGGCTGAAGAGTGGGGGCTTGTTGGCGGACTTGCGGTTATTACCGCGTTTGTTCTGATTGGCCGCTGGGGCCTCAATGTCGCCAACCGCGCCAATAGCCGCTTTGGCCGTTTGACAGCCGCTGGCTTGTCCATGACCATTTTTTATTACGTCACGATCAACCTGCTGATGGTCATGGGCTTTGCCCCTGTGGTGGGCATTCCGCTTCCCTTGGTGTCACATGGGGGCACCGCCATGCTTACAGTCATGCTGTGCTTGGGCGTGCTGATGTCGATCGATCGGCATAACCGTGTTCAGCGAGGACTCTGAAAAACCCATGATTAGGGCATTGCATTGCCCGAAAGCCACTGCTAATGGCCCGGCCTCGCAAACGAAATTGTCGCTTCAGCGGCAGGTTTTCATCGCGATGTGGACGCATAGCTCAGTTGGTAGAGCAGCTGACTCTTAATCAGCGGGTCCTAGGTTCGAGCCCTAGTGCGTCCACCATTTTCCTCGTCAAAGTCCAGCAAATGTCCCAAACATGGTGGCGTTTGGTTTTCTTGCGAGCTGCCAAGCCGCACGCTTGCCTTCCGGTTGGGCCATTTTGCACAGCACCATAGTCCTCTGGTTAGCTAGGCGGCTGACGGCGAGCATGTCAAAGCACAGGGCATCCTTCGCGCCATTTTTACGCCCAGCCGAAGGCCAGCGGAAAAATGGCAGAGAGATATTGAATGGCTGACCCCCGGTACAAAAAAGTTCCTACAGCACGGTTTTCGCGGATGGCATCATTCGGGCAGCTCGCCAGCGGCATTGCCAGCGGGATGCTCGCCGAAGGCGCTCGCCGATTAGCAAGTGGAGAACGGCCCCGCCTTTCTGATATGCTGCTGACCCCCGCAAATGCGCGCCGTGTGACAGACCAGCTTTCCAGATTGCGCGGTGCGGCGATGAAGCTGGGGCAAATGATTTCACTGGACGCTGGCGACATTCTGCCAGCTGAGCTGACGGCCATTCTCGCCCGCTTGCGAGATTCGGCCCATTTCATGCCGCCCAGCCAGCTCAATAGCGTTTTAACTCAGGAATGGGGCCCAAATTGGCGCGCCCGCTTTGCGCTGTTTGAAGCAACACCAATTGCAGCTGCCTCTATTGGTCAAGTGCATCGTGCCACCCTTCCCGATGGCCGTGTGCTGGCAATTAAAGTTCAATATCCCGGCATTGCCGCCAGCATTGATGCTGATGTTGATAATGTCGCCAGCCTCTTGCGGATGTCAGGCCTTTTGCCAGATGGCTTGGATATCAATCCATTATTGGCCGAGGCAAAGCGACAACTGCATGAAGAGGCAGATTATGTGCGCGAAGCCGGCCAGATGCGTCACTATCAAAGCCTTATTGGAGACGACCCCGCATTCCTCATCCCAGAACCAGTAGAAGCCCTGTCAACCGAACGCGTCCTCGCAATGGACTTCATCTCGGCCCGCCCGATCGAAACGCTTCAAGAGGCTCCGAAAGAGACACAGAATGCCGCCGTAAAGGCGCTGCTTGGGCTGGTTTTGCGGGAATTGTTTGAATTCGGCCATATGCAAACTGACCCGAATTTCGCCAATTTCCGGTGGCAGCCAGAGACTGGACGGATCGTGCTTCTCGATTTCGGGGCCGCACGGCCAATCCCGCAAGACACAATATCGGCCTATCGCGCGATGATGGAGGCAGGACTGGCGGAAGACAGGCAGGCTCTCACCGAGGCTCTATTATCTATTGGGTTCCTAACGCCTCGCTTATTGGAACGGCACCGGGCATCCATGGAGGCCATTATGGAGGCGCTGCTTGTGCACCTCGGCAAGCCGGGATTGTTCGATTTTGCAGATCGAAGCTTTATTGAGCCCGTGCGTTATCATGGAGAACGCATTGCGGCAGACCGGGCCGCATGGCACATCCCACCGACGGATACGCTGTTTGTGCAACGCAAGGTAAGCGGCACGGCCATGCTGGCGGTCCGGCTGCAAGCGCGCTTGCCTTTGCGTGATATGCTGTGTGCTGCAATCGCGTGATAAACCCAAAATGCTGTCAAGCAGCACCAAGCCATGCGGCTAGGATTAGGCAATAGGACAAGCGACTTAGCCCGGCTTTACGGATTACAGGGCAAGTCCAGGGCCGCTGCAACGGCTTGATGCTTAATTGCTCCGTTGGCGACGTTGAGCCCAGCTGCCAAATGCGGATCTTCTGCCATGGCGCGGGCCGCGCCTAAATTGGCAATGCGCTGCACAAAAGGCAGCGTTGCATTGTTCAGGGCCAAAGCTGAGGTTCGTGCCACTGCACCGGGCATATTTGCGACGCAATAATGGAGGATCCCTTCGGCCACAAAAACGGGGTCCGCATGGGTCGTGGCGCGGCTGGTTTCAAAGCAACCGCCTTGGTCGATTGCAATATCGACAAGAACAGCACCCCGTTTCATTGTCTTCAGCATATCGCGCGTGACAAGCTTTGGCGCAGCGGCCCCGGGGACGAGAACTGCACCAATCACCAGATCAGCATTCGCAACGGCCTCGGCAATGCTCGCCTTTGAGGCAAAGGCCGTCTTGATTGCATTGCCAAATTGCGCGTCCAATTGGGCCAGCCGATCATTGTTAATGTCATAGATGGTCACGTCAGCGCGCAAGCCCACGGCCATTTGCGCCGCATTAAGGCCGGAAACCCCGCCCCCTAAGATAACCACTTTTGCCGGGGCAACTCCGGGCACACCGCCCAATAGGACCCCACGCCCCCCTTGCTCCTTTTCCAAATAATGTGCGCCAACTTGCACAGACATGCGGCCCGCAACCTCAGACATTGGCTTCAGCAAGGGCAAGCTGCGATTTGCGTCTGTGACAGTTTCATACGCAATGCACGTCGCACCAGACCGCATTAAACCAAGCGCCTGGGCCCTGTCAGCCGCCAGATGGAGATAGGTAAACAGCGTATGATGCGCCTCAAGCAAGTCAATTTCTGAAGACTGCGGCTCCTTCACTTTGACAATCAGGTCCGCCGCTTTGAATATCTCGGCAGCACTGCCCAATATGGTCGCGCCAGCCGCTGTATAGCCTGCATCGTCAAAATCGATGCCAAGGCCAGCGCCGCTTTCAACATAGACCTGATGCCCTGCAGCCACCAGATCAGCAACTGACGCTGGGGTCAAACCCACACGATATTCGTGCACTTTGATTTCCTTGGGAACCCCGATCTTCATCCTCGCCTCCGCGGTCAATTTCTGTCGGGAAGATTACGATAGTATCGTTCGGAAGTGCGTGCAAAATTCCTCGCTTATTTGAAAGTTATCGCTAATCTTTTACCAATATTATCCACGAAACAGGATATTTATGCACATTGACGCAATTGATAGACGAATTCTGACAGCCCTTATGGCCGACTCGACACTGACAAGTGAACGCGTTGGCCAAAAGGTCGGGTTATCGGCATCAGCCGCGCATCGCCGCATCAAGCAATTGGAAGATGCCGGCATGATTTTAGGATATGGCGCACGTCTTTCTCCGCAGGCGCGCGGCAATCCAACAACTGTCTTTATCTCGGTCACATTGGTGGATCAGCGACGCGACACGATGGAAGAATTTGAGGCCGCCTTAAGAGAGGAGCCATTGGTTACGCAGGCCAATTTGATGAGTGGCGAATATGATTATTTGCTCAAGGCAGAAGTTCCCGAAACCGATAGCTTTGAACGCGTTCACAGAGAGGTTTTGGCCGCCCTTCCCGGCGTGCAACGCTTGGTTACACATTTCAGCTTGCGAAGCGTGATTGTAGACACTTAGCGCAGATTGAATTGACTTGCAGTGCGCGCGCCATGTGGCCTAGCATTTTTGCTATGGTTTCTGCTGCAATCCCTGTCGCTCGGCGATGATCGACCCCGTCTTTTTTAGTCTGTTACTTTTTGGCGCGGCCGCGCTGTATTCCGCCGTGGGCCATGGGGGCGCATCGGCCTATCTTGCACTCATGGCGCTCGCAGGCTTTGCGCCAGAGCAAATGCGCCCGCTGGCACTTGCGCTCAACCTTTTCGTGTCCGCAATTGCGTTCATCCAATTCCGCCGCACGGGTGCCTTTGATTTCAAATTGTTCTTGATGTTCGGACTTGCGGCCATCCCAATGGCCTATCTTGGTGGATCGATTGACCTTGGCAGCACATGGCATCGTCGGGCGCTGGGCCTTGTGTTATTGGCATCAGCGGCAGCGCTTGCCTTTCGGCCAAAGCTGGCCTCGTACAGCGTCTCGCCACCAGGGCTTGGACAGGCGATGCCAACGGGCGGTATTCTTGGCCTGATTGCAGGCTTAACTGGCACTGGCGGCGGCATTTTCCTCAGCCCCTTGCTTGTTCTGATGCGCTGGGCCGAAACCCGCACTGTTGCAGGGGTCAGTGCCGCCTTTATCTTTTGCAACAGCGCAGCAGGCCTGATTGGCCAAGGCGCCCGGCTGTCTGCACTTCCGCCAGCAACCCCCTTTTACATTCTGGCCGTCATCATCGGCGGGTTTGCTGGCAGTTGGCTCAGCGCCACACGCCTGCCCAAGGTCGCCATTCTTCGGCTGTTATCGCTGGTGCTTGTTATTGCAGGGATAAAGTTACTTGGCGTGTGAACGTCCCCTGATCGTTATCGCAGCGGGTGGAGACGGGTCTCGCATTGGCGGCTCAAAACCTGAGAGAATGTTGGGCGGGCAACGGCTTATTGACCGAATGGTCTTTTGGGCAAACCAACAGACTGACGCAATTGCCCTTGCCGTTCGAGACGGCAATGAAGATTGGGGGACAGGCCTTCCCCTCCTCTATGATCGGTATGACCACATCGGGCCGATCAGTGCCCTTGCCAGCGCACTGCACGAAGCCCAGCGCATGGCGCGAAAAACTGTTTTGCTGATTGGCTGCGACCTTCCATTTCTGCCTGATGATCTGATCTCGCGGCTCTCCGCTGTGTTGGCTGAAAATGGCGTATCCATGCCGTTGAGCCAGGGCAGAGTGCATCCAATGGCTGCTCTTTGGCGGACGGAGCCAGCCCGGCTCGATCAATGGATTCAACAAGGCGGGCAATCCATGTGGCGCTATGCGCGCGACATAGGCATGGCAGACGTGCTTTGGACGGAAACGCCTGACCCGTTTACCAACATCAATGATTTAGACGCCTTGGCGCGCGCAGAACAGCAGTTCAAAACGCGATACAGCTAACGGCCTCTCCTGCCGCACGCGCGGCTTGGCCTGCAGGGCAACGGATCAGCCAATCCGCGTCAACCAGCGCGTGCTGTGCGCCGCTATCTTGATTGCTAAGCGGGGCAAGCCCCTCCTCAGCCCAACGCGCGCGCACAAAACTCTCTCGGTCGCCCGTTGCAGGCAAAGGCGCCGCGAGCGGCAATTGACGCCAGCTCAAGGCGTCGAAGCCAGACCGACCTTGCAGGCGGGCCAGCATCGGCAAAAGGAAGAGCCGCGCTGTCACCATTGCCGATGTCGGGTTGCCCGGTAGGCCGAGAACCCATGTTCCACCTGCGCGCCCCGCCCAAACAGGTTTTCCGGGCTTTATACCGACTTTGGCAAAAAGCAGATCCAGCCCATGTGCTGCAAACATGGGCTTGGCAAAATCTCGATCCCCAACAGACGCCCCGCCGGTCACGATCACAAGGTCCGCACTGTCCAAGGCAACACCCGCCGCTGTTTCTAATGCAGGAAGATCATCCAGCCCAACGCTTTGCCCAACGCAGTGTGCCCCGGCATTTTCAACCATTGCGGCAACCCCAAAGGTAACGCTTTCGGGAATCTTATCCACGCCCAGATAAGCAGATCCGGGAGGGGCAAGCTCGTCTCCCGTACCGATAATTGCAACACGCGGCCGTTTTGCAACGGTGATGCGCGCGACATCGGCTGCGGCCGCTGCGATCATCGCCCGCGGCGTCAAAACGCGTCCCGCCTCCAGCAAAATCGCGCCCGCTTGAAAATCGCTGCCCGCCTTACGTACATTCCAGCCGGGTCCATAACCTGCTGCAAATTTTACATATTCGCCGTCACGCGTTGCATATTCCTGCATGATGCACCGATCAGCGCCTTCAGGCATGGGCGCGCCAGTGAAAATACGCACGGCCTCGCCGGCAGAAACTGAGCCAGCAAAGCCAGCCCCGGCACGGCTCTCTCCTATGAGGCGCAAAGGCGTGTCAGGCTGCGTCGCGCTATCCAAGACGGCATAGCCATCCATGGCTGCGACGGCATTGCGCGGTGAGGCCATGCGCGCTTTCAGCCCGTCTGCCAAAACGCGGCCAGCGGCCTCTCCAAGATCAACAACTTCGGTGCCGAGGGGGGCAACATGCGCCTCAATGAGGCTAAGAGCATCATCAAAGGAAATCATGGCTGCGTCCAGTCGCCAGATCGGCCTCCTGACTTGGCCGTGACACGCGCATGATCAATGACCATCGTCTTATCAATAGCCTTCAGCATATCAAACAGGGTCAGCGCAGCGACAGTCACAGCCGTTAGCGCCTCCATCTCCACGCCGGTTTGTCCCGAGGTGCTAACTTCGGCGTGCACCGAAAAGCCCGGCACCGCATCATCGAGTGTGATTGTAACTCCAATGTGCGAAAGAGCCAGCGGATGGCAAAGCGGAATTAAATCCGCCGTCCGTTTGGCGGCCATGACTCCCGCCAGCTCTGCCGTAGCGATCACATTGCCCTTGGGCGTTGCGCCTGATCGAACCGCATTGAGCGTATCTGGCGCACATCGCAGCAGGCCGCGCGCCTCGGCACGGCGGCGGGTTGTGGCTTTTTCACCCACATCCACCATGCGCGCACGCCCCTGATCATCAATATGTGTCAGTTTGCTCATGCGCACACGTCCCGCAAGCGCGGCAATTGCCCGGCAATGGAACAAGGGCGGTAGCGGCTATCAAATTCCAGGCCCAAAACCAGATCCCAAGCATCACGACAAGCCCCTGTTGAGCCGGGCACACAGAAGATGAATGTGTCCCCCGCCTGCCCCGCAAAGGCCCGCGATTGCAGCGTGGAAACGCCAATCGTCGTCATACTGGCTTGGTGGAAAACAACACTGAACCCGTCCATGACGCGCGTCAGCAGCGGCGTCACAGCCTCTGGCGTCACATCGCGCGGGGCAAAGCCAGTGCCGCCTGTGCTGATGACAATATCCACCGCAGGATCGGCAATCCAGCCGCGCATTTTCTCTTGGATTGCCGCAATTGAGTCCGCCACAATGGCGCGGCCCGCAAGATGGTGCCCGGCTTGCGTCAGACGCTCCACCAGCAGCCCGCCTGAGCTATCCGTCTCCAATGTGCGCGTGTCAGACACAGTGAGCACGGCGATGTTCAACGGGTAAAAGGTTCGGCTTTCATCAATTCCGGGCATTGGCATCGTCCTGCTTTTTGGCCCAACGGGCAACATCTAAATGGTCAGCTTCAGTTGGCTCTATCCAGCATTTTCCGTTTGGCCCAACTTCTTGCTTCCAGAAAATGGCCTCCGTCTTGAGGCGATCCATCATATAATCCGCAGCGTCAAATGCTGCACGGCGATGAGCTGAAGCAGCTGCCACAAAAACAATGGCTTCACCGGGCGTTATATGGCCATAGCGGTGCACAACATGTGCGTGCGTGATGGGAAAGCGGGCAACGGCATCCTGCACAATGTTTTCCATCGAGGCTTGGGTCATGCCACGATAGGTTTCGAGAACCAGCGCATCAATCGGGTCGCCCGCACGATTTGTCCCTCGGGCATGGCCGGTAAAGCTCACGACGCCGCCCGCCCCTTGGGCCCGCGCCGTAAATGCGCCTAACAGCGCGGCTGGGTCGAGCGCAGATGATACCAGTTCAACGCGCATGCTTAGCCACCAGATACGGGCGGGAACAAGGCGACCTCATCCCCAATCCGAACAAGGCTGTCCTCTGAGACAAGCGTTTCATTGACACAGACGCGCACAGGCCGGCCATTTATCGCGGCAATAAGCTCAGGATAGGCGGCCAACACGTCCGCAATCAGATTGCGGACAGACTTACCCCCTTCAGCCCATTGCAGATCCACCCGGCGCCCATAGGGATCGGCAAGACAACCGCACAATTCAACGTGAAGGCACTTGACGCTCACCCTACCCTCCAATCGATGCAAAATGGGCGGTCCCGCCGCTATTGCCCTCATGAAGACGATGCGTCGGCGCTTTTTGTCCCGTTAAGTTGATGATTTTTTCCACCAGCAAATCTTCCTGCCCATCGGCTTGCAAAAGCGGGCGGAGATCAATGCCATGATCGCTAAACAAGCAGAGGTGGAACTTCCCCGTCGCCGAAACGCGCAGCCGATTACAGCTTGCGCAAAAATCTTTGGAATAGGGCGCGATAATGCCAATTTCGCCGGGCAAGCCGGGTTGCGAATAAACGATGGCAGGCCCGGCACCCGACTCTCTTGGCACCCGTTGCCAGCCCATTTCGGTCAGCCGATCAGCAATATTGAGTCCAGATAGGTGATGCCGCTCAAAAAAGGCGACATTATCGTTGGTCTGCATCACTTCTATAAAACGCAGGGCAACGCCATGCGTCTGAACAAAGTGGATAAAGCCCTCAAGCTCATCATCATTCACATCGCGCATCAAAACGGCATTGAGCTTGATTGAGGTGATGCCCGCCTTGCGTGCCCTCTCAATCCCAAGCTGTATTTCTGCCAGACGATCATGGCCTGTAATCTGCAAAAAGCGTTTCGGATCAAGCGAGTCCACGCTCACATTCAAGGCGCTGATCCCCACTGCGGCATAGTCTGCTGCGCGCTCTGCAAGGCGGTAGCCATTGGTTGTCATCGCAAGCCGGCGGATACCAGGGACGTCTGCCACAGTCCGTGCGATGTCGAGAAACTCGTCACGCAGCGTTGGCTCGCCCCCAGTGAGACGCACCTTCCACAGGCCGAGCCTAGCAAAAGCTGTCACCAGCCGGCGGATCTCATCTACGGATAAATTGGCCGGAGTTCCGGGCTTTTTCTGATAGCCATTGGGCAAGCAATAGCTGCACCGAAAATTGCAGACATCGGTCAAAGACAGGCGCAGATATTCAAATGTACGGCCGTGGCCATCTTGAAGAACGAGCGTCATGGTGCAGCACCGCGCCAAGTTAACTGGCCCGCCGACGGGGACAAATCCAACATAGCATCCGGCCTCGCCAACGCAATCAAACGCAAACCGGCTGCAGCCGCGCGTTCTGTGGCCAAGCTTGTCGCTGTGGAAATAGTAACAAGTAAGGGACACCCCGCAATGACTGTTTTCTCTACAAGTTCATAGCTGCATCGCGAGGATAGCAGGAAAAAACCATCCTTGGGCAATGTTCCGGCGCGCGCCAAGGCCCCAATCAACTTGTCGAGCGCACAATGGCGGCCAACATCTTCGCGCGCGTCGAGGATTTCTCCATTGGGTGCGCAAAAGGCTGCCACATGGGCGCCGCCTGTCATTGCGGACAAAGGCTGATGCGCTCTCAGGGATGCAAGTGCTGAAAACAGCGCCTGTGGCGCAACATCAACCCGCGCCTCAACAGGCGGCAAGGGCGCTGCCAGTTGCTCCAAATTCTCCATACCGCACAGGCCACAACTGCTTTCCGATACGCGCACTCTAACCCGGTTCAGCATAGGCTCAAACCGATGTTGGGCCAGCGCCACTCGGACGATCCATCCTTTTTCAGTTTCATATATGTCGATGTCTTCAAGCTCATCGATTGATGCGATGATCCGTTCCGACAAGGAAAACCCCGTTACGAAATCTTCAAGCTGATCCGGCGTCGCCATCATCACAGCATAGCTGATGCCATTATACTCAATCGCAATAGGGGCTTCGACTGGCAGAGATCGTGATGCAGGCGATATGTTATCAGGCGTTAATCGGAGGACTGGCACCTCCCGAAAAGCTGTCATGACTCGTCTCGAAGCTGGTCGAGCGCACGCGCAACATCAGGCAAGACGCCCGAGACGTCAGGCGCGAGGATAAGTCGCCGCATCCGCGGATCCCAGAAAAGGCGGATATGCTCTGCGACCGCTTTGGGAACATCCGGCTCATGCTGCAAATTGGCAGCAATCTGGTTCGCCATCCGAACAAGATTGTCCGTCGTAGACGTCATTCAGCCGCCTCGGCCTTTGCAATGCGCCGGGCACTGCTTTGAAGCTTAGCATAGCTTTCTTGCCATTCTGTCGGCCCGTTCGACGGCGAGATCTGCACCGCAGTCACTTTATATTCCGGGCAATTGGTCGCCCAGTCTGAATAATCGGTCGTGACCACATTTGCTTGCGTAAGGGGGTGGTGGAAGGTGGTATAGACCACGCCAGGTGCCACACGCTCCGTCACAGTGGCGCGCAAAGTCGTTTCCCCCGCGCGGCTGGCCAGACGAACCCAATCGCCCGACTTAATCCCTCGATTTTCGGCATCAACGGGGTGGATTTCCAGCAAATCCTCTTCATGCCAAACCACATTATCGGTCCGGCGGGTCTGCGCGCCAACATTATACTGGCTGAGAATTCGGCCTGTGGTCAGCAAAAGCGGATAACGCGGGCCAGTGCGCTCATCGGTCGGCACATAATCAGTCACGACAAACTTGCCCTTGCCGCGAACGAACCCATCGACGTGCATAATGGGCGACCCATCTGGCGCGCTTTCATTCACCGGCCATTGCAGCGAGCCTTCTTGATCTAGCCGATCAAAGCTGACCCCGGCAAAGCTAGGGGTTAATCGGGCAATCTCATCCATAATCTGAGACGGATGGGCATAATTCCAGTCCAGCCCCAGCGCTTGCGCCAGCTTTTGCGTCACTTCCCAATCTTCATACCCGTTCAGGGGCGTCATAACCTTGCGGACGGGCTGAATGCGACGTTCGGCATTGGTGAACGTGCCGTTCTTCTCGAGGAAAGTCGAACCCGGTAAAAAGATATGCGCGTAATTGGCCGTTTCATTCAAAAACAGATCATGCACAATCACGCATTCCATCGCTTCCAACCCTGCCGCGACATGATGCGTATTGGGGTCAGACTGAAGAATATCTTCGCCTTGAATGTAGATGGCTTTGAACACCCCATCAGTTGCGGCGTCGAGCATATTGGGAATGCGCAGGCCCGGCTCAGAATCGAGCTGGACGCCCCATTCTCGCTCAAACAGCGCGCGCGTGGCGGCATCCGAGATATGGCGATAGCCTGCCAGTTCGTGCGGAAAGCTGCCCATGTCGCAGGCACCTTGCACGTTATTCTGGCCCCTAAGTGGGTTCACGCCCACGCCACGACGCCCAATATTCCCGGTCGCCATCGCCAGATTGGCAATCGCCATCACCGTGGACGAACCTTGTGAATGCTCTGTCACGCCAAGGCCGTAATAGATAGCACCATTGCCACCCGTCGCATAAAGGCGCGCCGCTGCCCGCAGGTCCGCTGCCGGGACTTTGGTTATAGCTTCCAGCGCTTCGGGACTGTTGCGCTCTTCAGAGACAAAACTTGCCCAGTCTTGATACTCATCCCAATCACAGCGCTCTTTGACAAAGGCTTCGTCGACGAGGCCTTCGGTCACAATGGTGTGCGCCATCGCCGTTAGCACCGCCACATTGGTGCCGGGCTGAAGCGCCAAATGATGTTGCGCCTCGATATGGGGAGAGCGAACAAGATCCGTTCGGCGCGGATCAATCACAATCAGCTTTGCGCCTTTGCGCAGGCGCCGCTTCATTCGGCTGGCGAAAACGGGGTGGCCATCGGTTGGGTTCGCCCCAATGACCAAAATGACATCGCTATCTTCCACGCTGTCAAAATCTTGCGTGCCGGCAGATGTGCCAAACGTTGTCTTCAAGCCATATCCGGTCGGCGAGTGACAAACACGCGCGCAGGTGTCCACATTGTTGTTTCCAAAGCCAGCGCGGACAAGCTTTTGAACGAGGAATGTTTCTTCGTTGGTGCAGCGCGATGAGGTGATGCCACCCAACGCCTGTTTGCCATATTGATTGCTGATGCGTGTCAACTCTGATGCCGCATAAGCCAAAGCGTCATCCCAGCTCACTTCCTGCCACGGATCGTGGATAGAGCGGCGGATCATTGGCTTCAAAATGCGTTCTTGGTGCTGGGCATAGCCCCAAGCAAACCGGCCTTTAACGCAGCTATGGCCGCGATTGGCCTTGCCCTCTTTCCACGGGACCATCCGCACCAATTGTTCGCCGCGCATTTCCGCCCGGAACGTACAGCCGACGCCACAATAAGCGCACGTCGTGACGACGGCACGTTCGGGCGTGCCAATCTCGACCACCTTCTTTTCAATCAATGTCGCGGTGGGACAGGCCTGAACACACGCCCCGCACGAGACGCATTCTGACCCAAGAAAATTATCAGACGCGATGCCAGCAGAGATTTTCGATCCAAATCCTCGGCCTTGCACGGTTAGAGCCAAGGTCCCCTGCACTTCGTCACAGGCGCGCACACAGCGCGAGCACACAATGCATTTGGAGGGATCAAAATCAAAATAGGGGTTGGACTGGTCTTTGGCTTGACCAAGATGCGTCTCGACGGGCTGATAGCGCACATCGCGCAGGCCAACCGCACCCGCCTGATCTTGCAATTCGCAATCGCCATTGGCGCCACATGTCAAGCAATCCAGTGGGTGATCAGAAATATACAGCTCCATCACACCCTTGCGGAGCTTTTGGAGACGCGGTGTTTGCGTATAGACGACCATGCCGGGTTCAACCGGTGTCGTGCAGCTGGCAGGCGTGCCGCGGCGCCCATCAATCTCTACAAGGCAAAGCCGACAAGACCCAAAGGCCGAAAGACTGTCTGTTGCACATAGCTTTGGTATCGACGTGCCCTGCTCAGCGGCCGCGCGCATAACCGATGTACCCGCTGGTACTGTTACCTGCCGGCCATCAATGGTCAGCGTAATCTGCGCATCTGACGTGGCAGCGGGTGTCCCAAAATCACTTTGCGGCTGATAGGTCATATGGTCACCGTTCGCCAAAATCTTCAGAGAAATGCTTGATCGCAGAGAGCACGGGGTAAGGCGTAAAACCGCCCAGCGCACATAACGATCCAAATTTCATTGTATCACATAAATCTTCAACAAGCGCGAGGTTCTGAGCAACATTATCGCCGGCAACAATGCGGTCGAGCGTTTCAAGGCCACGGGTGGAGCCCAATCGACAGGGCGTGCATTTGCCGCAGCTTTCTGCCGCGCAAAACTCCATCGCAAACCGGGCTTGTTTTGCCATATCAACGCTGTCGTCAAAAACGACCAAGCCGCCATGGCCAATCAGGCCGTCAATCTCGGCAAAACTTTCATAATCAAACGGCGTGTCGAACTGGCTTGGCGGGTGATAGGCCCCTAATGGCCCACCCACTTGCACGGCCCGCACGGGCCGCCCAGTAGCTGTGCCGCCGCCAATTTCCACCACCAATTCGCCCAGCGTGATCCCGAATGCGGTTTCAAACAGCCCGCCAAAACGCACATTGCCTGCAATCTGAATGGGCATTGTCCCGCGCGACCGGCCCATGCCATAATCGGCATAGGCCTGCGCACCATGCGCCATAATCCAAGGCACTGTTGCCAATGTCAGGACGTTGTTCACGACTGTTGGCTTGCCAAAGAGACCTTCTAGCGCGGGTAGTGGCGGTTTCGCGCGGACTTCACCCCGCTTCCCCTCTAACGAGTTAAGGAGCGACGTTTCCTCCCCGCACACATAAGCCCCTGCCCCAACGCGAATTTCGACATCAAAAGGGGCCACAATATGGGCGCAGGCCCGCACAGCGGCCTGCATCTTCTGAATGGCATGCGGATATTCGGAACGAATATAGACATACCCCTTGGTCGCGCCCACGGCAAAACCAGCAATGGCCATGCCTTCAATCAATTGGAAGGGGTCCCCCTCCATCACCATCCGGTCGGCAAAAGTGCCGCTATCGCCCTCATCAGCGTTGCAAACGATGTATTTCTGGTCGGCTTGGGCGTGCGCCACAGTCCGCCATTTGAGGCCCGCGGGAAAACCGGCCCCGCCACGTCCGCGTAAACCTGATGCAATTAGCGCTTCTATTACAGCCTCTGCGCCCAATTGGCGCGCTTGGTGGAGGCCCGCCCAGCCGCCCGTGGCTTCATAATCCACCAAGCTCAAGGGTCGCGTTTTGCCAGCGCGGGCAAATGTCAGGCGTTGCTGGCGGGCAATAAAGGGGTGATCTGCAATAGCACCAATAGACAAGGAGGCACCCTGCCCGCTGAGGATTGACGCAACATCCTCAACAGCCACCGGCCCATAGCCGATGCCATCAATGTCCACCAAAGGCTCTAGCCAATGCATGCCCCAAGAGGATGTCCGCTCAACGTCCGCACCCGCCGCCTCAAACGCCGCAGCAACGGCATCCGCCCCGCAGGCCAGCGCCAATGCGTCATCAGAAATACGCACCTTCATAGCGAGTCCACCAAAGCTTGAAGCTTGGCCTTGTCCAACCGGGCATGAACCTTATTGCCTGTCATGGCCGCTGGCCCAACCGAGCAAAGGCCCAAGCAATAGACTGTTTCCAGCTTCACCCGGCCATTGTCTGCCAATTCTGAAACCAGAGCATCCACGCCACGCGCCTGACAGGCCTCTGCCCGGCATATTTTCAGCACAGGCTGCCCCTCAGGCGCCGTCTTAAAGTCGTGGTAAAAACTCACCACACCATGAACTTCGGCGCGTGTTAAGTTGAGTGAAGAAGCAATTGTCTTGATTGCCTCTTCACTCACATGGCCGAACGCCGCCTGCACATCGTGCAAGATAGGCAGCAAAGCCCCCTCAACGCCACGATGGCGGTCAAGAATGTCCAAAACAGTCACTGCGCGTCTCGCGATGCGGTTAGGGCATCGGGGATATGCTGTGGCGGCTCTGGTGAAGTCAAAATCATGCGGGATTGCTTTAGAAAACCACGACGGACCGGATGGATTTACCGGCGTGCATCAGGTCAAAGGCCGTGTTGATCTCTTCCAAGCCCATGACATGGGTGATCATGGGATCAATCTCAATCTTGCCCTGCATGTACATATCGACGATCTTGGGCACATCGGTGCGACCCTTCGCGCCGCCAAAGGCAGTGCCGCGCCAATTACGGCCCGTCACCAGTTGGAACGGCCGCGTTGCAATTTCCTTGCCCGCTTCAGCCACACCAATGATGATGCTGGTGCCCCAGCCGCGATGGCAGGCCTCAAGCGCTGTCCGCATCACATCCGTATTGCCTGTTGCATCAAAGGTATAATCTGCGCCGCCATCGGTCATTTCTACAATCTTGGCGACCACATCTTCGCGGCTCATTCCCTTGGAATTTAGGAAATGCGTCATGCCGAACTTGCGGCCCCATTCTTCGCGATCCGGGTTGATATCCACGCCGATGATGCGGTTCGCACCCGCAAGCCGCGCGCCCTGGATCACGTTGAGGCCAATGCCGCCCAAGCCGAAGACAACCACATTATCGCCTACTTGCACCTTGGCGGTGTTAATAACGGCACCAACGCCCGTCGTGACGCCACAGCCGATATAGCAGCTGGTCTGGAACGGCGCATCTTCGCGGATCTTCGCCACTGCGATTTCCGGCAAAACAGTGAAGTTCGAGAAAGTGGAGCAGCCCATATAATGATAAATTGGCTGACCCTTATAGCTAAAGCGCGTCGTGCCATCGGGCATCAGCCCCTTGCCTTGCGTCGCGCGGATCGCCGTGCACAGGTTCGTCTTGCCCGACAGGCAGGACTTACACTGGCGGCATTCCGGGGTGTACAGCGGGATGACATGGTCACCGGGTTTTACTGAGGTCACACCAGCGCCCACCTCGCGCACCACGCCGGCCCCTTCATGGCCCAAAACGCTTGGGAAAATCCCTTCGCTGTCAAACCCATCCAGCGTATAGGCATCGGTATGGCAAATGCCCGTCGCCATAATCTCCACCAAAACCTCGCCAGCCTTGGGGCCTTCAAGGTCCAGCTCCACAATCTCCAGCGGCTTCTTCGCTTCAAATGCTACAGCTGCTCGGGTCTTCATCGTCCATTATCCTTATCTTTAACTTCAAGAATCTGCAGAAATTTAATGCCTCGTTAGTCCAGCCAATGGGCTAACACAGCCACGCCAACAACGTCCATCCAATAGCGTGATCGCCACATTATTGAGGCTCTGGCACATCAACAACCAACACCTCATGCTGGTGCGTGGCCAAAAACTTTACCAAATCGGGCCCTGCAATGCTGAGAGTGGCCGTATTGCGCAGCGGATGCACATTGATGCAGCCAGAAACTGCCAAGGGGCGATCAAGGACCACTCTCGCCTTTGCCTCTTGGTCATTAAAGGCGGCAAGCGGCGTTACCGAGCCTGGTGTCACACCCAATAACCGCTCCATGTCCTCAGCTTTGCCGAAGCTTAGCTTTTTGGACCCAATGACAGCGGGAAGCGCTTTCAAGTCTACACGCTTATCATGCGGCGCTGTCACTAACCAAAAAGCCCCGCCTGCGTCCTTCAAAAAGAGATTTTTTGTGTGATCCCCCGCAATTTCCGCATGAAGGACAGCGCTTTCCTCAACAGTGTAGACAGCTTCATGCTCATGAAGCGTTACAGCCATGCCCAAGTCCGCCAGCGAGGCCATCATTTGATGCTCTCGTGACACCAGCGCCTCCTATTTAAAGATAACGGTTCGATTGCCGTTCAGCAGAACCCGATGCTCACTATGCAGCTTCACAGCCCGCGCCAGAACCCGGCTTTCGGTATCTTGGCCCTGGGCAATCAAATCATCCACCGTGTCTGCATGGTCAACAACGGATACATCTTGCGTGATGATTGGCCCCTCGTCCAAATCTGCGGTTACATAATGCGCCGTTGCGCCGACCATTTTCACGCCACGCTCATGCGCGCGATGATAGGGCTTAGCGCCCTTAAAACCGGGCAAAAAGCTGTGGTGAATGTTAATCACACGACCATCTAATTTCTGGCAGAGCTGGTCGGACAACACCTGCATATAGCGCGCCAGAATAATCAGATCCACCTGCTGTTCTTCAACCATCGCCAAAAGCTTGGCTTCTTGCTCAAGCTTGTTTTCAGGCGTGATTGGCAGATGATGAAACGGCACGCCCTCATGATCGGCCCGGCGCTGCCAGGTCAGATGGTTAGAAACAATGCTGGTGACATCAATGCGCAGCCGGTTGGTTGAGGTCCGGTACAGCAAATCGTTCAAACAATGGCCGCCCTGGCTGACCATGATCATCGCGCGCAGCTTACGGCTCAGATCATGCACCCGCCAATCAAGGCGAAAGGCCGTTGCGACAGGCAGGAAAGCCTCAGAAAACATGTCTAGCGTCATGCCGGCAGGAACGCTGAACGCCACGCGCATGAAAAAACGACCCGTTGAAGCGTCACCAAATTGCGCGCTTTCAACGATGTTGCAGTCCTGACTCACAATCGAATTCGCGACTGCCGCAACAATACCTTTGCGGTCGTCGCTTGAAATCAGCAGGACAAAATCTGCATCTGACGCCATGAGGCTCCCCCGATTAACATTCTTTTTTATCTGACTACCTACCTAACTGCCGGATTTCCAACGCTCAGAACCCCGCATTAGGTCATCTAATTGGTGGCTGAAGATATCGTGATTGCCGAAGTAATTTAATTTACCGTTGTCAAAAAAATCTTCATTTGTTGGCCTTCTGATCGGGCTTCAGGTCTGGCATTGTAGAAAAAATAAACTATCGCGTGTGGGACTGCCGTCTGTCGTTTCGAGAGGCGGTCTGATTAAAGGGGAGAGAGGCTTTGAAAGCACTACTAAAATTATCAACAGCGACAATCGTTCTTGCCGCTTTTGGCGCGGGCAGTGTCCCGGCCTTGGCGCAAGACAGCAAGGTGTCAAACGATGATGGTGCGATTCCAGACATCGTTGTGACCGCCACGCGTCGTGAAGAAGCCATCAATAAGGTTCCGCTGGCAATCCAGGCTTTGAGCGGCGATAGCCTCTCGAGCTTGAACGTCGCGAACTTTGACGATCTTGTGGAATATCTGCCCAATGTTCGCGCAGCATCGCGTGGGCCCGGCACATCCTCGATCTATATTCGTGGCCTTTCAACAGACACCGCAGGCATTCAGATTAACGGAACCGCCGGGGTCAGCCCCAGCGTCGCACTGTACGTGAATGACGCGCCAGCCTCACTCGTGGGCCGCAACCTCGACGTTTATGCCGTTGACCTTCAGCGCGTCGAAGTGCTGGCTGGGCCGCAGGGCACCTTGTTTGGTGCCAGCGCCATGGGCGGCGCCATTCGTTACATCACCAACAAGCCAAATCTTAGCGATTTTGGCGTTGGCGTGAACACGAGCCACTCGTTCACTAAGGGCGGCGAAGAAAGCACAGGCGTTAATGGCTTTGTGAACATTCCTGTCATCAAGGACAAGTTCGCGATCCGCTTGGTCGCCTATTCGGACCGTCAGGGCGGGTACATTGATAACGTTGCTGCAACCTATCAGATGCCCTTCAATGGCAATGTGGGCGTTGCCGGCAAGTTGCCAACGGGCAACCCGCTGCTCGTTCTTCGCGCGATCCAATCTTGTACGGGTGTCGTGAACTGCACCGGCTCAACCTATGTTGCGCCGACCCGTCAGACGATTAACAACGATGCGTTTGTTGAAAACAACTATAACGATGCCTCCTATTCTGGCGGCCGCATCGCTGCGACCTATCAAGTGAATGATGATTGGTCGATTGACCTGATGCACATGCGCCAGCAGCTCGATACGGATGGCGTGTTTGATTATGAGCCTGCTGTTGGCCCGATGAAGGTCACGCAGTTTGGCGCCAACAAGTTGAAGGACAAGTTCTCGGAAACAACGTGGACGGTGAATGGCCGTCTCGGCGCCTTGGACATGATCTACACGGGATCGTTCTTGAAGCATGATGCCCGTCAGGTGGCGGATTATGCATCTTACTCCAACATCGGCCTCTACTTGCCATATTATGAGTGCGATCGCGGTGTTTATTACACGGCGGCCTATAACGGAAACATCGGCAAAACCTGCTATGCTCCCAATAAGAGCTATTCGGTGCGCAACAAAACCAAGCGTTTCACGCAAGAGTTTCGCGTTACGTCGCCAGCAGAAAACCGGTTCCGGACAACGGCCGGCTTGTTCTATGACGATCTGCGCTTGGAAGATAACACCGATTGGTCGTATCTCCAGACAGCGGCTGGCTTCATCTATCCGCGTTCGGCCAGTGCCTCCGTGCAACCGCTTGATGGCAGCGTAAAGCCGGTCAAGGTTGGCTTCTTCAACGATGTCGTCCGTAAAGACCGTCAGATGGCCGCTTATGGTGAAGTGTCTTACGACCTTATTCCAGAAAAGCTGACAGTCACTGGCGGTGCGCGTTATTATGACGAAAAGGCCTCGATGGTTGGCTCGTCAAATGGCAGCTTTGGTGGCGCACGTGCCGTGTACAACCCCGCAACGGGAACCTACACGCCTGGTGCAAATCCGCCGCGGACCTACAATATCTCGGCTGATCTCCGCCAGACGTTGAAGGGCCTGTCGCCTGCCAAGTATGACGGCTTCATCTTCAAGGGGAACGTGACCTACAAGCTCGATAATGGCGGGCTGGTTTATGCAACCTATTCGGAAGGCTTCCGTCCGGGCGGGTTCAACCGCAAGCCTTGCAACGCTACAACAGCGGCGTGCGATGGCCTGAAATATTATGTTCCGGATGAAGTGAAGAACTATGAAATCGGCGGCAAATTCCCGCTGCTTAATCGTCGTATGCAGCTGAATTTTGCGGCCTATCAAATTGATTGGACCAACATTCAGCAGACGATTTTCGATCAGAACATCTCTAACCAGACGTTCACAACGAACTTCACAAACGCCCGGATCCGCGGTCTTGAAGGTGATGTAACCTGGCGCGCAACGCCCGAGTTCACGATCAATTCCGCATTCTCTTATAACGACTCCAAGCTGACAAAATGGCTCAAGAACGCCTCAGTTCTGCGCCCCGTTGGCAGCCCGCTTGCGCTGAGCCCCAAGTTCCAGGGCAATATTCGCGGTCGTTATGAATGGGAAACCACCTCGGGCCTGCGTCCTTATGTGCAGGCTGGCGTGAACTATGTTGGCAAGAGCATCTCCACGGTGTTCGACAATGTTGACATCAAGTTCCCGACCTTCAACGCCCATTTGGGTTATGTCGCACAGGTTCCCGTTGTTTATAACGGCGTGACTGTGAAGCCGGGTGACGTGATCGTTCCGGTTCGTGCGTCAGAAGACCAAAAGGCCTACACCATGGTCAATGCCGCCATTGGCGCTGGCCGTGACAATTGGACGATTGAGCTGTTTGGCGAAAACATGACCAACGCCAAGCCTGAGCTCTTCAAGAGCGGCAATGATGGTGAATTGCGCGTGACCACGTCACGCCCAAGGACAATCGGCCTGCGCTTGTCTTATAAGATGTAAGCATCTGATAGATCCCGCCCCACCAAAAATGGGGCGGGATTTTTCTTTTCTAAACTGCCAGACATTTTTAGACTGACATCGTCACACGAACGTCCTTACTTTGGCACTCATATCTTCGTAGAATTTGCCGCAAGATAAGGATTTGCAGGCCATGAACGTTACGGTTACCCCCCTTGATAGCGATGCCATCGCAGCCAAAGCGCGCGAGATGCTGCAAAAGGGGCAAGCCAAAGAGTCCGAAGCGCTTTGCCAGCAGCTCTTGGCCGACGAACCTGATAATCGCGACGCGCTTTACATTCTTGCCGTTTCTCAACGCACGCAGCGCAAATTTGCTGAGGCGCTTGCAACAAATAAGCGCTTAATCTCTATCAATCCCGCAAATGGCCGTGCCCATCAGGAACAGGGCCATTGCCTAAGAGATATGGGCGACAGCAATGCGGCTTTGATGGCCTATCAAAATGCAGTGGCCCATAATCGCGCCTTGCTGGCCAGCTGGAACATGCTTGCGCGCCTCAATCGCGCGGCAGGCCGCACCGCAGCAGCAGAATTTGCTGAGATTCAGAGCGAATATTGGAGCGCCCTTCCCCCTGAACTATTGACAGTTGCCAGCCTTATTGAAGAAGGCCGTTTCTTGCGGGCGGAAAAGCTGTGCCGCGCCTATTTGCAGACGCATGGGCACCATGTCGAAGCCATGCGGCTTCTGGCGCAGATTGGCACGCAGTTTAACGTGCTGGACGAGGCCGAGTTTCTTTTGGAATCCGCAGTCGAGCTTGAGCCCGAAAACCCCGGCGCCCGCTTTGATTATGTAACAGTCCTGCAAAGTCGGCAAAAATTTGCACAAGCCCTCGAACAAGCCAAAATCCTGCGTGAGAACGACCCAGAGAATCCGCAAGTTGAAATGCTCTATGCCAATCAGAGCTTGGGCGTTGGGAATTTTGATGAAGCGCTGTCAATTTACAAGACCATTGCTGCAGCCCAGCCTGGCAATCCCAGCGTACACCTGACATTGGGCCATGCGCTGAAAACAACGGGACGCCAGCAAGAGGCTATTGAGGCCTACAGCCAAGCCTATCGTGTCCGTCCCGATTTTGGCGACGCGTATTGGAGCCTTGCCAACTTGAAAACCTATCGCTTTGACGCGGACCTCGTCTCGAAGATGCGCGACATTGAAGATCAGGCGACCACTCAGCTTGTCGATCGCTATCATCTGTGCTTCGCCATTGGCAAAGCGCTGGAAGATAGCGGCGATTATGCCACGTCCTTTGACTATTATGAGCGCGGCAACCGCCTAAAGCGTGATGAAGTTGGGTATGATTGGCGGAAAATTTCCAAGGAAATCGGTCTGCAGATTGAGCATTGCACGCCGCAACTCTTTGCAGATACGGCTGGCGCAGGGTTTGAAGCGCAAGATCCCATCTTCATCCTAGGCTTGCCGCGCGCGGGCTCTACATTGCTGGAACAAATTCTGGCGTCGCATAGCCAAGTTGAAGGCACGATGGAGTTGCCAAATATTCTGGCGCTCGCGCATAAGCTTGATGGGCGGCGTCGCGTTGGAGAAGAAGCGCGTTACCCCGCCAATCTCAACGAATTGTCGCGCGACGATCTTCGGGCCTTTGGCGAAGCCTATTTGCGCGACACGCGCATTCACCGCAAAACCAACAAGCCCTTTTTCATTGATAAAATGCCCAATAATTTTCGGCATATTGGCCTGATCCACATGATCCTGCCCAATGCAAAAATCATTGATGCGCGTCGTAGCGCAATGGGCTGCTGCTTTTCTGGGTTTAAGCAATTGTTCGCCGAAGGGCAGGAATTCACTTACGGCCTTGAGGAAATTGGCCATTATTACAAAGACTATGTCGCGCTGATGGATCATTGGGACAAGGTTCTGCCCGGCAAGGTCCTCAAAGTTCAGTATGAAGACGTTGTCGATGATCTTGAAACGCAGGTGCGCCGCGTGCTTGATTTCTGTGGTCTCGACTTTGAAGAGGCCTGCATCAACTTCCACCAGACTGAACGCGCGGTCCGCACCGCCAGTTCTGAGCAAGTCCGCCAACCTTTATTCCGCAGCGGCGTCGACCAGTGGGAAAATTTCTCGCCATATCTTGACCCATTACGCAACGTTTTAGGGCCGGAATTGGCACGATGATGAGAGGGTAAATAATGGCAACTCAAAATCCTGTAGACGCCGATACCGTATCAACGCTGGGCCAGCGCTGGTACGTCCTTTTCATCATGATGCTTGTCTATACGATTAGCATTGCAGACCGTTATGTCCTCTCCACATTGTTGGGTCCGATCAGTGAAGAGCTGAATCTAAGCGACACAGGGGCCGCGTCACTGGGCATTCCCCTTGCGCTCTTTTACGTCATCATGGGCATACCCCTGTCCTGGCTGACAGACCGGACCAACCGGAAAAAGCTGCTGGCGGCGTCAGTTGCTGCTTGGTCCGCGATGACCGCACTGACGGGATATACACGGGGCTATTTTGACTTGTTGCTGGCGCGCATTGGCGTGGGCGTGGGCGAAGCCGGCGGCACCCCGGCCTGCAATTCCATTATTGCCGATTATTTTCCGGCTGATCGTCGTTCAATGGCAATGACAATCTTTGCCTTAGGCGCGCCTATTGGGGCGTGGCTGGGCTCGGACATTGCGGGCCTTGTCTCGACTAATCATGGCTGGCGTGCAGCCTTTTTGGTTCTGGGTATTCCCGGCATTATTCTGGCCGGCATCATTCTGGTGACCATTAAGGAACCAAAACGTGGCCGGCTCGACGCTGTTTCGGGAGACAAGGCGGCAACTGTGATGGAAACACTCAAGTTTCTCTGGTCGCAGAAATCCGCCGTTCATGGCATGATGGGCGCGGGCTTGTCGGCCTTTTGGGGCTGGGGCTTGATGTGGTTTACCCCCCTCTTCCTGCAGCGCACCTATGGCATGAATGAAGGGGAAGCAGGCCGTTTGCTGGGGGAAATTTATCTCATCGGCGGCATTGGGGCATCGCTGGTGACAGCCTGGGTTGTGGCCCGGCCCAGCTATGCTGACCCTCGTCGCATCGCTCGGCTGTTGGCTGTGGTCACCGCATTGGGAACGCTGCCATCTTTCTATGCCTATTGGACGCATGATCTGGCCGTTGCCAAGATCATGTGGTGGCTCTTCATCCCAACCATCTATTTCTATATCGGCCCAGCCATGGCGCTGTGCCAGAACCTGGCAGCCCCCAATATGCGGGCGATGGCAATTGCCATTTCGTTGCTGATTGCCAACGTTCTAAATCTGATCGTGGCGCCCGGCCTAGTCGGGGCGCTGAGTGATTATTTTGCGGGTCCGGCTGGCGCAGATGCGGACTCACTGCGCTTGGCCCAGCTGATCCTTGCGCCCAGCGGCTTCTGGGCAGCTTGGCATTATTGGCGGGCTGAAAAATATATCATTGAAGATCAGAAGCGGGCGGTAGGCTATGTTTGATAAACCCCTAAAATCCTATATTAATGGACAGTGGGTCGCGCCGTTAACGTCAACGCAGACGCTTGAGGCGATTAACCCCGCAACCGAAGAGGCTTGCGCGACCATTGCCTTATGCGGGCCTGACGATGTGGACCGCGCCGTTCAGGCCGCCCGCGCAGCCTTTGATGCCTATTCCGCTATGCCACTTGAGAACAGGCTCGCGCTTGTTGAAAAGCTGATCAGCATTTTTGAGCGGCGCTATGACGAGATGGTTTCTGCCATTTCAACCGAAATGGGCGCGCCTTATGACCTGTCTTTCAATGCACAGGCTGAATGCGGCCCGGGTCATTTGAAGGAAACCGTCCGCGCGGCACGCAGCATGAATTGGGACAGCCCAATCGGCTCAACGGGTAACCTAACCTATGAAGCCGTGGGTGTCTGCGTGCTGATTACGCCTTGGAACTGGCCGATCAATCAACTCGCGGCGAAAATTGGCCCGGCACTTGTTGCAGGGTGCACGATGGTGCTGAAACCCAGCGAGATTTCTCCACTCTCTGCCCAGCTTTTTGCCGAATTTATTGACGAAGCGGGCTTCCCAACGGGCGTGTTCAACATGGTTCATGGCACGGGCGCCATGATCGGCAATGCCCTGACCGGCCACCCAGAGGTGGATATGGTGTCCTTTACTGGGTCAACACGCGCCGGGATCCAGATTGCGAAATCTGCGGCAGATACGGTAAAACGTGTTTCGCAAGAACTTGGCGGTAAATCAGCCAATATCATTTTTGCCGATGCAGGGCTGGATGCTGCTGTGACCCGCGGTATCCTTCACTGTTTTGGCAACACAGGCCAATCCTGCAATGCGCCAACGCGGATGCTGGTTGAAGCGTCGGCGTATGACGCCGCCGTTGAAATTGCAGCCCGCGTTGCAGCTGGTGTGACGCTGGGCGATCCGATGGAAAAGGGCCCGCATCTGGGGCCCGTGGTCAGCAAAGCACAGTTTGATAAGATTCAGGCGCTGATCAAAGCCGGGATTGATGAAGGCGCGCAGCTTGTGGCGGGTGGCCTTGGGCGCGCCGAGGGCTTTGATCGCGGCTATTACGTAAAGCCAACCATCTTTGCCCATGTGCACAATAAGATGACGATTGCGCAGGAAGAAATCTTTGGGCCTGTGCTGGTCATGATTCCCTTTGCGGATGAGGCGGAGGCCATTCATATTGCGAATGATACGCCCTATGGCCTTGCCGGCTATATTCAGTCTGGGGATTTAGAGCGCGCACGCCGCGTTGCCCGCAAAATTCGTGCTGGCAGCATTTACCTCAATGGCGCGGGGCAAGATTATTGCTCTCCCTTTGGGGGATATAAGCAATCAGGCAATGGCCGTGAATGGGGCGTTTTTGGCCTTCACGACTTCCTAGAAATCAAAGTGATCAATGGGTTTAATCCAGCATGAAGCTGACTGATATCGAAACCTTTGTTGTTGGTAATCCCCCGCCCCATTTCGGTGGCCGCTATTTCGTATTCGTCAAGATGACGACCGATGATGGCCTATCAGGCGTGGGCGAAGCCTATTGCGTGCCATTTGAGCCGCATCTGGTCGCGAAGATGATCGAGGATGTTTTTGCCCGCTATTTGGCTGGGCATGATCCGCACAATATCGAGTCCATATGGCGGCGCGTATACTCAAGCGGGTTTACGCAACACCCAGACCTGACCCTCATGGGCGTGTTGTCGGCTCTGGAAATGGCCTGCTGGGACATTGTGGGCAAAGCCGCCAATCAACCTGTCTATAAGCTATTGGGTGGGCAGGTGCATGAGCGGCTTCGGGCCTATACCTATATTTATCCGCGACCGGGCGACAAAACGGATGTCTATCACGACCCCGATTTGGCAGCCGAACGGGCCGCACTTTACCTGTCACAGGGCTTTACGGCGCTGAAATTTGATCCAGCCGGCCCTTATTCCGCGTTTGATGGGCGCCAATTGTCGCTAGAGGCGCTCGATCTGTCTGAACGTTTCTGCAAGCAACTGCGTGCCGCGGTTGGCAATAAGGCGGATCTGCTGTTCGGCACACATGGGCAAATGACGGCAGCAGGTGCCATTCGCCTCGCGAAGCGGCTCGAACCTTATGATCCGCTGTGGCTGGAAGAGCCCGTGCCGCCCGATGCTCCTGAAGAAATGGCGAAAGTTGCCCGCGGCACCAGCATTCCCATTGCAACGGGCGAACGGCTGACCACAAAATATGATTTTGCACGCCTTTTAAAAGCGGGGGGTGCCGCCATCCTTCAAATGAATTTGGGGCGCGTTGGCGGGATTTTAGAAGCCAAGAAAATTGCCAGCATGGCTGAAGTATATCATGCGCAGATTGCGCCGCATTTATATTGCGGGCCAATTGTGGGCGCTGCGAATATCCAGATTGCGACCTGCTCTCCCAATTTCTTGATCCTTGAGAGCATTGAGGATTGGGGCGGTTTCCATAGTGAAATTCTCAAGACGCCGATCCAGTTTGAGAATGGCCATGTCATCCCCCCAACCGCACCGGGCCTTGGCGTAGAACTGAATGAAGAGGTTGCCCGCGCAAATCCCTATACGGGCACGATGCTGCACCTCGAGATGACACAGCACCCAGTTCAATGACCGAAACATTCGACTATGTCATTGTCGGTGCGGGCACCGCAGGCTGCGTGCTCGCCAATCGCCTCGCCGCCGATGGCAAGACGCGCGTCTTGCTGTTGGAAGCCGGCGGCTCGGATCAGACGGTCTGGATCCAACTGCCAATTGGTTATGGCCGAACCTTTTTCGATCGCAAAATCAATTGGATGTACGACACTGAGGCCGTCCCTGGTCTGGGTGGCCGAGAGAGTTATTGGCCGCGTGGTAAGGTTATTGGGGGCTCTGGCTCAATCAATGCAATGGTCCATGTGCGAGGCCAGCCGCATGATTTTGACGATTGGGCAGCGCTGGGCAATGCTGGGTGGGGCTGGACTGATGTTCTTCCCTATTTCAAAAAAGCCGAAGATCATGATCTTGGAGAAAGCGCCTATCATGGCGCTGGTGGGCCGCAGCATGTGACGGATATCAGCGCCCATGCGCACCCGCTATGCCAGACATTTATCGCGGCGGGCAAAGCCCTCCAACTCCCCTATGCGCCAGATCTTAACGCGCCCGACGGCGAAGGCGTTGGCATATATCAAATCAACACGCGCAAAGGGCGTCGCGCCTCAACCGCCAATGAATATCTTCGCCCTGCCCTGCGCAATGGTAACGTAACGCTGCGCACGAAAAGCCATGCAACGCGCATTTTGTTTGAAGGCAAACGTGCCATTGGTGTCGAATATCGCCACGGCACCACGCGCAAACAAGCCTGGGCAAGGTCAGAAATCATCTTGTCAGGCGGATCCATCAATTCGCCCCAATTGCTCAATCTCTCGGGCATTGGCCGCGCAGACCATCTCAAATCTCTAGGAATTGAGGTTCTGAACGATGCTCCGGCCGTGGGCCAGAACATGCAGGATCATCTGGCCGTTAGCTATTTCTACAAAACATCCGTCCCCACCCTGAATGATGAACTGCGGCCCTTAACGGGCAAGATTAAGGCTGGCCTGCGCTATCTGTGGGATCGCGGCGGCCCCCTTTCCATGAGCGTCAATCAAGGCGGCGGTTTTGTCCGCAGCCATCCAGACGCACCTCGCGTCAATCTGCAGCTTTATTTCAGCCCGGTGAGTTATACCGGAACCCCGTTGTCTGAGCGCAAACTTTTGAATCCCGACCCATTTTCTGCCTTTTTGCTGTCGTTCAACAGTTGCCGACCAACCAGCCGAGGCTGGCTTGAGCTGAAATCTCCGGATCCCTTTGAGTATCCCAGCATCCAGCCTAATTATTTGACCACGCAGCTTGATATTGAGGAAGCAATTGCTGGCACGCGCATGCTGCGGGCCTTGGCGCGCACCTCTCCCTTGGCGGATATCATCACGGAAGAACTGGTGCCAGGCGCGCATTTGCAAGGGGATGATGCGCTTTTGGAAGATTTCCGGCAGCGGGCAGATACAGTTTATCACCCAACCTCAACGTGCATGATGGGCAATGACTCCAAGACTGCTGTCGTTGACACCAGATTGCGCGTGTACGGGGTTCAGGGTCTGCGTGTGGTTGATGCGTCGATCTTCCCGACCATTACCTCGGGCAACATCAACGCGCCAACGGTGATGGTTGCAGAAAAGGCGGCTGCCATGATCTTAGAGGACCGCGCGGGCAAAGCGTGAATTTAATTTACCGGTTGCCGAACAGCGATTAGCCTTGCATCATATGTCGGGAGGATGATGGTGCAGAACAAAATCGAACTTAGAAAACTGCCGCCTTTAAAGGCACTTCGCGGTTTTGAGGCAGCAACCCGGCATCAAAGCATTCGTGAAGCGGCAGATGAGCTGTGCCTGACGCACCCGGCTGTCAGCCATCAAGTCCAGTTGATTGAAGAGGCACTGGGCGTCACCTTGTTTGCCCAAGAAGGCCGCCATATTGTCTCAACCGAGGCCGGCCGTGTTCTTTACCCCTATGTTCGCAGCGCTTTTGAATCTCTTTTGGAAGGCGTTGAGGCAGTCCATCGCACCGCATTGGACAAACCGTTGCGCGTGCAGACCTATGTTACAGCCTCCATCCGCTGGCTGGCCAAACGCGTCCCTCAATTTCTGCACGATCATCCCGAAGTCAAACTGACGCTAAGCACCTGCGCCGTCGATTGGGATTTTGATGATGTCCATGCAGATGTTGGGCTAGTCTATTGCGAAGACGTGCCCAATCCGGCGAAATATCACTGGGAACCGCTGTTCGATTATGCACTCTACCCCGTATGCAGCCCAGACTTTCTGGCCAAAATTGACACCCCTGTGACCATCGACGCACTGATGGCCCAGCCTCTGGTCGCCATCTATACCGAGGTTCAAAACTGGGAAACTTGGGTCACATCGGCGGGCGGCACCTTTCAGCCAGCAGCCCCATTTCTCATGGTCGATACGCTGGCCGTCGCGCTGGAAATGGCACTAAATGGCGAAGGTATTGCCTTGGTCAACGGCCCCTTTGTTGAGCAAGATCTTGCCTCGGGCCGCTTGGTCCAGCCAATTTCACACAAAGCCCTCTGCCCCGGCGCCTGGGGCCTTATTTGCCGCAAGGATATGAGAGAGAATTTGCGCATCCGGACCTTCATGGACTGGGTGGTCCGCAATGTTGCCGACGCGCGCAAATCAGGCGAGGTTTAACCAGGCTGACTTGGACTGCATATACCCAGCAAGGCATTCCAGCGACTTGTCACGCGTATTGCCTGACTGTTTATAGCCCCCAAAAGGCTGAGTCATATCGCCATCACCGAAACAATTGACCCAAACAACACCAGCCTCAAGCGCCTTGACCATGCGATGCGCCCGCCGGACATCAGATGTCCACACACTGGCGGCAAGGCCATAGACAGAATCATTGGCAAGCGCGATGGCCTCTTCTTCGCGCTCAAATCGGAAGAGCGCTGCCACAGGCCCAAAAATTTCGTCACGCCCAACGGCCATATCGGGCGTTACCCCCGTGAAAAGTGTGGGTTGCACATAGGCGCCCGCAGGCCGCGCGGCATCTGCTGCGCCACCCAAAGCAAGAGCAGCGCCATCTGCCATGCCGCGCATAATATGCCCCAGAACGGAATGCTGATGCGTATGGCTGACCACGGGTCCAAGACTGGTCGCCGGATCCAGCGGATCACCCGGCGCATAAAGGCTGACTGCGCGCTCAACAAAGCGGTCAACAAAAGCATCATGAAGGTCGGCATGGACCAGCAGGCGTGATCCCGCATTACAGACTTGGCCTGCATTGTCGAAAATGCCCATGATGGCGCGGTCAACTGCGGTGTTCAGGTCTTGCAGATCAGGCATGAAGATCTGCGGGCTTTTGCCGCCTGTCTCCAGCGACACGCGCTTCAAATTGCTCTCACCGGCATAGATCAACAACTGCTTGCCAACGCCGGTTGAGCCAGTGAAACTGATCTTTGCGACATCCGGGTGAAGGGCAAGCGCCCTGCCCGCATCATGACCATAGCCCGTGACAACGTTGAACACGCCCGCTGGGCCGCCTGCTTCGACAAAAAGCTGGGCCAAGCGGATGCAAGACAGGGCAGCCTTTTCCGAGGGCTTCAGGACAACGCAATTGCCTGCTGCAAGTGCTGGAGCCACCTTCCAAGCCGCCATTAACAGCGGATAATTCCATGGGGAAATTGCGCCCACCACTCCCAAGGGTTCACGCATGACCATATGCAGGGCGTCCTGCGGGCTATTTGTCACACTGCCTGAAACTTTGTCGATCGCCTCTCCAAAATAGCGAATGGTGACAAGGCTTTCGGGCAGATCAATGGTGAGGGCATCGGTAATGGGCTTCCCCATTGTCAGCGTTTCCATCAGCGCAAGGTCTGGCGCATGCGCTTCAACAAGGTCTGCCCAACGCCGGAAAATATCCATTCGGGTGCGCGGCGTCAGATACCGCCAACGGCCATCGTCCCACGCCTGCTTGGCGGACGCCACAGCGCGGTCAATATCCGCTGCACTGCCACAGGCCATTTCAGCAATTTTGGCGCCATTTGCGGGATTAATGGCCTCTATGACCGCGCCATCCTGCGCGGCGCAAGATTGGCCCTCAATGAATAAGCCTGCGTCAACCGAAAGCGCAGCAGCCCGTGCTTGCCAACCGGCATAATCAATCGACATGTTGGTCATAACGCCACCTTTACCCGTTAGCGCTTGGGAACGACCTCATAGCCCGGCTCTTCAGGCTCATCATCCACCATTTGCGCCGGGAAGCCGGTGCCGAGAACCTTAATCCCCAACGGCTCTTCATACCGGCGAATAATATTGGGCGAGAATTCCCGGGGGCCGTAAGCCGCCTCAGCTTCCTTGAACAAGCGCACAATCAGCGGCGACATTTCGACGGGGACACCCGCACCTTGGGCAATCTTGTCGAACAGGCCAATGTCCTTTGAAACCAAATCCATCGTGAAATTAATGTCGCGGCTGCCGTTTAGGATAACCTGGCTCTCTGTCTCATGAACAAAGCTGTTGCCGGACGAGATTTTAATCGCCTCATATGTTGTGTTCATGTCAAGACCAATAGCCTTGCAGGTCGTCAGTGCTTCAGCCAACGCGACGAGGTGGACCGTGCACAAATAGTTGGTCATCACCTTCAGCTGAGATGCCGTTCCAAGGTCTCCCGTGTGCAGAATGCGGCGCCCCATGGTCGTCAACACTGGCAAAACATACTCAAAAGCGGCGCGCGGCCCGCCTGCAAAAATGGCAATATTGCCCGTATCCGCACGGTGGCACCCGCCCGAAACCGGGCATTCCATGAACATCGCGCCGCGCGCCTCAACCAGCGCACCAAGGCGGATCACTTCCTCATAATCAGTCGTGCTCATTTCCATCCAGACTTGGCCGGGGCGCATGATCTGAAGAAAGCCATCCTCCCCTTCAGCAACAGCCGCGCTGGCCGCTGGTGACGGCAAGCAGGTGATAATGATGTCAACGGCTTCGCCCAACTCACGCGGCGATGCAGCAGATTTGGCGCCACGCCCCACATAGTCTGCCACCAGCGCTGGATCGAGATCGCGCACCGTGACGTCATGGCCGTTGCGGATCAAGCTGCCGGCGAGCTTGCCACCAACATTGCCAAGGCCGATAAAACCGATCTTCATCCGTGCATTTCCCTCAATTTTGCCAAGTCATGCGGTTAACCCGACCGGCCAGTCTTTCTACAAATGAAAAATTTGGCGGCAGAGGTGAAAATTTTTTCTGGCGTCTATCGTGCTTTGAGGCGCAACGCATCCCAACTGGCGTCAGCAGTCCAGCCCCCATCGACAGGCAGCGTAACACCATTCACAAAGGCCCCGTCATCCGCCAAAAATGCAATGGCAGCCGCTACATCTTCGGGTTTAGCAAAACGTGCCATGGGCACGCGATTGATGATGTCCGCATCACCATAAGCCCCAGATCCTTGGTCGGCCACGTCCATTTCCGTCTTGATCCAGCCCGGACACACAGCATTCACACGAACACCGCGCCCGCCCCATTCCGCGGCCAATGTCCGCGTCATGCCAATCAACCCATGTTTCGAGGCATTATAGGCTGTGCGATGGATCACACCCCGCAGCCCCGCAATAGAGGCGATGTTGACGATGCTTCCTTTGCCCTTGGCCAGCATTTGGAGACCAAAGGCTTTGCTTAAGAGGAATGGACCAGCCAAATTAATCGCCATAACGCGCTGCCACTGATCAAAACTCGTCTCTTCCGCCGGACAAATCAGGCTGATTCCCGCATTGTTGATCAGAATATCTGCGCCGCCATGGTCCGCCGCGACCTTCGCTGCGAGATCCGCAACAAAGCTTTCCGAGGACACATCGCCTGACAAGTGCGAGACGCTAAGCCCCTCTGAAGACAGCGCTGCCGCTTGATCGGCAAGCGGTTGCACGTCCGTCATCACCACGTGATGGCCCTTTTGGCCAAGCATTCGCGCCGTAACCAGCCCTACGCCTTGTGCCGCACCCGTGACTATGGCTGTCTTCATGTATTCACACCTCTATAAATCATCCGTAAATTAAGCCCGTAGCAGGCCGTTGGTCGTGCGATCCGAAAATTTTTTGAACCAATGAAGGCATAATCAAAATTTGTCGGGGCTCGTCGCGACCGCTTATGGTCAAGTTTAAACAGGTATGAGGATCGGACGGCACCATGCAAAATTCAGCACGGGTTGTAATCATCGGCGGTGGGATCATGGGCGCATCCCTGCTCTACCACCTTGCTGAACTCGGCTGGACCGATTGCATGCTCATCGAAAAAGATGAGCTGACATCGGGATCAACCTGGCACGCAGCGGGCCAATGCCCCAGCATCACCGGCAGTTTCAATCTCGCCAAGATCCACGCGTACAGCAATGAGCTCTACCCGCAGCTTGAAGGGCTGACCGGCCAATATGTCAGCTGGCACAAATCGGGCGGCATCCGCTTTGCAACAAATGAGCGGGAACTGGCATGGCTGCGCTATATCCACGGATTCTCAAAGATTGTCGGCTTCGACATGGAGATTATCCCGCCCGAGGAAATCCGGCGGATTAACCCTTTTGTCACAACAGAAGGGGTTATTGCGGGTGGACGCACAACGGGCGACGGCCATGCTGACCCTTCGGGCATCTGCAATGCGCTGGCCATTGGGGCCAAGCAAATGGGCGCCACCATTGTTCGTAAAAACCGCGTCACAGGCCTCACTCAATTGCCCTCAGGCGAATGGGATGTTGCCACCGAAAAGGGCGTTATCCGGGCCGAAATCGTCGTCAACGCTGCGGGCTGCTATGCCCGGCAAGTCGCTCAGATGGCTGGGATTGATATTCCTGTCACCAATATGGAGCACCATTATATTGTCACCGATCCTATTCCCGCCTTTTTAGAGCGGGATGAAGAAATCCCGGTGATGCGTTGCCCCTATGTTTCCGGCTATTTCCGGCAAGAACAGAAGAGCGGCCTGATTGGCGTCTATGAAAATACAGGGCTTGCAGAAGCATGGGCGCCCAAAGGGATGCCCGAGTGGGAATCCACTAGTGAATTGTTCATCGACGATCTGGATCGCATTTCCAAATGGCTGGAACGCGCCATTGAGCGCATGCCTGTCTTTGGCGAAGTAGGTATTCGGCGTATTGTTAATGGCGCCATCCCCCATACGCCAGATGGCGGCCCCCTGCTCGGCCCGGCCGCCGGCCTCAAGAATTTCTGGCACTGCTGTGGGACCTCCTTTGGCATCGCGCAGGGCGGTGGATCCGGCAAATATCTGGCGCAATGGATGGTCTATGGCGATGCCGACATCAACATGGCTGAGTTCGACCCGCGCCGCTATGGCCCCTATGCCGATGAGGTCTATAGCCGGGAGAAGGTTTTCCTCGATTACCGCATGACCTTTACCACGCGCCTGCCGGGTGAAGAAGAACCTGATGGCCGTCCGCAAAAGATGAGCCCGCTTTATGCCCGGCTGAAAGACGCCGGAGCGGTGTATGGTGAGACCTATGGCTGGGAACGGCCAAAATGGTTCTCGCTCGATGGTCGATCCGAAGAAGGCGGCTATCACCGCACCAATGTGTTCGAGGTTGTGGCCGATGAAGTGAAGGCCGTGGCCGAGAATGTTGGCATTATCGATCTGTCCGGGTTCGCCAAATATGACGTGACGGGGCCAGATGCGGAACGGTTCCTCAACCGCATCTGCGCCAACCGGATGCCAACCAAACAGGGGGGCGTTGCGCTAGTGCATCCCCTGTCCGCGCAGGGCCGCATTCAGGGCGAAATGACTGTGACGCGGATGGCAGATGATCATTTTTACTGCCTGTCAGCCGCCGCTGCTGAGCAGCGGGATTGGGACTGGATGGTCCAATCCCAACGCCCCGATGAAAACGTCACCTTCAGCAACCGCACAATGGATTTGGGTGTCTTGGTTCTCAGTGGCCCAAAATCGCGAGATCTGTTGGCGCGCCTGACGGACGCTGATCTCAGCAATGAGGGCTTTCGGTGGCTTAGCGGCCAAGAAATCACTGTTGCGGGCGCGTTTCTAAGGGCGCTGCGCGTCTCTTATGTCGGCGAATTGGGCTGGGAACTTCATGCACGGATGGAGGATCTGCCGGCCCTTTACGATGCACTTTGGGCGGCAGGCCAAGACCTTGGGCTGACAAATATTGGCCTCTACGCACTCAACGCGATGCGCATGGAGAAGGGCTATAAAGCCTGGGGGTCTGAGCTGACCAATGAGCTCACGATGATCGAAGCCGATATGAAACGCTTTATAGCGATGAAAAAGGACGATTTTGTCGGCAAGCAGGCCACGCTGGATGCGCCGGAACGCTTCCGTATTGTCTATGGCGAAGTCGATGCTGACACTGTCGACCCTCGCGGCGCAGAGCCTTGCTTGGTGGGCGATGCGTGTATCGGCCTGACAACCTCGGGCGGCTATGGCTATCGCACGGGTAAAAGCCTGTTTTTTGCGTGCGTGCCACTCGATCACGCAGAGCCCGGTACGCAATTTGACATCATGTTACAGGGCCAACGCAAACGCGCCACAGTGCTTGCAGCCCCTGTTTATGACCCCGACAATGCGAAGATGAAGGTCTGATCTGATGAGTGAACTTCCCAAAAAGGCGCGGGTCGTCATCATCGGTGGTGGGGTGATTGGGTGTTCCATTGCCTATCACCTGACCAAAATCGGGTGGGATGATGTGGTCCTGCTGGAACGCAAACAGCTCACCAGCGGCACAACTTGGCACGCTGCCGGGCTGGTTGGCCAGCTCCGCACATCAATCAATATGACCAAGCTCGCCAAATATACGGGCGAACTTTATCGCGGGCTGGAAGCGGAAACGGGCCAAGCCACGGGCTATCGGCAGTGCGGATCCATCTCGATGGCGACCAATGCGGAACGGTTTGAGGAGTTAAAGCGCAGCGCCTCTATGGCGAAAGTCTTTGATTTGCCTGTTCATGTTGTCACCGCTGATGAGATTAAATCGCTCGCGCCAATTGTGAATGTGGAGGATGTCGTTGGCGGCATCCATATTCCAAGCGATGGCTATGCCAATGCCGTAGATATTACCCAAGCACTGGCCAAGGGCGCGCGCACCGGGGGCGCACAGATTTTTGAAAACACAAAGGTCACACGCATCCGCCATAATGGGGATCGCATCACAGGCGTCGATACCGAATATGGCCCCATTGATGCCGATTATGTCGTCATCTGCGGCGGCATGTGGACGCGAGATCTGGCCGCCAGCGTGGGCGTCGCCGCCCCGCTCCATGCGTGCGAGCATTATTATGTGCTGTTTGAAGGTGTGGAGGGGATTGATCCTACTCTGCCCGTGCTGCGTGATTATGATTATTGCGGCTATTACAAATATGATGCGGGCAAGCTGCTGGTAGGTGCGTTTGAGCCCAATGCCCGGCCTTGGGGCATGGAGGGCATTTCCGAAGATTTCTGCTTTGATGAAATCGCGGGCAGCTTTGAGCATTTTGAACCGCTCTTGATGGACGCCATGCGGCGCGTGCCTGCGCTTGAAAATGCAGGGATTCAAAAATTCTTCTGCGGACCAGAGAGCTTCACGCCCGATGTCCGCTATCATTTGGGGGAAAGCCCCGAGCTAAAGGGCTGCTTTGTCGCTGCTGGCCTGAATTCCATTGGCCTGCAATCCGCAGGCGGTGTCGGCAAGGTGATGGCCGATTGGATCCGCGATGGTATGCCTCCTGCTGACCTTTGGACAGTCGACATTCGGCGCAATATGCCGTTCCAAATCAACCGCAAATATCTGCGTGAACGGGTGACCGAGAGCCTCGGCCTGCTTTACGCAACCCATTACCCGTTCAAACAATATGAAACGGCGCGCGGCGTGCGTCGATCCGCCATTCATGACCGTCTGGTGGCTGCAGGGGCCTGCCATGGCGAAGCCTTTGGCTGGGAACGGCCAAATTGGTACGCAACGCCGGGCACAACGCCCAAATATGAATATAGCTATGGCCGTCAAAATTGGTTTGAAGCGAATGCGGCCGAATGCAAAGCGGTTCGCGAAGCTGTTGGCCTATTCGATCAAAGCTCTTTCGCCAAATTCCGGCTGGAAGGGCGTGATGCCTGCACGGTGCTGAACCGCATTTGCGCCAATGACGTCGACGTGCCCGTTGGCAAGCTCGTCTATACCCAATGGTTGAACGACAAAGGGGGCATTGAGGCCGATTTAACGGTCACGCGCCTGTCTGAGACAGCCTATTTGATCGTCACGGGCGCCGAGACTGAAATCCGAGACTTTAACTGGCTGAAGCGCCATATTCCTGAGGATGCGCACGCGATTGCGACGAACATCTCGTCCGCTATGGGCGTGATTTCCATCATGGGGCCCAAGGCGCGTGACTTGCTGCAGTCCATTTGCCCCAATGATCTGTCAAACGAGGCATTCCCCTTTGGCACCAGCCAGGAAATTGAATTGGGCTATGCCATCGTGCGCGCGTCGCGCATCACCTATGTTGGGGAACTTGGGTGGGAATTGTACATTCCCACTGAGTTCATGACGGGCGTGTATGACGAAATCGTGGCAGCCGGAGCGGCCTTTGGCCTGAAACATTGTGGCTATCATGCCCTAAATGCCCTGCGCATGGAAAAAGCCTATCGCCATTGGGGCCATGACATCACGGATGAAGATACGCCGCTCGAAGCAGGGCTTGGCTTTGCTGTGCGGATGGATAAGCCCGGCGGGTTTATTGGCCGAGACGCTTTGCTCAAACAAAAAGAAGAAGGGCTCAAGCAGCGCCTTGTGCAATTCCTTCTAAAATCGCCTGAACCAATGCTCTACCATAATGAGCCGATTTGGAAGGGCGATCAAATTGTCGGCTATATTCGCTCTGGCATGTATGCCCATGGCCTCGGCGCTGCCTGTGGCTTGGGCTATGTGACGGACCCTGCCGGCGGCGTCGTCGGGCCAATTGGCGCTGATGATTTTGAAATTGAAATTGCCGGCGTGCGCTATCCAGCCACCGCTTCGCTAAAGCCGCTCTACGACCCCTCTAATGCACGGATCAAAATCTAATGACCGACGCCCAGACAGAAATCATGCGCCGCCTGATTGCCAATGTAAAAATTGGCTACAGCTTTGATCAGGAATTTTACGTCAGCGATGCGGTGTTCAAAGCAGATATGGAGCATGTCATCAGCCGTAAATGGCTGGTGGCCGGACACGTCTCGCGCATTCCCAATAAGGGGGATTATTTCCTCTTCAAAGTTGGCGCTGAACAGATCATCGTCATCCGCGAAAATGAAGATAGTGTCCGTGCTTATTTTAACGTCTGTCGGCATCGTGGGTCGACGCTCTGCTCGGCAGAAAGCGGCAATGCACCTCGGCTGGTCTGTCCCTATCACGCATGGACCTTTGGGCTGGACGGGTCGCTGATTTCAGCACGGCTTATGCCTGAAGACTTTAACAAGGCTGAAAACAGCCTGTTCGCCTGCCATGTGCGCGTTTTCCACGGGCTCATCTTTGTGAATATGAGCGAGGATGAACCGGATGACTTTGACGCAACCTTTGGGGATATGGGCCCAATCCTTGCCTATCAGGGACTGGACAATGCCCGCATCGCCTATGCTGGCAGCTACCCGACAACTGCCAATTGGAAGCTGGTCGTTGAGAATTTCTTTGAATGTTATCACTGCGTTCCCTCGCACCCTGAGTTTTGCTCAATGCACGCCCCAGAGACGCTGGTGGCAGTGGGCGCAGGCCCCAGGTCTGGCCCTGCGCAAGCAATTGCCGATTTCACGCCTAAGTTGAAAGCTTGGGAGGAGCGTGCAGCCGCTTTGGGTCGCCCCATTGGATCCATTGATGAGTCACCCGACAGCAGCCATTTGCGCCTCTTGATGCAGCGGATGAACAAAGAGGGCCGCGCGTCGGAAACGCAAGATGGCACCGCCCCAGCCCCGCTTATGGGGAAACGGACGGCGCCAGATGGCGGCCGAATGCATCTCAGCTTCAGCCCCTTCAGCCAGATTGTCGCAGACGACCATTTTGCCATTCTGTTCCAGTTCACGCCGCGCGGCGCGCTGGAAACCGATGTGGAAATGATCTGGCTGGTCAATGGCGAAGCCACTGAAGATCAAGTCGACATTGAGAAAATGATTTGGGGCTATCACGCCACCACAACGCAAGACAAAATCATCACTGAAAACAACCAGACAGGGATCAAGTCGAGCCGATATCGCCCCGGCCGCTA
>JBEDNE010000076.1:0-5205 GCA_041170745.1 Pseudomonadota bacterium
CCCCGCGCGTGGCGTGAAAAGTGGGCGGCGCAGCTGAAAAGCGTTCTCGGCTGGTTCGAAGTTGAAGAAGCTTGCCTCGGCCTTCTCGAACTGGCTGCAGGCGGGCAGGACATAGTCAGCCTGACTCGCCGTTTCGGTCATGGCGACATCGATGACCACACTGAAATCTAGTGTCCGCATCGCTTCGCGCATGCGCTCCGAGTCTGCCAGTGAATGGACCGGGTTGGAGCTTTCGACGATCATCGCCCGGAAGCGGTGCGGATGGTCAGTCAGGATCTCCTCAGTGATCGCATTGCACGGGATCAACCCCATGATAACCGGAAAACCGGTTACCGGGGATCGCCGCCAGTTGCGTTCTCCGCTGGACTTGGCTGGTGCTCCAGCACCGCCGCCGCTGCCGAGTGGGCGGAACGGCACGAAGGCATAGCTGGTTCCTTGCCGACCGAAGCTGCCGGTCAGGCCGATCAGCAGGCGATGGAGATAGGACCCGAGCGTAGAATGGACGCTCATCTGCATACCAAGGTCTTCCATCGAAGCCATTGTTTTGGCCCGTGCCATTCGCCTGGCGGCGGCGCGCAGTAGGTCCTCGTCGACATCGCAGACACGCGCGAATTCACTGATGGGAACCCGCCGCAGTAGCTCCAGCACCGGCTCGGAATTGGCGATGTGTTCGGCCATCCACACGCTGTTCTGCAGATCCTCCTGCACCAGGATGGCGGCCAGCGCGCCAAGGCACCAGGCATCGGTTCCGGGCCGGATCGCCAGGTGGAAATCGGCCATCGCCGCCGTCTCGCTCTTGCGGGGATCGATCACGATCATCGAACGGTTCGGATCAGCGGCTATCTCGCGCAGCACAAGTCGCGCGCGCGGAAAGCCATTCGATTGCCAAGGATTCTTCCCGATAAGCAGCGCAACCTCGGCATGTTCAAAGTCGTGGTGCATCCCACACCCAAACATCCGTGCCTGAACCCATGCCTCGCCTGTTTTTTCCTGAGCGAGAGCGTTGGAGCGGTAGCGAACACCCAGCGCCGACAAAGTGGCTTGCGCATAAACGCCTGGCAAATGATTCCCTTGCCCGCCACCGCCATAATAAAAGATAGTTTCGCCGCCATGAGTATCACGAACAGCGGCGAGCCGGGCTGCAACTTCGCGAATGGCCGTATCCCAATCGACTGCTTCGTATGTGCCGTCGGCTTTGCGGCGCATGGGCGAAGACAGTCGATCGCGCCCTTGCTGATAGGCGTCCATCCGCTGCGCTTTCTCGCACACATAGCCTTTGGTCACATGATGATTTTGATCCGGCCGAACGCGCGTGATGCGTTCACCCTCTGTCTGCACTTCTATCCCACAGTGCATGGAGCAGATCATGCAGGCGGTGGGATGCCATTGGGTGCTCATGCCCTGCCTCCCCGACGGTCTTCATAAGCATCGGCCAAAATCGCACTAGCCTCTCGACAAGCACGCAGCACAGCATCGGATGTCGCCGAATCCGGCAAGGCGCGGGCCAATGCCAATCCGCCAAGCGCAAGCGCAAGAAGGGCAATGTCCTCTCCAGGCGGCGTCTCGCCGAGCGCTTCTTGCCGATTTAGCAAAGACTGCGCGACACACGCTGCATAGGCCCTGCGGAACTCTGTACCTCCATGCGGCACTTCGCTGAGGAGCGCGGATAAGGGGCAACCCGTTTCCGGACTGTCACGGTGTGAACGCGCCAGATAGCGGGCAGAAAGTTGCTTGCGGCTTTCAGCGCGAGAAAGATCCTTGGACAGGGCTTGGACGGGATCGCCGAGGTCGCCCATCGCTCTTTGAAGCGCCGCAATGTCGAGCGCCTCTTTGCTCGGAAAATGAACGTAAAAACCGCCGTGGGTCAGCCCAACATCCCGCATCAGCCGATGCACGGCGTTCCCGGCCAGGCCCTCGCGCCGCAGACGAGCAGAGGCGAGATCCAAGATCTTTTCACGAGTTGCCGCTTTTTTCTCGGCACGACTCATACTGCCCTCCATTTTCAAAAAGGATTTCACATGATATTTATCATGTCAATATAGATGCAAATCACCTTGCACGGCCCTGCGCAGCCAAAACTGCGATATAAGAAAATAGAATAAGGAGGTCACAACCTGCTAGAAAAACACAGGGGTAATGGCCTTGTGGCGCGCCATGCGGAATGAAGAGGCGAACTCTTCCGAGTGGCTGATCGAGTTCAGCCAAGATGAACGGGGAGGCGTCGCAAGAGATCCTCGAGCAGAGAATTAGGCAGCGGCATGAGTGCATCTGCCGCGAATAGGTTCTGGGTTAAGATTTCTGGAGACGATGCCGAGGCGAGCCGTTCGGTTATCGGATCGCTAACCGCACCAAATTCACCAGACAGATGATGTACCCAAGCAGCAAGGGCAGCCATGATCACCGGGCTCTGGTGTCCTGAACCATGCCGCTCCAGCAGAGTTTCCAGCCAGCGTTGCGGTATCTTCTGGCTGCCATCCATCGCGATTTGCTCCAACCGGTGGTTCAGTGCGGGATTGCCAAATCGCGCCATAAGTGCAGTGGCGTAATCAAACGGAGAAAAGCCAATAATTTTGGGCAATGTTGTTGCTGCTTCCCCCAACATAAGCTGCTGGATCAACCCACGTAGCTGCTGGTCTGCAATCGCTTGATGTACATAGCTATGGCCCCGCATCAGCCCCATATAGGCAAGCGCCGAATGCGCGCCATTCAGCATCCGCAGCTTTGCCTTTTCCCAAGGCGCAACATCAGCCACAAACTGGACGCCGTTTTTCTCCCATTGGGGGCGCGGCCCTGCAAAGCGATCTTCGATCACCCATTGTGTGAATGGTTCGGTCAACACCAGCCCTGCGTCGCGCAGACCCAGAAGCTCTTCCGCCGCATCCACATCTCCTGTCGTTGTTGCTGGGACGATGCGATCCACCATGGAGCAGGGGAAGGTGCAGGTATCACTAACCCAATGGGCAAGCGCAACATCTTGTCGCAACAAATATTCGCCGACGAGCCGCTCAATCTGACGCCCGTTATCGGAGAGATTATCGCAGCTCAGGAGCGTGACGCCCGGCAAGCCCGCAGCACGACGTTGCGCGAGGCCAGCGTGCAGGAAGCGATAAATGCTCGCCCCATCAGCCAAGCTATGGTCGAGCGATCCATCTGCCGCGCGGCAATATCCTTTTTCAGTGACGGTAAAACTGATGATATGCGTAGAGGGCGCCGCAATTGCGGCAACAACCGCCTCGGGGACCTGAGCGGCGACCAAAACTCTCGCCACACTTCCAATCACACGAAAAGCATCGCTCGCCGCGCTGCGCACATTGGCCAGATACAGCCCGTCTTGAGGGTTAAGTTGATCCGCGACATTCGCCGAGCGCAGCGATATACCCGTGATCAACCAATCGCGTTCGCCCCGTCCTAGCGCATCGTCAGTGTAGACTGCCTGATGTGCCCGGTGAAATGCGCCAATCCCGAAATGGACAATGCCGCCGGCTTGTCCGTGCCGGTCATATTCTGGCCGGGCGACAGAAGCAGGCAAATGACCCAGCGTCGCGCTACTGAGCCTCACAACTTATACGCCTGCTTGGCCAAGTCATAGGCAAGGGCCCTAGCCAGCTCGGCGGCTTCCCAATCTTCCATACGGTGTTCAATCACCAATTGGGCGAGGAAACCGCAATCCATGCGCCGCGCAACATCATGCCGTGCCGGGATCGACAAAAAGGCGCGTGTGTCATCATTAAACCCGACCGTATTGTAAAAGCCTGCCGTCTCCGTCACTTGCTGGCGGAAGCGACGCATCCCTTCTGGGCTATCATGGAACCACCATGACGGGCCAAGCTTCAGCGCCGGGTAATGGCCCGCCAAAGGTGCCAGTTCACGCGCATAGCTGGTTTCATCCAGTGTGAAGAGAATTATGGTCAGCTTCGGGTTATTGCCATGGCGGGCAAGCAGCGGACGCAACGCATGGACATAATCGGTCGCCGTAGGAATATCGGCGCCCTTGTCGCGTCCATAATGTTCAAACAGCCAAGGATTATGGTTACGGAACGCGCCCGGGTGAATTTGCATGACCAGCCCATCGTCCGCACTCATCGTCGCCATTTCAGTCAACATTTGCCCGCGAAACAGTTCAGCGTCGGCGCTACTCGACTTACCTTGGGCGACTCGCCGGAACAGAGCTTCTGCCTCGCTTGAAGACAAATCCGCCGTGGCCGCTGTTGGGTGGCCATGGTCCGTCGATGTCGCGCCCATCTGCATGAAATAGGCGCGGCGCTTGCGATGCGCCGCAAGATAGCCAGACCAACTATACGCATCTTCTCCAGTCAACTCTGAAAAGCGGGCGAGATTATTTTGAAAGCCTTCAAAGTCGGGATCAATCACCGGATCCGGACGATAGGCCGTAATGACGCGGCCTTGCCACCCCCCGGCGCGCGCATTTTCGGTTCGGATGGCCTGGTGGTGCTCTAGACTATCCAGCGGTGATTCTGTCGTCGCCAAAACTTCGATATTATAGCGATCAAATAAAGCGCGCGGGCGGAAGGCGTCCGTCGCCAAAGCCTCGGTGATCACATCAAAGTATTGATCAGATGTGGCCGCATTCAACTGCACGGAAAGGCCAAAGGCTTCAGCAAAGACCCAATCCAACCACATGCGCGACGGCGTGCCGCGGAACAGGTGATAATTCTGCGCCAAGATACGCCAGGCCGCGCGCGGGTCAGCAGCGGAATTACGGATGCCCAAATCCTCAAGCGAGACGCCTTGGCTATACAACATCCGAAACAGATAATGATCGGGCTTCAACAACAAATCCGTTGCGTTGCCAAAGGGCGCATCCTCGGCAAACCATCGCGGATCCGTGTGGCCGTGCGGCGACAAAATCGGCAGATCAGCGATGCCTGCATAAAGCTGGCGGGCAACGGCGCGTGTTGCGGGGTCGGCCGGAAAAAGACGATCAGGGTTCAAAATCAAAGGACGGTTCACGCGACGCCTCACAATGCTCTATATTTAAAATTGCGAAAAATGCTGGTGCCGGGGCCAGCGGCATATAGGCCAGGTCTAAGCGCGAGAAAGCCGCCCCGGACATTGTGATGATAGCCAGAGACTTCCATACCCCGGTCAAAGCGCTGCCACGTCGCCCCGCCATCGCCGCTGCTGTGATAGGAAATAATGTGCTCATGGTTGGTCACGCGCAGTCGCATGTGGCGACCATGGGGA
>JBEDNE010000077.1:0-26903 GCA_041170745.1 Pseudomonadota bacterium
GTCAAAGCATCAAAATGTGTATTATCTAATCCTCGATAATAATTTTGGCGCTTTCCAATCTGTGTAAATCCCAATTTAGTGTAAAGTTCAAGCGCGCCGTTGCCCGAGCGGACTTCGAGTATAACCTTTTTGACGCTATTTTCTTGGCACCAGTCAACGACCGATTTCACCAATAGTTTGCCTATGCCTTGACGGCGCTGACCAGTGTCCGTTGCAATCAACAACAACTCCGCTTCATCCAAGACATAGCGGGCGAGCACGAAGCCGAGAAGAGTTGAGTCTTTGACAGCCAGGCGCAACATGGTGCCAGGCAAACACAGCAAGCTCCGACATTGTTCAGCCGTCCAAGCCTCACCAAAAGCAGGATCAAAGGCATTGTTCATGACCGGCATGATCCGGTCCACACTGTGAAAATCACCGGCAAGAATGTGAATGTCAGCGGTCATGGATTGGGCTTGGCATCCGGCGCGCGGCCATAAATTGGCTCTGGCGGCAGGGCCTTTCGCGCGGGCGGCAAAAGGCGGGCATCGCGCGCATCTGGCCCAACGGCAATGGCGCGATCACACCTCAGTTTTGAGGCCGCAGAGCCAGCCGCACATCTCCAGAACGGAACTGATTCTGGGACCATAGAGGCCAAAGGCGCCAGAGATGACAGCCCGTGTTTTGCATAGGGCTGGATGAACACTTCACCATGGCCGCCTTCAATGGCAATCAGGGCTTCGTCCAGATCGTCCTGATCTGCAAAGAGCCGCGCCGCCAAAAGTGCGTGCGTGCTATAGCCGGTTACGGGCACGTTCCACGCCAGCCCCAGCGCGCGTGCCGCAGCAAGCCCCACGCGCACTCCCGTAAAGCTGCCCGGCCCACAATTGACCAATATGGCGTCTGCCTGACCCCCATAGGGCAGGCCCGCAATCATGGGGATCAGCCGTTCAGCATGGCCACGGGCGCCCTCTTGATGGTCATGCGCGACAACTCCATCGCCATCGAGCAGGGCCACCGAACAGGCCGTGGTCGCAGTCTCGATAACGAGGATCATGCGGGATCAAACAATGCTATTAAAGCGATCAAAAGCCGGGCGCGGAGAGCGTTCAAAAATACTGGCCGGATCGCCATAGCCAAGCGTCGAAATGAAGTTGGATTTTACTTTGGTCCCACCGAAAAAGGCGGCATCGACGCCTGCATTATCAAAGCCCGACATTGGCCCCGTATCCAGCCCCAAAGCACGCGCGGCCATAATGAAATAGGCGCCTTGCAATGAGGAGTTGCGCATCGCTGTTGTTTCGGCGAGCGCGTCGTTGCCGGCAAACCAGCTGCGGGCGTCCGTGTGCGGGAAAAGTTCTGGCAGCTGCTCGTAAAATTCGAGGTCCATGCCAATGATGACGGTGACGGGCGCCTGCAAAATCTTTTCCGCATTGGCGGGCATGGCAAGCGCCGCCAGCTTTTGCTTGGCAGCGTCACTCTCGCACCACACCAAACGAGCGGGCAGGGCATTGGCCGATGTGGGGCCAAATTTCATCAGCTCCCAAATTGCATCCATCTGCGCCCGCGTGACGGGGGTGTTTAGAAAGCCATTATAGGTGCGCGCCTCGCGGAATAATTGGTCAAGCGCAATTGCGTTAAGCGGCTCTGCCATGTGGTTTTCCTTGCTGAAAGCCCGTGTCAGACTGCAAAAACGTCTGTCACTTCGGGCACATAATGTTTGAGCAGCTGCTCAATCCCGTTTTTGAGCGTGGCCGTGGATGAGGGGCAGCCTGCACAGGCGCCTTGCATCTTCAAATAGACATGGCCTGATTTATAGCCTTTGTAGATGATGTCTCCGCCATCATTGGCAACCGCCGGTCGGACGCGCGTTTCCAGCAGCTCTTTAATCTGCGCGATAATGTCCGCATCAGCCGGATCATCTTCCAGCCCGGCATCTTCTGCGGGCACTGAAAAGCCCGCCGTGGCTGGTTTGAACAAGGGCAGATTGGCGGCAAAATGATCGAGCAGAATAGCCAAGACATCAGGCTTTAACTGCGCCCAAGACGTGCCGGGGCCTGCCGTTACTGAGATGAAGTCGCGGCCAAAGAATACGCCTTCCACATCGCCCAGATTGAACAGCGCTTCTGCCAGGGGTGAGGCTTCCGCTTCTTCGGGCGAGGCAAAGTCCCGCGTCCCCGCACTCATCACGGCGCGGCCAGGCAGGAATTTCAGGGTCGCGGGATTGGGCGTGGTTTCGGTTTCGATCAGCATAAAACCTATCTGGGGTTTGCAAGGGTCTGGATCAAGCAGCCTTACGGACAAAAACGGTGCCTGCCGAATAGCCTGCCCCGAAGGAACAGATGAGGCCAATCTCGCCAACAGCAAAATCAGCATTATTCTGGTGGAACGCGATAATTGAGCCAGCGGACGACGTGTTGCCATAGACGTCAAGCACCGTTGGGCTTTCGTCAGGCGTTGGCTCATGGCCGAGGACCTTCGTCGCGATCAGCCGGTTCATGCCTGTATTGGCTTGGTGCAGCCACATCCGCCGCAGCTGGTTCGCTGGGATCGACAGGCGGTCCAATTGCTGGCCAATCATGTCGGCCACCATGGGCACAACTTCCTTAAAGACCTTGCGGCCTTCTTGCACAAACAGCTTATCCGCGTTGTCGCGTGTTTCCGGCGCGGTGCGGTTCAAAAAGCCAAAATTATTGCGGATGTTATTCGAGAAGACAGTTTTGAGCTTGGTTCCCAGAATGTCCCAATGGCCAGCAGGCGCCATTGATTTTTCTTCAACCAGAACGGCTGTTGCCACATCGCCAAAGATGAAATGGCTATCGCGGTCGCGCCAATTGACATGGCCCGAACAAATTTCCGGGTTCACCACCAAAACAGACCGGGCATTGCCCGCCCGAATAAAATCAGCCGCTGTCTGAATGCCAAAGGTGGCAGATGAGCAGGCCACATTCATATCAAAGCCAAAGCCTTGAATGCCCAGCGCGTCCTGAATTTCAATGGCGATGGCCGGATAGGGACGTTGCAAGTTCGAACAGGCGCACAAGACGGCATCGACATCTTTTGCATCACGGCCTGCCTTGGCCAGAGCCTCTTTCGCCGCCGCTACGCCAATTTCTGCAAGAATGGATAGCTCTTCATTCCCCCGCTCAGGCAGGCGCGGACACATAATCTGCGGGTCCAGAACAGGCGCCTTGGAGACGACATGGCGGGCTTTGATGCCGCTTGCCTTTTCAATAAACTCGGCGGAGCTGGGCTGGAGAGCGTCAACTGTGCCAGCCTCTATTTCGGCGGCATGCTCGGCGTTAAACCGCTCCACATAGCTGTTAAAGCTGGCAACCAGTTCTTCGTTCGAAATGCTCTCCGGCGGTGTGTACAGGCCGGTTGCAGAAATGACCGGCGTGAAGCTCGACATCGTCTTATCCCCTTTTGCGACGCGTTTTTCTTTTCTGCCCTAGCCGCCCATCTTGAGCGGCGCAATGGCCGCACGCGCGCACTAAGCGCCGCTTTCCCCTTGCCTTTTGCGTCTGGGGTCCGCCACATAGGGCTATGCTGCGTCAGTATGAATTGGTCGAAAAGGTCCGGAGCTATGATCCGGAGGCAGATGAGGATCTGCTGAACAAGGCTTATGTGTTTTCAATGAAAGCGCATGGCACGCAATTGCGCGCCTCGGGCGACCCCTATTTCAGCCACCCCATTGAGGTCGCTGGATTGCTGACCGACCTGAAGCTGGATGACGAAACCATCGCGACGGCCATCCTACACGATACGATTGAAGATACGCTGGCGACGCCGGAGCAAATTGAAAAGCTGTTTGGCGCCAATGTTGCCCGGCTGGTGGATGGGGTTACCAAGCTTTCAAAAATTGAAGCGCTGACCGAGAATGAGCGGGCAGCTGAGAATTTGCGCAAATTCCTGCTGGCCATGTCAGATGACATTCGCGTGCTGTTGGTCAAGCTGGCTGACCGGCTGCACAATATGCGCACGCTGCACTTCATTAAAAATGAAGAAAAGCGCCGTCGTATCGCGCGTGAGACGATGGATATTTATGCCCCGCTGGCGGAGCGGATTGGCATGTATGAGTTCATGAAAGAAATGCAGACTTTGGCGTTCCGCGAGCTGGAGCCCGAAGCCTATGCCTCGATCACCAAGCGATTGGAGCAACTGCAAGAAGGCGGGGGGGATCGGATCGCGCGGATCAGCTCGGGCGTGAAAATGCTGTTGTCGCGCGCGGGGCTGGAAGCCGAAGTGACAGGTCGTGAAAAGCACCCCTATTCAATTTGGCGAAAAATGGCCGAGCGGCATATCAGCTTTGAGCAATTGTCAGATGTTATGGCGTTTCGCGCCATCCTGCCCGATACCGAAAGCTGTTATCAGGCGCTGGGCATCATCCACCAGCGGTGGCCGATGGTGCCGGGCCGGTTTAAAGATTATATCTCAACGCCCAAGCGCAATGGCTATCGTTCGCTTCACACGTCGGTCATTCATAATGAAAAGGTGCGGATTGAGATTCAGATCCGCAGTCGTGAAATGCACGCCCAAGCCGAATATGGCTATGCTGCCCACTGGGCCTATAAGGCTGATATTCAGGAACCCGTTGCTCAAACCGCTTGGATTCAAGACCTTGTCGAAATTTTGGAACATGCCGAAAGCCCCGAAGAGCTTTTGGAACATACCCGCATGGCGATGTACCAAGACAGGATCTTTGCCTTTACGCCCAAGGGAGAGCTGATCCAGCTGCCCAAGGGCGCAACGCCGGTTGATTTTGCTTATGCTGTCCACACCAATTTGGGCGATCAAGCGGTTGGGGCCAAGGTCAATGGCCGCGTTGTGCCCTTGCGCACGCCCATTGAAAATGGCGATCAGGTGGAGATTCTTAAGTCCAAGGCACAAGAGCCGCAGCCTGTATGGCTAAGCTTTGCGGTGACGGGGAAAGCGCGTGCCGCCATCCGCCGCTTTGTCCGCAACAAGGAAGAGGATGAGCTGATTGCGCTCGGCCGCAATATTTATGATGAAATTGCCGCCCGTTTGCCCAGCAAATTGGGCGCCAAAGCCTTGGCAGACGCCATTAAGCGGCTGAAGTTGAAAGATGAAGATGCCCTGATGATTGCGATTGCCCGGCAATCCATCACGGATGCGCAATTGATGGAAGCGCTCATGCCCGGCAGCACTTCTAAAGGTGCTGGTGGGGCGCCCGGACAACGCCATGCGATTTCCATTCATGGCCTGCGGCCCGGCGTTGCCTTTGATTTGGCGCAATGCTGCCGCCCTGTGCCGGGGGATCGGATTGTCGGCGTGCGCCGCCCTGATGAAGCCATTGAGGTCCATATTATTGATTGCCCGATCTTGGCGGAAGGGCAGGATGTCGACTGGCTTGATCTGGCTTGGGGCGATGGGTCTGACGGCGGCACGGCGCGGCTGAGCGTTATTGTGCGCAACCAACCTGGGGCTCTCGCGGTGATGGCGGGGATTTTCGGCGCGAATGAGGCTAATATCTTGAATTTGCGGATGGAACATCGTGATGCCAGCTTCCATAACTTCATTGTTGATTTGGAAGTGCGGGACTTGCGGCATTTGACGCGTATTTTGGCGGCGCTGCGGGCGGCCGATGCGATCTCGCAGGCAGAGCGCGTCTAATGGCAGACGCCGGGACCCAGCCCGATTTCTCGCGGCAATTGGGCAATCCCCGCTTGATTGAAGCGGCACTCGCCCTGGCAGATAATCGGCTTCATGATGCAGAGCCCTTGTTGCGTCAGCATTTAAAGGAGGATCCTTTTGATGCCGCCGCGATCCGTATGTTGGCGGAACTGGCGGGCCGCATTGGACGATTTAAGGATGCTGAAAATCTGCTGCGTCGCGCGGTAGAAATTGCGCCCAATTTTGTGGCAGCGCGGTCCAATTTGGCACTCGTGCTCTATCGGCAGAACCGCGTTGCCGAAGCGCTGGAAGAGTTAGAGCACGTCTCTGCGATTGATCCTGAAAACCTCTCTTCGGCCAACTTAAAGGCCGCGGCTTTTGGGCGGATTGGTGCGTATGAAGAGGCCTTGTCGCTCTATCGCATGGTGTTGGAGCGCTTTGACGGACATCCGCGCATTTGGCTGTCCTACGGCCATGTTTTGAAAACCGTTGGGCAGGCCGAAGAGAGCATTGCCGCCTATCGCCGCGCCATTGCGCTTGCGCCCCATTTTGGCGAGGCGTGGTGGAGCCTCGCCAATATGAAAACACTGCGCTTCACTGAGGACGATTTGGCGCAGATGGACGCGGGTGTGGCCGCCGCTGACATGAGTGATGATGATCGGCTGCATCTCCATTTTGCGCTGGGCAAAGCAACCGAGGATCGCCGCGAGGCCGAACGCGCCTTTGGCCATTATGCGGCGGGCAATGCCATTCGCGCGCGGCAATTGGGCTATGAGGCGGACAGTACCAGCCAGATGGTTGCGGCGATGCGCCAAACCTTCACACCAGAATTTTACGCCGCCCGGCAGGGGTGGGGCTGTGTGGCCGAAGACCCGGTGTTCATTCTTGGTTTGCCGCGTGCGGGATCGACGCTGATTGAACAGATTTTATCGTCGCATTCGCAAGTCGAAGGCACAATGGAATTGCCGGATCTGCCAGCCATTGCGGCCCAATTGGGTTCAACCCAAACTTGGCCGGAACGGCTTGCCACCCTCACAGCAGATGACGTGCGGGCATTGGGCGAGAGCTATGTTGAGCGCACGCGCATTGTCCGCAAGACAGATCGGCCCTTTTTCATTGATAAGCTGCCCAATAACTGGGCCTTTGTTGGGCTGATTCAGCTTATTCTGCCGAACGCGCGGATCATTGATGCGCGGCGCCATCCAATGGCGTGCTGTTTTTCCAACTTCAAACAGCATTTCGCGCGCGGCCAATCCTTCACCTATGGCCTTCGCGATATTGGCCTTTATTATCGCGATTATGTGGCGCTGATGGCGCATTTTGATCAGGTTTTGCCGGGTCGCATTGCCCGCGTTTTCCATGAGGATATGGTGGACGATAGCGATGGTGAGATCCGCCGCCTGCTTGATGCGCTGGGCCTGCCATTTGAAGACGCGTGCCTGCGCTTTTGGGAAAATGATCGCGCCGTGCGGACCGCCAGTTCAGAACAAGTGCGCCGCCCCATTTTCCGCGATGGCATGGATCAATGGATGCAATTTGCACCTTGGCTGAGCGAATTGGAAGCCGCTTTAGGCCCCGTATTGGCTGATTATCCGGCGGTTCCTGAAATTTAATTGCGCAACCTGTTGTATTTATGCACTAGACATAAAGCTTATTGAGGCCTTTTCTTGAGTTTTGCTGCAGGGGCAATTGACCAAGGGTTGTAAGGCGTTCAGTCTTGTGACGCAGTTTAAGGGGAGAAGTTATGCTGTTTGTCCGGTCGCATCGCGCGATGGTCGCCGCCTTATTGGGCAGTTCCATGCTTGTTCCAGCTATTGCTTACGCGCAAGAGCCGGCTGAGGACGCCAATGACGATATCATCGTTACCGCGCAAAAGCGCGAAGAGAGTCTTCAGAATGTGCCAATCAGCATTCAGGCACTGTCGACCAAAAAGCTCGATCAGTTGGGCATCACGGATTTTAATTCTTACACCAAGCAATTGGCCTCGGTAGCGTTCCAGACATCGCAGCCAGGCTCAACCACGGTTTACATGCGCGGCGTTGCCTCGGGCGGCGATGGCAACCATTCGGGCTCGCTGCCCTCGGTTGGCGTCTATCTGGATGAACAGCCTGTCACGACAATTGGCGGCACGCTTGATGTCCACGTCTATGACGTGGCCCGCATTGAATCGCTGTCTGGCCCGCAAGGCACGCTCTATGGCGCATCGTCGCAGGCGGGCACGATCCGCATCATTTCCAACAAGCCTGACCTTGGCAAATTTGAAGGCCGGGTTGATGCGTCGGTAAACAGCGTTGCCCATGGTGGCATGGGCGGCACGCTTGAAGCCATGGTGAATACACCGCTGAATGATCGCATGGCATTGCGCGTGGTGGGGTGGTACCAAAGAGACGCTGGCTATATTGACAATGTAGCGGCCAGCCGGAGCTTTTTGGGCCCGGCCATTGTCGACAGCGCTGGTGCGCGCACTGGCAACGAGCCTGGCATCAAGGTGAACAATGCGCCTTATGTGCGCGATGATGTGAACCGTCGGGATGTCATTGGCGGCCGTGCTGCGCTGAAGATTGAGCTGGATGATAATTGGACTGCAACGCCGTCTCTGCTCGTCCAAAAGAGCAAGAACAAGGGCAGCTTTTCCTATGACCCTAGCGTTGGCGATTTGAAGACCAACCGGTTCTCTGATGAATATCGCAACGATCGCTTCGTTCAGGCTGCGATGACCATTGAAGGCAAGATCGGCAATTGGGATCTGACCTATGCGGGCGCCTATATGGACCGCAAGACCAAGTCGTTCAACGATTATACCGATTATGCGGAAGCCTATGACGCGCTCTATGCCGATTATTCCGACAATGGGCAGCTGGTTTGCAGCGGCCTTGCAGGCTGTTTCTATTATCAAGATGCAAGCGGCAAGACGATTGACCCGCGCCAATATATTGCGGGCAGCGATCACTTCAAAAAGATGAGCCAGGAACTGCGCATTTCCTCACCGCAGGAAAACCGCCTGCGCGTGCAAGCTGGCCTCTTCTATCAGCGCCAGAGCAATCGCATTTTCCAAGATTATATGGTTTATAATCTGGCACCAAAATTGTCAGTCAATGGCCGTCCCGGCACCTTGTGGCTGACGCTGCAAGATCGCGTTGACCGCGATTATGCCGCTTTTGGCGAAGCCTCTTTTGATGTCGCGCCCACGCTGACGCTGACTGCCGGTGGCCGTGTCTTTAAATATGACAACAGCCTGATTGGCTTTTTCGGCTTTGGTCGCGATCCAGCCTATGTGCAGGGGGCAGACGATAATCCTCCGCCCAATGCCGGGGGCAGCACGCGCACCGGCGTTGCCGGATGCTTTACAACAGGCGGGCTCACGCTGCGTGCCGCGCAAGAAGAGGGTAAGGCCACGACGTTGGCACCGGGCATTGTGCCGGACACCTTCTGCACCAATTTGGGCACACCAGAAAATGGCAGCGTGGTCCCCAAGGCCACGAAGGACACAGGCTTCATCCATCGCCTGACGATGACATGGAAGCCCAGTGACGATATGTTGGCCTATGCCACATGGTCGCGCGGCTTCCGCCCGGGCGGTATCAACCGTCGGGCCAGCATTCCGCCCTATGCGTCAGACTTCCTGACCAATTATGAATTTGGTTGGAAACTCTCGCCCATGCCGCGGATGCGCCTGAATGGCGCCATTTATTGGCAGGATTGGTCATCGTTCCAATATTCCTTCTTGGGGGAAAACAGCTTCACGCAGATTCAGAATGGTCCCAATGCGCGTATCCGCGGGATCGAACTGGATATGAGCTATAATGCGGCCAATGGCCTCTCGCTGTCGGCAACTGCGGCCTACACCAATGCCAAGCTGCGCCAGAACCTGTGTTCAGGCGCCTCTGATGTCAGCCCGACTTGTGCCGGGTCTGACATTTCGGCACCGCAAGGCACGCGTCTGCCCATCACGCCCAAGTTCAAGGCGAGCACAACGGCGCGCTATGAATATGATCTGGGCACGGGCAAGGCGCATGTCCAAGGCTCACTGGCCTATCAAGGCTCGGCCATTTCGGACATCCGCACCAAAAATGCCGCTATTTTGGGCCGCATCCGGGCCACGACCACGGCAGATTTCACACTGGGCTATGACTGGAGCAACTTCACCGCAGAGTTGTTCTTGAACAACGCCTTTGACCAGCGGGGAGAATTGTCGCGCTTCGTCAATTGCGGCCAGTGCACCCGCGTTAACATCGTGCCTGTGCAGCCGCGGACCATTGGTTTGCGCTTCGGCTCGAAATTCTAAGGCCGGTTCTCCGGCCCAAGTTCGCAAGGCTTTGCTTGCGGCTTGGGCCGGGGCTCGGCAGGATGGGGGATCATGGCCGCATCCGCCCCCCCAAACTCACCCAATGCCCCGATAGAGGCAGAGGATAATCGGCCCGCTAAGCTGGGCCTGTGGATGTCCATTGCCCTTGTTACAGGCGGGATGATTGGCTCGGGCGTGTTTTTATTGCCCGCCAGTCTTGCGCCCTTTGGCTGGAATGCCGTGGCAGGCTGGGGGATGACGATTGCGGGCGCCCTCTGTTTGGCGCATGTCATTGCCCGGCTGACAGCGGCTGAACCTGGCCAAATTGGTCCGGCAGAATTGGTCGCCCGCAGCTTTGGGCCAGTTTCAGGCTTTTTGATTGGCTTTAGCTATTGGGTCTCTGTGTGGGCGGCGACGGCCACGATTTCCATTGGCGCTGTGTCTTACGCGTCCAGCTTTGTGCCTGTGCTCGGCCTGCACCCGGCTTTGTCCGCCACGGCTGTTATCTGGCTGCTGACGCTGGTTAACCTTATTGGCACGCGGGCTGCCGGACGGTTTCAGCTGGTGACGACCATTTTAAAATTGCTGCCGCTGATTGTGGTCGCCTTGCTGATTGCCTTGGTGCTCGGCCAGCAAGGCAGTGCCGCGATTACGCCCTTTCCAGCAGAAGGCCTCTCCTGGTCGCGCATCAACCAAGCCGCGGCAATTACGTTATGGGCGATGGTGGGGTTTGAAGCGGCCTGTGCTGCCTCGGGCCGCATTGCCAATCCAGCGCGCAATGTGCCGCGTGCAACAGTGGTGGGCGCGCTGCTGTGCGGGGTGATTTATCTGATTGTCTGTTCGGGCATTGCGCTGATGCTACCGGCGGATCGCGTGGCCGTTTCCAACGCGCCGTTTGAACTTTTTGTGGCGACATTCTGGTCGGCAGGTCCAGCGGCTTTGGTCGGGTTGTTCGCCGCGATCAGCGCAATTGGGGCGGTCAATGGCTGGATCCTGGTGCAGGGGGAATTGCCCTATGACATGGCGCAGCGCCAATTGATGCCGCGCTGGTTTGCCAAGGCAGCGCGCAATGGCGTGCCCGTCCGGGCTGTGCTGGTCGCCAGCCTCTTGGCGACACTGCTTGTCTGGGCCAATTCCAGCCGATCCATGGCTGGGCTGTTTACCTTCATGGCGCTGCTCACCACGTCGGTTACGCTTTGGCTCTATCTTGCCTGCGCATTGGTTGCGCTGAAGCGACGTATGGCCATCCCCACGGCCTGTGCGGGGCTGGCTTATGGGCTTTGGGCTTTATGGGGCGCTGGCTTTGAAGCAAGTGGGCTGAGTGTGGTGCTGATGCTGGCAGGCCTGCCGCTTTATTGGATTGCCCAGCGCGAAGCGCCTGACATGGACACGACTCCATCTGTGCTCCGGTCTTGAGCCGGAGCCTAGAGAAACAGTCCCCCATTGCCCTGGGCTCTGGGTTAAGCCCGAAGCGCGCGGGCGGAATGGCTTGCGTCTCGATTCAATGAAAATCGCGGGATTTGGGCAGAAGGCGCACGTGGCGTGGATGGCCCATGCGCGGATAAATGGGTTTCAGTGCTTCATCGGCACGGGCGATTTCGGGCGTTAAGGGCTGCTGATCGGACAAATGTGTTAGCACTGCGTTGCGATCGATAATCCGGTGCGCGAGCAGATGGACAATGCCTTCCGGGCTGCGCTGCACTTCGCCTTGCACCTCCATCAATCGTGCGGCCATCACCGCGCGGCGCTGGGCCTCAAAAGTCCGCGCCCAGAGGATGATGTTGGCAACGCCTGTTTCATCTTCCAGCGTGATGAAAATCGCTTTGCCATTGCCGGGCCGTTGGCGCACCAGCACGAGGCCCGCCAGTTTTACCCGCGCCCCGGCTTTGGCCCGCATGAGCGCTTGGCTCGTCCCTATATTTTCGGCCGCAAAAACGGGGCGGAGCAGCGCCATAGGATGCGCCTTGAGCGAGAGGCGCAGCATGTGATAATCAGCGGCCACATCTTCCCCTAAGCTCATGTCGGGCAAGGTCATATCTGGCTCTGCGGCCAATTCCCGTGCTTGGGCCGCGGCAAAGAGCGGCAGTTCCGCCCCCGGAATACGGCGTGCCTCCCATAAGGCCGCGCGCCGCGGCAGATGGAGTGAACCACAGGCATCCGCCTCGGCCAGCAATTGCACCGCGCGTGGTGGCAGTTGCGCACGCCGGGTCATATCTTCCAAGCTGGAAAATGGCCGGGCGGCAACAAGGGCGGCCGCCCAATCTTCCCGAAAGCCTGTGATCTGCCGAAAGCCCAGCCGCAAATGGGATATGCCTTGGGCCAGAAAAACCTGATTGTCCCAATCACTTGCATTCACATCCACAGGGTGAACGGGCACGCCATGGTCGCGCGCATCGCGGATAATTTGGGCTGGCGCGTAAAAGCCCATGGGTTGGGAATTCAAAAGCGCAGCGGCAAAAACAGCGGGCGCATGATGCTTGATATACGCGGACACCCAGACCAGCCGGGCAAAGGCAATCGCATGGCTTTCGGGAAAGCCATAAGATCCAAAGCCTTCAATCTGCCGAAAACAGCGTTCGGCAAACTCTGCTTCATAGCCGCGCGCCACCATGCCGCTCACCAGCTTTTCCCGAAACTCATTAATGGTGCCCAGATTGCGAAAGGTCGCCATGGCGCGGCGCAATTGATTGGCCTCACCGGGCGTGAAACTGGCCGCAACAATCGCCAGCTTCATCGCTTGTTCTTGAAAGAGCGGAACGCCCAATGTCTTGCCCAGCACATCGCGCAGTTCATGGGGATCATGGGGTGCTGCGGGCGATGGAAAGTCCACCGCCTCGCGCCCCTGCCGCCGCCGCAAATAGGGGTGGACCATATCGCCCTGGATCGGCCCGGGCCGGACAATGGCGACTTGAATGGCCAGATCATAAAAACAACGCGGTCGCATGCGCGGCAGCATGTTCATCTGCGCCCGGCTTTCGACTTGGAAGACGCCAATACTATCGCCTCGGCACAGCATATCAAACACGCCCTCATCTTCGTCGGGCAGGGTGGACAGCGACAGCGGCGGGGCGGCGATGCCTTGGGCGGTGCGCAGATCCTCCATCATCACAAAGGCTTTGCGAATGCAGCTGAGCATGCCCAGCGCCAGCACATCCACTTTCATCAGCCCCAAGGCATCAATATCGTCCTTATCCCATTCAATGAAGGTGCGGCCGGGCATGGCGGCATTATGCACAGGCACCGTTTCATCCAGCCGATCCTCAGCCAGCACAAAGCCGCCAACATGCTGTGACAAATGGCGAGGGAAGCCTAAAATCTGCTGCACAAAATGGTTGAGCCGAGCAATTTCTGGAGTGTCAGGATCAAAGCCGGTTTCTTCAAATCGGCGGGCATCCATTTTTGAGGCATGGCTGCCCCATATGGTGGAGGATAGACGCTGGGTGACATCCTCCGTCAGCCCCAAGGCCTTGCCCACCTCGCGCACGGCGCTGCGCGGGCGATATTGGATCACTGTTGCCACAATGCCCGCACGGTGGCGGCCATAGCGTGCATAAATATACTGCATCACCTCTTCGCGGCGCTCATGCTCAAAATCGACATCAATATCGGGCGGCTCGCGTCGTTCTTCGGAAATGAAGCGCGAAAACAGGAGCTTGTGGCGTGCCGGGTCGACGGCGGTAATCCCCAGCACAAAGCACACGGCGGAATTGGCAGCAGAGCCGCGGCCTTGGCACAAAATACCCCGGCTTTGGGCAAATTGCACAATATCATGCACGGTCAAAAAATAGGCCGCATAGTTGAGCTTGGCGATAATCTGCAGCTCTTCCACCAGCAGCGCTTGCAAATCTTGGGGCACGCCTTCGGGCCAGCGGGCCTGCGCCTTTTGCGTCACCAATTCAGCCAGCCACGCCTGCGGGCTATAACCGGGGGGCACGGGTTCATGCGGATATTCATAGGCCAAATGGCTCAGATCAAAGCGAATGGCATCCAGCACATGCCGGCTTTGCGCCAATGCTTCGGGCGCATCGGCAAAGAGCCGCGCCATTTGTGCCGCACTTTTCAAATGCCGCTCAGCATTAGCGGCGAGCAAACGGCCGGCTTGGTCAATGCGCTCCCCCTCGCGAATGCAGGTTAGAATATCTTGCAAGGGCCGGTCCTCCGGCGTTGCATAAAGCGCGTCATTCACGGCGAGCAGGGGCACGCCGCTGCGCGCAGAGAGCGCCTTAAGCCCAGCCAGATGCCGCTTATCCCGCCCGCGCCGATGCAGCGCCGCGCCAATCCAAATATGCGGTGTGCGATGACGCAAGAACCGTGCGAGGACAGCCAAATCGGGCGGGCCAGACCCGGCGAGCAACAAAGGCGCAGTTGCTATATCCCCAATGCGCTGGGGTGTTGCATCGGGCAGCAGGATCAACACCATATCGTCACAGGCCTCGGCCAGATCGCCAAAATAGAGCTGGCAATCGCCTTTGGTGGTGCGCAAATTGCCCGTGCTGAGCAGCCGGGTCAGCCGCCCCCAACCCCGCCGATTGGTGGGATAAGCCAGAATATCCGGTGTGCCATCGGCAAAGACAAGACGCGCCCCCACCACAAGCTGAAAGGGCCGTGTCTCGCCGCCTTCGCGCAGATCACGCAGGGCGCGCCACGCGCGCACGACGCCGGCAACGCTATTCCGATCAGCAATGCCTAATCCCGCCAGCCCCAAGTCCAAGGCGCGTGTGACCATGGCTGCCGGGGAAGAGGCGCCGCGCAAAAAGGAAAAATGCGTGGCGGCCGCCAATTCGGCATAGCCTTCATCCAAATAGGCCATGCAGATACCAATCGGGCTTGTCCTTTTCCCGGCCATAAAGCCCGTGGCGGAACAGCCAGAAGCGGCGCCCCTCGCTATCTTCCACGCGATAATAATCGCGTGTCAGCCCCGCCCCATCACGGCGCTTCCACCATTCCGCAGACAGGCGCTCTGGCCCTTCATAGGCGGTGATGTCATGCACCTGGCGCCGCCAGCGAAAGCGTCGTGGCGGGCCATCGGGCACTTCGGCAATCACCTGCACAATTTGCGGCGGATCCATCAAGTGCACGGGACGCAAGGGCGGCTCGCCAGCTTCTAAAGTGCCACCATGATCAGCCAGTGGCAGCACAGGCCGCGCCACAGGCACCGTAAAGCCCGCACATTCAGGGATATGACTATCGGCAGCTGCAAAGCGGCGGACGCGCTCTGCCCCCAACCGCACGCTCAGCCGATCTGTCAGCAGGCCAACAGCGCGGGCCGGGCTGTCTTTGCCCGCCAGCCCCAGCTGGTCTGCGCCCAGTGCTTCTGTTTCTGAAATGTCGAGGCGGATAAGATCATAGCCAAAGCCCGGATCGAGCGGATCTGCCAAAGTTTCAATACGTTCCTGAAACAACCGCAAGACAAGGTCAGGATCACGCGTGGCTTGGCCTGTCGCAATGGCCAGCCGCTGCACTTGGCCATCGCTGCGAAACAGCATGAGCAGGAAGGCGCGGGCCCCTTGACCGCGTTGGGCCAGTTGCTGGCCGGCCTCGCCGGCCAACCCATGCAAAGTGGCGCGCAGGATGTCGCTATGCCCCACAGGCTCGGCAAAGCGCTGTGTGACAGAAATGTCAGGCGGCACGCGGCGTGGAGTGATGCGGGCATCTTCCTCCCCCAAAATACGCGCCAGTCGGGCCACAGTCGCTTGGCCAAAACGGGCCGCCAGTGGCGCGCGCGGGCGCATTGCCAGATCGCCCAATGTTCTTAAGCCCGCCCGGCGCAGGGCCGTGATCTTGTCTTCTGCCAAGTCCAGAGCATGGACGGGCAGGTCCAACACGTCGAGCGGTGTAGCGCGCGTGTTGGGCGCCGCTGCCTGTTCAGGCGGGTGTTGATAGCCAAGGCCTGCTTCGTTCAGATTGCGCGGGGAAATTTTACGCCCCACACGCAGCATGTCGCCGCCATGCCGCGCCAGCGCCCGGGCTTTATCGGGCGTTTCAGCCAGTGCCAGCCGCAAAGTCAGCCCCAATTGCACCAGATGGGCGGCCAGCGCGCTCATCAACCCAGCCTCACCCCCCCATAAATGTGCGCAGCCCGTAATGTCCAAAATGAGCCCATCAGGCGGGTCCAGCGCCACTGAAGGCGTGAAACGATCGCAGCTATCAGCCACCTCTTCCAGCCAGCGCGCGTCGCCTGCGGCATCATAAGGCGTGGTTTGCAGGTCGGGCAGGCGCGCGCGGGCATCGGCCAGCGCCATGCCCGGTCCGATAGCTAGGGCCTCGGCAATTTCATCCACGGCCATGATGCGCATGGCACCCTTATCACGCGCCACAAAGGCACGTGGGCCCAATTGCCCCGGGTGATTACGCAACCATGTGTCGGCGCTGAGAAGGGGTAGGAAGATCGCGCAATAGCGTCGGTTCGCAGACTCGTTTATACTCATTGTTCCACTCCACCACCATGTCAAAAGGCGTTGCTCCACCTCGGTGCCGCAGCAGCGCGACAGACAGCGTCAGGCGGCCCGGCGCATGGCCCGGCAAGGGCACAGATGGGGCGGCGGCCACTTGCCAGCGCGAGGCTGCGGCGCTGGCGAGAAGGCTGGCAGGCGGGCGCAGCAGCAGGGCTGTGACGCCGGATCGCTCGGCCGCCAGCGCCAAGCGCCGGCTGGCTGTCAGGTCGAGCCGCTGGGTCGCCCCCATATCAAGGATCAACGCAGCAAGTCCGCTACAGGCTAGGCTATCGGACGCCGCCTTTAGGCACGCCAGATCATCTGGGGCGTGCACCAGCAAAATCTGGTCAGGGTCCAGCCCCAAATCGGCAAGGCCAGGGCCATAAGGCGCGCCATAGCGTCGCCGTTGGGCATCGCTAGAGATCCAGAGGATTTTGCCTGCAGCTTCTGCGGCGCGCCGGGCAATCATCAGCGCAAAGGCTGAGGCGCTTGGCCAATCACCTTCGGCCTGGGGCAGCACCTCATGCACTGCCCCGCGCGCCAGCCCACCGTCCAGCCGGGCATCGAGCCTATCCAGCCCAAAAGACACCCGGCCCCGGGGGTCACGCCACGCGGACGGGGTAAGTGCCTCTATCTGGCGTTTAAGCCGGGCAAGCGAAGGATGCGAATCAATCATGTTCACCATTTGTTCTATCATGCTCTCGATTAAATCTGTGTCAAGGCTTCCCCTCCCATGAGCCGCGCTGTTAAAGGCGAAACGACTGTGTCGAGGGGTTTTATGCAAAAAGTCAGAAAAGCGGTATTTCCCGTAGCCGGGCTGGGCACGCGTTTCTTGCCTGCCACCAAGGCGATGCCAAAGGAAATGCTGCCGGTCGTGGATCGTCCGCTTATTCAATATGCGGTTGATGAAGCACGCGAAGCGGGCATTGAACAGATGATCTTCGTCACAGGCCGCGGCAAGAGCGCAATTGAAGATCATTTCGACATTGCCTTTGAGCTGGAACGCACGATGAGCGACCGGGGCAAGGATTTGTCCGTGCTGGAACCCACCCGGCTGGGCCCGGGCAATTGTGCTTATGTTCGCCAGCAAGAGCCTTTGGGCCTTGGTCACGCCATTTGGTGCGCGCGCGATATTATTGGCGATGAGCCTTTTGCCATTTTTCTGCCTGATGAATTCATGGTCGGCAAGCCCGGCTGCATGAAGCAGATGATGGATGCCTATCAGCAAGTGGGCGGCAATCTCATCTCAGTGCTGGAAGTGCCCAAGGATAAAGTCTCCAGCTATGGCGTCATTGCGCCAGGCGCAGCGCAGGGCAACATCACGGAAGTCAAAGGGCTGGTGGAAAAGCCCAAGGTGGAGGACGCGCCTTCCAACCTGATCATTTCTGGCCGGTATATCCTTCAGCCCGACGTGATGCGGATTTTGGAAGCGCAAGAAAAAGGCGCCGGCGGTGAAATTCAACTGACCGATGCGATGGCGCAGATGATTGGCAAACAACCATTTCATGCCGTCACCTTTGATGGCGACCGCTATGATTGTGGGGACAAAGCGGGCTTCATTACAGCCAATATCGCGCTTGCGCTTGCCCGGCCTGATATTGGCCCCAGCGTTAAGGCGTGGCTGAAAACGATCAATCTTGATTAAAACCGGCGTGCGATAGGATCAGGCGGCACGGTACCAGTAAACGCCATCCACCATATCGCGCCGGGCGCGGCCATCGGCCATCAGGCGGTTTAAATGGGCAGTGGCCTCGCCCGTTGCCAGATCGCGGTTATGGCCGCCAATCGGCCGGTTGAAGAGAAGCGGGAAGCAATCGACCGCGCGCAGCGCCGTTTCCTTCAGCTTGGCATGAACATCATCCAGCCGACGATGATGTTCATCGCGCAATGCACGCAGCCGCGTATGGAGGCCCTTAAACGGCTCACCATGCGCAGGGCAGACCAGCAGATCACCCGGCAGGCCCAATAGTCGATCAATTGAGTCGAGCCATTCGCCCAGTGGATCGGCATCCGGCTCAGACAAATGCACAGAGACGTTAGAGCTAATCCGCGGCAAGACTTGATCGCCGGAAACCAGCACGCCGGATTGGGCATTCAGCAAACAGGCGTGTTCCGGGCTATGGCCGGAGCCGACCACCACGTCCCAGCGGTGCTGGCCCATTTCCAGCACATCGCCTGCTTGAATGCGGCGGAAACTTAAGGGCATTTCAAATATCATTTTGCCAAAACGGCCCCAGCCTCGGCTGGTCATTTCAGCAAGGACATCTTCCCCCCAGCCAGCGGCACGCTGCATGGCAATATAAGCAGGCGGCACATCGTCGCGCACATCCGTGATCAGCATCCGCGCGGTCAGCCATTCGCCACGCGTCATCCAAAGATCTGTCTCAAAGCGCTTGCACAGCCAGCCCGCCAGACCGATATGGTCGGGGTGGAGATGCGTGCCAAATACGCGCGTGACGCGCCTATCGGCCAAATCCCCTGCAAACAGAGCCTTCCACGCATCACTGCATTCTTTCAGCAGCATACCCGTGTCGACCACGGCATAGCCAGCGCCGGCCGCGTCCTCATCATCCAACAGCCAGCTGTTGATATGGCCCAATGAGCCAGGCATCGGGATGCGCGCCCAGCTAATCCCCTCCGCAATACGATGTACTTGGCCTTGCCCCGGTGCAAAATCGCCCCAGGGATAGGTCAGTCCCGCACTGCTGGTGGCCGTGAAACTTTCATCAGCCGTCAGCGAGGCATCGGGCGTATCAGCGTCAGGCGTTTGTGTCGCCACCCAGTTCGGCCTCCGCCTGTGCGGCGGCCGCTTCTGCCGCCTTCGTGGCCGCATCACGCTCAGCCCGCAATTCTTCAATCAGGGCGGCACGATCACCTTCAAGGCGCGTGTCTTCGGCGGCCTTAATGCCCTTCATTTTGGCGGCCTTAGCCACTGTAGCGTCCAGTTCCCGCTGCGAACACAGGCCCAAGGCCACGGGGTCTTTCGGCGTAATGTCCGCAATGTTCCAGTGGGTCCGCTCACGAATGGCCTGAATCGTGGTGCGCGTTGTGCCAATCAGCTTGCCAATTTGGCCATCCGACAATTCCGGATGGTTGCGGATCAGCCATGCCACGCCATCGGGCTTGTCCTGACGCTTCGACACTGGGGTATAGCGCGGGCCCTTGGTCCGGGTTGGGGCTTCGGGGGCCTTGATCATCACCAGATCATAATTGGCGTCAGCCTGACCCTTTTCAATTTCGACCATGGTCAGTTCACCGGCACGAACGGGGTCACGCCCCATCAGCTTGGTGCCCGAGGTTTCATCTGCAATGGCTTGAACTTCAAGGATGTGAAGGCCGCAGAAACGCGCGATCTGTTCAAAGGTCAGAGCCGTATTGTCGACAAGCCATGCGGCCGTTGCATGGGGCATAAGGGGCTGGGCCACGGAGGATTCTCCCAAAATAATGAGGGCCGCCCCTTAAGGAGCGGCCGGAACCTTAGCCGTCCGTCTAGTCCGGCTTGGGCGCTAGGGCAAGGCTTTCGGTTGATTTTGCCGCCGGAAGAATTGCGCAGGACCATCAAATGCGTCTTGATCTGCAACGCATTTCTCTCCACGCTTTATCCAAAGAGGATAGGAGAAAGAGATGTCGGACGCCCCAAAACTGCCCGCAGACATTGCAGCCGCATTGACCGAGCCCAAGGCCTATGGTGAATGGCAGGGCCTGAATGAGAAATTTGCCTGGGCGCGGGCCAATGCGCCGCTCGCCATCGCAAATGTGCCGGGATTTGACCCTTTTTGGGCCGTGACCCGTCATGCCGACATCATGGAGGTGAGCCGCAATAATAAGCTGTTCGCCTCGGGCATCCGCCAGACGACACTCACCCAAACGCTCATTGATCAGGCGGTGCGCACGCAGTTTCCCGATGGGCATTTGATCCGCTCGCTCGTCCAGATGGATGCGCCGGATCATATGAAATATCGTCTGCTCACCCAGACATGGTTCATGCCCAAAAATCTGCGGACGCTGGAAGACCGGATTCGCGAGATTGCCCGCGAAACCGTCGATCATATGCTCTCGCTGGGCGGGGAATGCGATTTCGCAACTGATGTCGCGCTGCATTATCCCTTGCGCGTGGTGATGAATATTTTGGGCGTGCCGCGTGAGGATGAGCCGCGTATGCTGATGCTGACACAGCAATTATTCGGCTCGACCGACCCCGAGCTCAACCGCGCCCGCGCCGAAGTGACCGATCCGATGCAAGCCTTGCAAATGCTGCAATTTGTGATCGCGGATTTTGAAACTTACTTCAAAGCGCTGACCGACGATCGCCGGAAAAACCCGAAAGAAGATGTGGCGACCGTGCTTGCCAATGCCAGCGTCAATGGCGCGCCAATCCCCGACCGGGAGCTTAATGGCTATTACATCATTGTGGCGACCGCTGGGCATGACACAACATCGGCCTCAACCGCTGGGGCAATGATGGAATTGGCGCGCAACCCTGCGCTGTTTGAGCGCTATCGCGCGGCCGAAGTGGATAAGGCCGGGCTAATTGAAGAAGCCGTGCGCTGGACAACGCCCGTGCAGCATTTCATGCGCTCTGCGACGGAAGATACGGAGTTGGCCGGCCAGAAAATCAACGCCGGAGATTGGCTGATGCTCTGCTATATCTCGGGCAATCGTGATGAGGCGGTGTTCCCCGACCCGATGACCTTCAACCCAGATCGCACACCCAACAACCAAATTGCCTTTGGCTTTGGCGGCCATGTCTGCTTGGGCCAGCATTTGGCGCGCATGGAAATGCGCATCTTGATGGAAGAATTGCTGCCTCGCCTCAAATCCGTGGAGCTGGCCGGGGATCCAGCCCGCGCCGAATCCATCTTTGTCGGTGGATTGAAGCGTCTGCCGATTCGCTTTCAGGCAGCGTAAGGCGATGATGATGTGCTCCGGCCCTGAGCCGGAGCCTAATCCTACACCTCAATTGTCGCTTAGATGGAGATCCTGCTGGGCTCCGGCTCAGGGCCGGAGCACGAGTGGGGATGCCGCCTGCGCCTTTAGCCCCGGCCGCGATAGCTGGGCACGTCTTGTTCTGGAATCCAGACATCTTTGGGCGGCGCGCCGGATTGCCAGAAGACGTCAATGGGAATGCCGCCGCGCGGATACCAATAGCCCCCAATGCGCAGCCAAAGGGGCTTCATCTCATTGAACAGCCGTTGACCAATGCCCACCGTGCAATCTTCATGAAAGCCCGCATGATTGCGGAACGACCCGAGGAACAGCTTTAATGACTTTGATTCGACGATGGTCTCCCCCGGCACATAATCAATCACGATATGCGCAAAATCTGGCTGGCCGGTGACCGGGCAGAGCGAGGTAAATTCGGGCGCAACAAAGCGCACCAAATAGGGCGAACCGGGCCGCGGGTTGGCGGGATAATCAAGCACTGCCTCTTCCGGGCTGGCGGGAAGCGCGCTGACCTGTCCTAGATGCTTAAGTGTCATGCCCGCGCCTTTACGCTAGGTTGCTGGCAATGACCATATTAATCCCAGTGCTGGGGGACCAGCTTTCGTTGGGGGTATCTTCGCTGCAAGGCGTGGACCCGGCTGACGCGCGCATCCTGATGATGGAAGTGGCGGACGAGACGGGCTATGTCCGCCACCATAAGCGCAAAATTGCCTTCATCCTGTCGGCCATGCGGCATCATGCCGCGCGTCTGCGCGACGCGGGCTGGCACGTAGATTACATAAAGCTCGATGATCCGGATAATCAGGGCAGCTTTGAGGCGGAAGTTGCGCGCGCCATTGCCCGGCATCGCCCAAATAAAATTCGTGTGACTGAGGCCGGCGAATGGCGCGTGCGCGCGTCGATGGCGCGCTGGGAAGAGTCCTTTGGCCTACCGATTGAGATATGCCCCGATACGCGCTTCATTGCCCCACCCGGATTTTTTGCCACTTGGGCAGCGGGGCGCAAACAATTGCGCATGGAATATTTCTACCGCGAGATGCGGCGGCTGACCGGCCTGTTGATGGAGGGCGATCAGCCCGCAGGCGGGCAATGGAATTATGATGCGGAGAATAGGAAGCCTGCCGAAGCTGGCCTGTTCATCCCCCGCCGCATTGGCACCCCGCCCGATGCGATAACGCAAGACGTGCTGGCGCTGGTGGCAGATCGCTTTGCTGACCATCCTGGCAGTCTGGATGGCTTTGACATGGCCGTCACGCCCGAAGGGGCCGAGGCGGAGGCGGCGCGTTTTTTGAAAGAGGCCTTGCCCAGCTTTGGGGATTATCAAGACGCCATGGTCTCAGGCCAGCCCTTGCTTTGGCACAGCTTCCTTTCGCCTTATCTTAATATCGGCCTGCTCAATCCGCTTGATTTGTGCCGTGCAGTGGAGGCGGAATGGACCGCAGGCCGTGTGCCTTTAAACGCTGCCGAGGGCTTTATCCGCCAGATCATTGGGTGGCGTGATTATGTGCGCGGCCTTTATGATTGGGCCGGGCCTGATTATGCGAAGCGGAATTTTCTGGAGGCCAAACGCGCACTGCCTGACTTTTACTGGAGCGGCAAAACCCAGATGGCCTGCCTTGCCGATGCGATCGGCCAGACGCTTGAGCTGGGCTATGCACACCATATCCAAAGACTGATGGTCACAGGCAATTATGCGCTGCTGGCGGGCATTGACCCGCACGAGGTGCATCTTTGGTATCTCGCCATTTATGTTGATGCCTTTGAATGGGTGGAGCTGCCCAATACGTTGGGGATGAGCCAATTTGGCGATGGCGGGATCATGGCCTCCAAGCCCTATGCAGCCTCAGGCGCCTATATTGACCGGATGTCCGATTATTGCCGGGGCTGCGCCTATGATGTGCGTGCCAAAACCGGGCCAAAAGCGTGTCCGTTCAATGCGCTCTATTGGGACTTTATGGATCGTAATCGCGACAAGCTGGCCAACAATCCGCGTATTGGCATGGCCTATCGCACATGGGACAAAATGGCTGAGGATCAACGCCGGGCATTAAAGGCGACTGCCGCTGCCCATCTGGCAAGGCTCGACGCGCGGGACCCAGCGGTATAGCCTGTGCGTTGAACCGCTTAAGGAGATTGCAGATGGAGTCGCTTGTCAGCACTGATTGGTTGGCCGCCGAATTGGGCGCATCCGACCTGCGCGTGGTGGATGCCACCTATTTCCTAGCGGCGGATCAACGCAATCCAGCCGCCGAGTTTGAGGCAGCCCATATCCCCGGTGCGGTTTTTATGGATTTGGGCGAAATTGTGGATCCCACATCCAGCCTGCCGATGATGCTGCCCAGCCCCGAAAAATTCGCCAGCCGGATGCAATCCTTGGGCCTTGGCGATGGCAGCCGTATCGTCCTCTATGATAACAGCCCCTATAAAAGCGCGGCGCGGGCGTGGTGGATGCTCTCCCAAGTCTTTGGGGCGCATGGTGTTGCCATTCTGGATGGCGGCTTTGCCAAGTGGCAGTCCGAAGGACGCCCTGTTGAGGCTGGCAAGCCGCAAATTCGCCACCGGCATTTCACCGTCTGGAAAAATGCGAAGGTTGTCCGCGACAAGGCACAGATGCTTGCCAATCTGGACAGCGGCGCAGAACAAGTCGTCGATGCCCGCGGTGCGGCGCGCTTTACCGGCGAAGATCCTGATCCGCGTCCCAATGTGGGCAACGGGCATATCCCCGGCAGCTTTAATCTGCCGCATAGCCAGATGTTCAACGCCGATGGCACATGGAAGCAGGGCGATGCGCTGAAAGCTGCCTTTGAAAGTGCAGGGATTGATCTGGGGCGCCCGCTGGTCGCCAGCTGCGGATCAGGCCTGACGGCCGCCAGCCTTGTCTTTGGGGCGCATCTTTTGGGTAAGGAAGATGTCGCGCTTTACGATGGCAGCTGGTCGGATTGGGGCAGTGATCCGGACACGCCCAAGGCGCTGGGCCCCGCACGCTGATATTCGACAGACAGGCTCGTCTCCGCTAGACGCCGTGCATGGCCAAGACACCAAAGACGAAACAAGAAACCCGGCTCACCCATGCGGGCCGCCGTGCGGAATGGACGGGGCTTGGCCCCAGCAAGGGTGGTATTGTCAATCCGCCTGTCTGGCGTGCCTCGACGATTTTATATGACGATGTGGCGCATCTGGAGCGCGGCTGGACCACCAATCGCGATGGCGATTTGTTTTACGGTCGGCGCGGCACACCAACGCAATGGGCACTGGCTGAGGCCATTACGGAGATGGAGCCGGGTGCTGCGGGCACGATGCTCTATCCGTCGGGTGTCGCAGCCATTGCGGGGGCGTTGCTGTCTGTCCTGAAGCCCGGCGATCATCTGCTGATGGTCGATTCCGCTTATGATCCCACACGCAATTTCTGCGAGGGGTTTCTGAAAGATTGGGGCGTTGAGACCAGCTATTATGACCCCATATTAGGCGCGGAGATTGCCAGCGAACTCCGCCCCAATACGCGCGCCATTTTTCTGGAATCGCCCGGCAGCCTGACCTTTGAGGTGCAAGATGTGCCCGCGATTGTCGCCGTTGCAAAAGCCCATGGCGCCAAGACGGTGATGGACAATACATGGGCATCCCCGCTCTACTTCACGGCGCTGGATAAAGGCGTGGACTTAGTGATGACGGCGGCGACCAAATATCTGGGTGGCCATAGCGATGTGATGATGGGCGCCGTGACGGCCAATGCAAAAAGCTGGCCTGACTTGCGCCGCATGGCCCAATTGCACGGCCAGTTTGTGAGCGCGGATGATTGTTATCTGATGCTGCGGGGTATCCGCACATTGTCCCTGCGGATGGCGCAACATCAAGCAAGCGCACTCCAGATTGCCCAATGGCTGGAAAGCCAGCCAGACGTCGCGCGCGTGCTGCACCCCGCCTTGCCCAGCCACCCCGGCCATGCCTTGTGGCAGCGCGATTTTAACGGCGCCTCCAGCCTGTTTTCAATCATCCTGAACGGCGGCGATAAAGCGGCTCGTGCAGCGATGATTGATCGCCTAAAGCTCTTTGGCATTGGCTATAGCTGGGGCGGGTATGAGAGCCTTGCCCTTCCAATTGATCCCGAAAAATATCGGTCCGCGACGCAATGGCAGGCAGAAGGCCCGGCCATTCGCTTAAGCATTGGGTTGGAACATCCCAATGATCTGATGGCTGATCTGGCGCAGGGCTTGGCCGCATTTCGTGCAGCACGCGACGATTAAGTGATATAGTCTGGGCGTTTATCGGCTAGTCATTGCGTAGGCCGGGTGGCGTGCTTATCTTTCCACCCATCTGTTCGCTTGAAAGGTTTGCTGATCATGACCCGTGCTTTTTCTCGCATGCGCCTTGCCCTTGTCCCCGCGCTTGTTGCGCTGTCGGGCTGTGGCATCAACAGCGTGCCCACGGCTGAGGAAAATGCCAAGGCCAAATGGGCCAATGTGCAGGCCGATTATCAGCGCCGGGCTGATCTGATCCCGAATTTGGTTGAGACGGTGAAGGGCTTTGCCAAGCAAGAACAGGCCGTGCTCGTGCAAGTGACGCAGGCCCGCGCACAGGCAACGTCCGTCAAGCTCAATGCCGGCGATTTGACGGATCCTGCCAAGGTGCAGCGCTTTCAGCAGGCGCAAGGCCAGCTAACGGCCAATCTTGGGCGTTTGCTTGTTTCAGTAGAGGCCTATCCTCAACTGAAATCAGACCAGAATTTCTTGGCGCTCCAATCGCAATTGGAAGGGACAGAAAACCGCATCAATATTTCCATCAAGGATTATAATGAGGCGGTTCAGGCCTATAACACCACGATCCGGACCTTCCCCTCGGTTGTTGGGGCGAAGCTGATTTATGGGGCGCAACCCATGCAGCCTTATCAGGCCGTTTCCCCCAATGCGGATCAAGCCCCGCAAGTGAAATTCTGATCTGGGCGACCCTGAAGAAAGGCCCGCTGATGCGTGCGCTTCTTGCCGTTATAACGGGCGTGCTGCTGGCCATGGGCGCGCCTGTTGCGGCGCAGACGTTTCCGGCGGCCAATGGCACCCGCGTTGTTGACGCCGCCAATCTGCTCGACCCCAAGGCTGAACAGGCATTGGATGCCAAGCTGGCTGGTTTTGAAAAGCAAACGGGGCGGCAATTTGTTGTTGCGACCATTGCTGATCTGCAGGGCTATCCCATTGAGGATTACGGCTATCGGCTGGGCCGGGCCTGGGGCGTTGGCAATAAAGACCGCAATGATGGTGTTGTCCTGATTGTTGCGCCCAAGGATCGCAAGGTCCGGATCGAAGTCGGCTATGGGCTAGAGCCGGTGCTGACCGATGCCTATTCCAGTGTCATCATCAATACGGCCATTGTCCCGCGCTTTAAGGCCGGGGATTATCCGGGTGGGATTAACGCCGGGGCAGATGCAGTTATCCAGCAATTGCAATTGCCGCCTGAGGAGGCCGCCAAGCGGATGCAGGCAGCAGACCAAGAACAGGCCAAGCCAAGCCGCGGGGGCATTCCCTTTGCGCTTATCTTTTGGCTGTTCATTCTGATTTTCCTTGTTTTGCCGGCCATGTTCAGTGGGCGGCGTGGGCGGCGCTATGGCCGGGCACCCATCGTTATTTGGGGCCCAGGAG
>JBEDNE010000078.1:0-11779 GCA_041170745.1 Pseudomonadota bacterium
TTCTTAAAATGGTCCACATCCAGCAGCAACATCGCCATCGCGCGGCCACGATGGGCGGCGTGGGCCAGCGCCTCTGCTCCAGATTCTGCTAAGGACCGACGATTGTGAAAGCCCGTCAGGGGATCGCGCATCGCCAAAGTGCGGGCGCGGGCAGCAGCGCGGGCGCGGTCGGCAACTTGCGCGCGCAACGCGCGATAATGCCGCCAGCCAAAAAGAATAAGGGCGGCATTGAACAGCAAGAGCGGCATAAGAAAACTGGTATTGCCCGGCAGCGCATTGCCCTGAGGTGCAGCGAACAGCGCTGGGACTAGCCCTGAGATGAGGGCCAATAGTATCAGCAAAACTGGTCCATAAGTGCCGATGCGGAGCCCGGTTCTTGAGTATCGTTTCATCCGCCTCTACGCCTTTTGCCCCATCATGATCCTTGTGCGACCAAGCCATGAAGATCAGGTTAAAGCGGCCGCCAACGGGGCCTGTGCGGTTGACCTGGGCGTAGAATCAGACTAGGGACGCGCCTGCTTTCATTACGAAAAGCGTTATTTTTGGCCGCCCAAGGGCGTACGCTGGCCGACGAGTTTTCGTCCGCCGGCGTGCTTTGTTTGGGCATTTTGGACGGAGCGAACCGATGTTCGAGAGTTTGAGCGAACGCCTTGGCGGCGTGTTCGACCGTCTGCGCGGCCGGGGTGCGCTGAGCGAAAATGATGTCCGCGAGGCCATGCGCGAAGTGCGGGTCGCGCTGCTCGAAGCCGATGTTGCCCTTCCCGTTGTCCGCAGCTTTGTTGATAAAGTAACCGAACAGGCCGTGGGCCAATCGGTCCTCCGCTCGATCACGCCGGGTCAGCAGGTCGTTAAGATTGTGAACGACGCGCTGGTCGAAATGCTGGGCGCCGAAGCGAGCGAGCTGGACCTAGCTGTGACGCCGCCAGCCATCATCATGATGGTTGGTCTGCAGGGTTCGGGTAAAACGACCACGACCGCCAAGATCGCCAAGCGGCTGAGTGATAAGGATCGCAAAAAGGTGCTGATGGCGTCGCTCGACGTCAATCGCCCGGCGGCGCAAGAGCAGCTTGCCATTTTGGGGGAGCAAATTGGCGTAGCAACCTTGCCAATTGTCGCAGGCCAACAGCCCGTCGATATTGCTAAACGCGCGATGCAGGCGGCCAAGCTGCAAGGCTATGACGTCCTGATGCTTGATACGGCGGGTCGTCTTCATGTCGACACGCAGTTGATGGACGAGATGAAGGCTGTGGCAACAGTTGCTCAGCCTGCCGAAACATTGCTCGTTGTTGATAGTCTGACCGGCCAAGACGCCGTCAATGTCGCCAAGAATTTCTCTGAGCAGGTCAGCCTGACGGGCGTTATCCTGACGCGGATGGATGGCGATGCGCGCGGCGGTGCTGCGCTCTCCATGCGCGCCGTAACCGGCAAGCCGATCAAGTTCGTCGGTACCGGTGAAAAGCTCGATGGGCTGGACGTCTTCCACCCGGGGCGCGTTGCCAGCCGTATTCTCGGCATGGGCGACGTGGTCAGCCTGGTGGAGCGTGCGGCGGAAACGATCCAGCATGAAGAAGCTGAAGCGCTGGCCGCCAAAATGGCCAAGGGCCAGTTTGATATGAACGATCTGCGCGCGCAATTGCAGCAGATGCAGCGCATGGGCGGGCTGGGTGCGCTGGCTGGCATGCTGCCCGGCATGAAAAAGATTCAAGGCGCTATGGCGCAATCGGGCATGGATGATCGCATTTTGGTGCGCATGGATGCGATGATTTCATCCATGACACCCAAGGAACGCGCCAAGCCTGAGCTGCTTCAGGCCAAGCGCAAAATCCGCATTGCCAATGGCTCGGGCACAACGGTGCAGGAAGTGAACAAACTTCTGAAGATGCATCAGGAAATGTCCACCGCCATGAAGAAGATCCGCAAGATGGGCGGGCTGAAAGGTTTGGGCGCGCTGTTCGGCAAGGGCGGTGGCGGCTTAGGCGGCTTGTTGGGTAGCGGCGGTTTGCCTGGAATGCCCGATGCAACAGGCGGAGATATGCCCAAATTGCCGCCCGGTTTTGAGAATTTATTGAAGAAGAAATGAGGGGGCGTCCCCCCAAGGGTTTTTGAAGACAGATCGTATTAAAGTTTAGATTGGAAGGAAGATAACATGGCAGTTTCAATTCGTTTGTCGCGTGGCGGCTCTAAAAAGCGTCCTTATTATCGCATCGTGGTGGCTGATAGCCGCGCTCCGCGTGATGGCGCCTTTATTGAAAAGGTGGGCACCTATAACCCGATGCTCCCCAAGGACGATGCCAATCGCGTCACGCTGAATGGTGACCGTCTGAAGCATTGGCTGAGCGTTGGCGCACAGCCGACCGATCGTGTTGCCCGCTTCCTCGACGCCGCTGGCCTCAAGGAACGCGCTGCCCGCAACAACCCCAAAAAGGCGGAACCGGGCGAAAAGGCCAAGGAGCGTCTGGAAGAAAAGGCCGCGAAGATCGCTGAAGCAGAAGAAGCCGCCAAGGCCGCTGAAGAAGCTGCTAACGCCCCGGCTGAAGAAGTTGCCGCTGAAGAAGCGCCTGCCGAAGAAGCTCCCGCTGCTGAAGCTGCCGCTGAAGAAGCCCCGGCTGAAGACGCGCCTGCCGCTGAAGAGCCCGCTGCTGAAGCACCTGCTGAGGAAAAGGCCGAGGGCTAAGCCTTGGCCAACCGCCCTGTCACTCCAGCGCCCGTCACCCTTGCGGTGGTCACTGGCGCGCATGGCGTGACAGGGGAGGTGCGCCTGAAGCTCTTTGCCGACTCAGTCGAGGGGTTAAAGGCGCACAAATGCTTTAATGATGGTGCGTTGACCGTGAAATCGGTTCGCGCCACGCCTTATGGCGCTACCGCGCGCTTTGCCGAGGTGGCCGACCGAACGGCCGCTGAAAAGCTGCGCGGAACCGAATTGACGGTGCCACGGGACAGCCTGCCGCCTTTGGGCGAGGGCGAATATTATCATGCTGATCTGATAGGCCTTCCCTGCCGCACCAGCGAGGGGGAGGCGGTTGGCACCTGCATTGCGATTGAGAATTTCGGCGCCAGCGATGTGCTGGAGATTGAACGGCCCGATGGCCGGACCTTCATGGTCCCGATGACAGCGCAAGCTGTGCCGAGCTGGTCTGAAGACGGCCTCTTGCTCAATCCAGCCTTTGTTGATTTGGGCCCTGTCAAATCATGAGCTTTGAAGCCCAAATCTTAACACTCTATCCCGACATGTTTCCCGGGCCCTTGGGTCAATCCATTGCGGGCCGCGCGCTGGACGACGGCAAATGGGTCCTATCCACGGTTCAAATTCGCGACTTCGCAACGGATAAGCACCGGACAGTTGATGATACGCCTGCAGGGGGTGGCGCTGGCATGGTGCTGAAGGCGGATGTGCTGGCCGCAGCCGTTGATCATGCCCGGACCGTCCAGCCCAATGCCCCCATTCTCGCGATGACGCCCCGAGGCACGCCCATCACGCAAGCGCGCGTGCGGCAATTGGCGGCTGGCCCGGGCGTCACCATCCTGTGCGGCCGATTCGAAGGTTTTGATGAGCGGCTTTTCGAGGCGCGGCCCGAAATTGAGCAAGTCTCGATGGGGGATATTGTGCTTTCCGGAGGGGAAATGGGCGCTTTGATGCTGCTCGATGCTTGCATTCGGCTGCTTCCCGGCGTAATGGGCGCCCCTTCAAGTGGTGACGAAGAGTCGTTTGAGAACGGCTTGCTCGAATATCCACATTATACCCGACCCGTGACATGGGAAGGGCGCACGATCCCTGAAGTGCTGCGATCGGGGGATCATGCGAACATCGCTGCCTGGCGGAAACAACGGGCAGAAGATGATACTCGGTTACGCAGGCCGGACCTTTGGGAGCGCCATTGTGGTGCTCGGGCCCAGCCTGCCTCTGACGCGCGGCGGAAGACTAAGAAGGACAAGTGAGGCACCATGAACCTCATTCAACAGATCGAAGCGGAACAGATCGCAAAATTGACCGCAGAAAAGAAGATTCCGGAATTTCGTCCCGGTGACACTGTGCGCGTTGGCGTGAAGGTTGTTGAAGGCGAGCGCACCCGCGTCCAGAATTATGAAGGCGTGTGCATCGCGCGTTCGAACAAGGGCATGGGCTCCAACTTCACTGTGCGTAAGATTTCGTTCGGTGAAGGTGTTGAGCGCGTTTTCCCGCTTTATTCACCGAACATTGAGTCGATTGACGTCGTCCGCAAGGGCGCTGTGCGTCGCGCGAAGCTGTACTATCTGCGCGGCCGTCGCGGTAAGTCTGCACGTATCGCCGAGCGTCGCGACAACATTATTACGAGCGAAACGAAAACGGCCGAAGAGGCCTGATCCCGCTCGTTTACGCAAAAAACGAAACACCGAAAGGGCCGGGATCCAGAACAGGGTTCCCGGCCCTTTTTCGTTATGGAGCTTTGGGGGAAATGACCAAATGGATGTGTGCCGCAGCGCTGGCATTGGGATTGATGGGAACGGCTGCCATGGCTGAGCCAAATGCCGCGCCTGTGCCGTCTGCCCCGCTTACCTTAGAGCGCGTCTTTGCCTCGCCGGCCATTGGTGGGCGGACGCCGCGCGCTGTGCGTTTGTCGCCCGATGGAAAATGGGTGACCAGCCTGCGTCCCCGGCCAGATGATCGTGAGCGCTTTGACCTCTGGGCTATGCCAACGGATGGCGGTGATTGGCGGATGCTGGTTGATTCCACCAAGCTCGGAACCTCGGGCCAATTGACTGAGGCTGAAAAAATGCAGCGCGAACGCGCGCGCATTGCCGGCACCAAGGGAATCGTGGCCTATGATTGGGCGGCAGACAGCCAATCGCTGCTGGTTCCTGTGGACGGCGATTTGTTCGTCGCCCAGCTAGATGGCAGCGTGGAGCGGCTAACCCAAAATGGCGGGGCATTGGATGGCACGATTAGCCCCAAGGGTGGCTTTGTCAGCTTTGTGCGTGACAGCAATGTTTATGTTCTGGATCGGGCCAGCGGCAAAACGCGGGCCCTGACCAAGGATGGCGGCGGCCCGATGAGCTGGGGCCTGGCTGAATTTGTCGCGCAAGAAGAAATGCATCGCTTTCAAGGGCTATGGTGGGCGCCCGATGATAAGGCGGTTGCAGTGCAGCGCACCGATGAAAGCGGCGTTGCGCTCATCAGTCGTGCCGCCATTGGGGCGGAAGGCACAACGATCTACAGTCAGCGTTATCCGCAAGCCGGCACGGCCAATGCGCGCGTGGAGCTGTGGGTGATGGACCCGCAAGCAAAGCGCCGCGTGAAGGTGGATTTGGGGGCAAATGCCGATATCTATCTGGCGCGGGTGGATTGGGCAGCAGATGGCCGTACGCTCTATGTGCAGCGCCAGTCGCGCGACCAAAAACAGCTGGATATGCTGCGCGTTGACCCAGCCACTGGGGCCAGCGAGATTTTGTTCAGCGAAACCAGCAAAAGCTGGATCAACTTGCATGATAGTTTTCGTGCGCTCGCGGATGGCAGCCTGATTTGGCAATCAGAGCGCGATGGCTTTGCCCATCTCTATCGCTTTGCCCAAGGCCAATGGACGCAATTGACACAGGGTGCATGGATGGTCCGCAAACTGGTCGGCGTGGACGCTGCCAAGGGCCTTGTTTATTTTCTGGCCAATAAGGAGACGCCGCTGGAGCAGCATCTCTATTCGGTGCCGCTGGCTGGCGGCGAGATGCGGCGCCTCACCCAGCCGGGGATGTGGCACAACGCCACGATGGCGCGCGCGGGCAATCGCGCCATTATTGAAGCCTCCAGCCAGAGCCAGCCGCCGCACGTCTGGCTGGCCGACAGTGCAGGCCAGCGTCTGGCATGGATTGAAGAGAATAAGCTCGATGCCAGCCATCCTTATGCGCCGTATCTCGCCAGCCATGTCGTCCCGCGCTTTGGCACGATCACGGCAGCCGATGGTAGCGTGCTGCACACCAAGCTGCTGACCCCGCCGCTGGAACCCGGCAAGCGTTACCCCGTGTTGGTCCAAGTCTATAATGGGCCAGGGGCTGGCCGGCAGGTGATGAACACATGGGGCGGCGCGCTGCACCAATATCTGGTCGATCAGGGCTGGATTATTTTCTCGGTCGATGGCCGGGGATCGCCCGATCGCGGCGTGGCCTTTGAAAGCCAAATTTACCGCGCCATGGGCGGCGTGGAAGTGGCGGACCAGTTGGCGGGCGTCGATTGGCTAAAGGCCCAGCCCTTTGTCGATCCTAAAAAGATTGCGGTCTATGGCTGGTCTTATGGCGGCTATATGACGGCCAAATTGCTTCAAGCAGCCCCCGGCATTTTTGCGGCAGGCATTTCTGGCGCGCCCGTCACCAAATGGGAATTATACGATACCCATTATACCGAACGCTATATGGGTTCTCCCAAAGAAGATGCTGCAGCCTATGCCACATCTGGCGCAATTGCTGATGCGACCAAGATCCGGGATCCCTTATTGGTGATCCATGGCATGGCGGACGATAACGTCTTTTTTGATAATGCCACGGCATTGATGGCCAAGCTGCAACAGGCGGCCATCCCCTTTGAAACGATGGTCTATCCCGGACAGACGCATGCCGTGGGCGGGCCGAAGGTGAGCGTCCATCTTTGGACAACCATCCTCAATTTCCTCAATCGAACCGTCAAGAATAAGGACTGATATCATGGGCTATAGAGTTGTCGTTGCCGGGGCCACAGGCAATGTGGGCCGCGAAATGCTGAACATCCTCGCCGAGCGGGATTTTCCGGCAGATGAAATTGCCGCCGTCGCATCCGCACGCTCGACAGGCGATGTCATTGAATTTGGCGAAACCGGAAAAACGCTGAAGGTCCAGAATATCGAACATTTTGATTGGTCGGGCTGGGATATGGCGTTGTTCGCCATCGGCTCGGACGCAACGGCCATTTACGCGCCCAAGGCGGCTGCCGCTGGCTGTGTCGTCATTGATAACAGCTCGCTCTACCGGATGGATCCCGATGTGCCGCTGATCGTGCCCGAAGTGAACCCGGACGCAATTGATGGCTATACAAAGAAGAACATCATCGCCAACCCCAATTGCTCCACCGCGCAAATGGTGGTCGCGCTAAAGCCGCTGCATGATGCCGCGACCATCACGCGGGTTGTGGTGGCGACCTATCAGTCCGTCTCGGGCGCGGGCAAAGAAGGCATGGATGAGCTGTTTGAACAATCGCGCAACATCTTTGTGGGCGATACGGCAGAACCCAAGAAGTTTACCAAGCAAATCGCCTTCAACGTCATCCCCCATATCGACAAGTTCCTGGACGATGGATCGACCAAGGAAGAATGGAAAATGGTGGTCGAGACCAAGAAGATCCTCGACCCCAAGGTGAAGGTGATTGCAACCTGCGTGCGCGTGCCGGTGTTTGTTGGCCATTCCGAAGCGCTGCATATTGAGCTGGAAAAGGAATTGTCGGCCGCTCAAGCACAGGCCATTTTGCGCGAAGCCCCGGGCGTGATGCTGGTCGATAAGCGTGAAGATGGGGGCTATGTCACGCCCGTGGAATGCGTGGGCGATTACGCCACCTTTGTCAGCCGTGTGCGGGAGGATTCGACTGTTGAAAATGGCCTCGCCTTGTGGTGCGTGTCCGACAATCTGCGCAAAGGCGCGGCGCTCAACGCTGTCCAGATTGCCGAGCTGCTGGGCCGCCGCCATTTGAAAAAGGCCTAATTTGCCTGACGGCTTGCAAGCCCTCTCCCGATCAGACACATTTGCCTGATAATTGGGAGAGGGCTTTTATCTCATGGCATTATCAGCCGATATTTTCTGGTCGTTCCGTTCGCCGTACAGCTATTTAGCGATTGGTCGCTATCGGCAACTGGCTGAAGATTATGATGTCACGCTCAATCTGCGACCCGTCTATCCGCTGGCGGTACGAGAGCCCAATTTTTTTGAGCGCAATCACCCCAATTGGCTGCGTTACACGATGCTCGATATGATGCGCGTTGCGGCCTTTCATAATATTCCCTTCGGCCCGCCACGACCCGATCCTATTGTGCAAGACATCGCCACACGTAAGATTGCAGCCGACCAGCCCTATATCTACCGCCTCACCCGCTTGGGCCAAGCGGCGGCCCGGCGGGGTAAGAGCCTTGCCTTTTGCCATGAGGCGGCAATGCTCATCTGGGGTGGGGCTGAAAACTGGCATGAGGGCGATCATCTGAAAGGTGCGGCAGAACGTGCGGGGCTGAACTTGGCTGAGCTTGATGCCGAAGCGGCGGCCGAGGCTGAGGCGCTGGATAAGGAAATTGCCGAGAACCAAGCCGCCTTGGAAGCCTCGGGTCATTGGGGGGTGCCCACTTTGGTGTTCAATGAAGAGCCGTTCTTCGGCCAAGATCGGATTGAGATGGCTATCTGGCGCATGGAGCAAAATGGATTGGCGCGCCGCTAGCCGTCATTGCGCGCGGCGCGGTTACGCACCCGCACTCCGGCCTTGAGCCGGAGCCCAGACAGTCACACGCTTTGCGCGCCAATACTGGGCTCCGGGTCAAGCCCGGAGTGCGGTACGGGTTGTGTGGGCAGGGGCTTATGGTCCAGCATCGCCACATCGCTGCGGTGCGCGCAAGGACGCCAGTCGTGTTAGCTTTCCTGCGCCTCTGTGATCGACTAAAGTGCGCTTATGACACCAGAATTCTACACCGCATCTGATGGCACGCGCCTTGCTTATTATGAGCTGGGCAGCGGCCGGCCATTGTTGCTGATCCACGGCTATATTTCAGACGCGCACACCAATTGGATGAAGTTTGTGCCAACAGCGCAAGTGATTGCCGATGCCGGCTATCGCGTCATCATGCCCGATCTGCGCGCGCATGGCGCCAGCGCTAAGCCACATGATCCTGCCGCCTATCCCAAAGATGTTTTGGCGGATGATCAATTTGCACTGATCGCGCATCTGGGCCTGACGGATTTGGATGCCGCGGGCTATTCGCTGGGCGCGCGCACGTTGGCGCGGATGATGGCGCGGGGCTTTCGCCCGGGTCGTGCTGTGCTGTCCGGCATGGGGCTGGAAGGATTGACCGAGGCGGATCGGCGGGCAGGCTATTTCCGGACTGTGCTGACCAATCTGGGCAGCCATGCCAAGGGATCACCCGAATGGTTTGTGGAAGCGTTTCTCAAAACCAGCGGCGGTGATCCCATCGCGCTGAATTTGCTGATTGATAGCTTTGCCAGCACCGATGCTGCGACGCTTGCCAGTTGGGATTTTCCCATTGGCATTGTCTGCGGGACGGAAGATCAGGATAATGGCCGGGCCGAGGCGCTGGCCGAGACCCTGCCACATGGCCAATATTATCCCATCCCCGGCAATCATATGAGCGCTGTCACCAAGCCTGAACTGGCCGAGGCGATCTTGGCGGCCTTGCGCGCCTAATTGCCACCGCGTCATCCCGGCGCAGGCCGGGATCCAAGATGACGAACGCTGCACAGTCTGCCTCTCAGATTTTCATGGAGTCCGGCTTGCGCCGGAATGACGGGGATTTAGAGTTCCCTTGACCCATGCTCCCTCAGACGCCTAGCGTCTGCCCATTCTATCTTTCTGGAGAGATTGCATGAAAACGCTTGTTTCAACGCTCGCACTTGGCCTGTCGCTTGCCATGGCAAGCCCGGTGCTTGCCGCCACGCCTGCCGCGCCCACAGCCGCCGATGCCGACAAATTCATTGCTGATGCTGAGAAAGTTCTGGGGGATTTCTCTGTCTATAACGGCCAGGTCCAGTGGATTAATAACACCTATATCACGGATGATACTGACGCCGTCGCCGCTAAGGTGGGGGCTGAGGGCACAGAATTGGCCGTAAAATATGCCACACAGGCGGCGCGCTATATGCAGGCGCCGGGTTTAAGCGCCGATACGAAGCGCAAGCTGGATATGCTGCGTGGCGGCCTTGTTTTGCCCGCCCCAGCCACGGCGGAAGCCGCCAAAGAGCTGAATGAAATCGCCACCCGCCTCAATTCCACTTATGGCAAAGGCAAAGGCACGCTCAATGGCAAGCCAATTAATGGCTCAGACATTGAAGCGGAAATGGGCACCAACCGGAACCCAGAGCAGTTGAAGGAAATGTGGGTGAGCTGGCACAATAATGTCGGCAGCCCGATGCGCGACGATTATGCCCGGCTGGTTGAAATTGCCAATCAGGGGGCCAAGGATTTGGGCTATGCGGATGTCGGGGCCATGTGGCGCTCTGGCTATGATATGCCCGCCGATGATTTTGCGAAGCTAACGGACAAGCTGTGGGCGCAAGTCAAGCCGCTCTATGATCAGGTGCATTGCTACACCCGCACCAAGCTCAATGAAAAATATGGCGATGCCGTTCAGGCTAAGACGGGGCCGATCCGTGCCGATTTGCTTGGCAATATGTGGGCGCAGGAATGGGGCGGTATTTACCCGATTGTCGCGCCTAAGGGGGCTGGCGACATTGGCTATGATATGGGCGATTTGCTGAAGGCCAAGGGCTATGATCCTCTAAAGATGGTGCAAACAGGTGAGGGCTTTTTCTCATCCCTTGGGTTCGCGCCTTTGCCCAAAAGCTTTTATGAGCGGTCCCAAATCACCAAGCCAGCCGATCGCGAAGTTGTGTGCCATGCAAGCGCCTGGAACATCAACAATGTGGATGATTTGCGCATCAAAATGTGCACCAAGGTCAACGCCGGCGATTTTGTGACTGTCCATCATGAGCTGGGCCATAATTATTATCAGCGCGCCTATAACAAGCAGAGCCTGCTCTACATGAATGGCGCCAATGACGGCTTCCATGAAGCTATTGGCGATGCTGTCGCTTTGTCGATTACGCCGGAATATCTGGTGCAAATTGGCTTGCTCGATAAGGCGCAAGTGCCCAGCGCGGATAAGGATTTGGGCCTGTTGTTGCGTCAGGCGATGGACAAGGTGGCGTTCCTGCCCTTTGGCCTTTTGGTCGATAAATGGCGTTGGGGTGTCTTCAACGGCAGCATTGCCCCCACCCATTATAATAAAGGCTGGACCGACCTACGCCTTCACTATCAGGGCATTATTCCGCCTGCAGAGCGCAGCGAAGCCAATTTTGATGCTGGCGCCAAATACCATATTCCCGGCAACACGCCCTATACGCGCTATTTCCTCGCGCGTATTTTGCAGTTCCAATTCTACAAGGCTGCCTGTGACATTGCGAAGTGGAAAGGGCCGCTTCATCGCTGTTCTTTCTATGGCAATAAAGAGGTTGGCAAACGCTTGAATGCGATGCTGGAAATGGGTGCATCCAAGCCTTGGCCCGATGCGCTGCAGGCCTTTACGGGCAAGCGCGAAATGGATGGCACGGCAATGATTGCCTATTTCAAGCCGTTGATGACGTGGCTGAAAGCGCAGAACAAAGGCAAAAGCTGCGGCTGGTAAAAATCTGAGGCCCGGGCAAGGCAAACTGCTCGGGCCTTCTTATGTTGCCTAGGCGTTGCGCGCGATGAGCCCGCCATCAACAGGGATGATTGCCCCTGTCACAAAGCCAGACGCGGGCAGGGCGAGGTTAAGCGTCATATGCGCGACTTCCTCTGCCAGGCCATAGCGGCGCAAGGCCGTGCGTCGGCGGGCAAATGTCGCTTTGTCTGCCTCTGGCACCTTCTCGGTCATCCCCGTCAAAATTGGGCCGGGGCAGATGCAGTTCACGGTAATGCCCTCTTTCCCCAAATCGACAGCGAGGCCGCGGGTCAGGCCAACCACGCCTGATTTGGCAGCAACATAGGGCGTGTTGCCGGGGGTCGCGCCTAGCCCTTCTGTCGAGGCAATGTTGATGA
>JBEDNE010000079.1:0-2834 GCA_041170745.1 Pseudomonadota bacterium
CGGCGTGGTGAGCAAGATATGCGGCGGCTTTGCCCTTTGCCGCGCCTTGCGATCTGACGGAGTATCGCCAGTGCGTGTTTCCACCCGAATATCGAGGCCCATTTCGGCAATGGGCTGCAGCAAATTGCGCCGGACATCGACAGCCAATGCCTTGAGGGGCGAGATGTAAATTGTGTGCAGCCCCTCACGCGGGTGCGCGATCAGATCAGCCAATGTCGCCAAGAAGCCGGCGAGCGTCTTACCCGCCCCAGTTGGCGCGACCAGCAACGCATGCTCCCCCGCCAAATAGGCGTCGCGCATCTCCATTTGGTAGCGCCGGGGCGACCAGCCGCGCGCGGCAAACCAGCCCTGAAGTCCATCGGGCAAAGGAGAGGCGGGATGCATCACACCCTGTTAATGGGCGACGCTTTCTCCACGTTCAATGCCCGATGCCGCCAGTTGCGCATCAATTTGCGCCAAGAGCCGGGCCAATCCGGCTTCATCCTTCGCCTCGGCACGCGCCACCAGCACATCTTGCGTGTTGGAGGCGCGCAGCAGCCACCAACCATCTGGCGTGTTCACGCGGGCGCCATCGGTGCGGTTCACATCAGCGCCCTCAGCCTCAAGCCGCGCCAAAACCTCGTCCACGACGGCGAATTTGCGGCTTTCATCAACTTGAAAACGCATTTCAGGGGTGTTGATCATGGCGGGCATGGCCGATTTAAGCGCCGTCAAAGAGCCACCCAATTCGCTGACCGCTTCCATCAGGCGCAGCCCGGCATAAATGGCATCGTCAAAGCCATACCAGCGATGCTTGAAAAAGATATGGCCCGACATTTCACCGGCCAGCGGCGAATTGACCTCTTTCATCTTCGCCTTGATAAGGCTGTGGCCGGTTTTCCACATCAGCGGCGTACCGCCCAGTTCGGCCACGCGATCATAAAGCGCCTGGCTGGCCTTCACATCGGCAATGATGGTTGCCCCCGGCACATCCTTCAGCACAGCTTCGGACAGGATGGCGAGAATCTGATCGCCCCAGACCACGCGGCCTTCGCCATCAATGGCCCCAATCCGATCAGCATCGCCGTCAAAAGCCAGTCCGAAATCGAGCTTCTTCTCCGCGACAAGACGGCGCAAATCGGCTAGATTTGCTTCAACTGTGGGGTCTGGGTGATGGTTGGGAAAGGTTCCATCAATATCGGTAAAGAGCAGATAATGCTCTCCGGGCAGACGCTTAACCAGCGCCTCGATAACAGCGCCGCCGGCCCCATTGCCAGCATCCCACCCGACACGGAAGGCACCGCCAGTGAAGCCTTGGGCAAGCCGGGCGACATATTGGTCAAAAATATCATGATCGCGGACGATGCCCACACCCGTCTCCCAATCCCCCGCCGCTGCAAGCGCGCCTATTTTGGTGATGTCACTCCCGAAGAAGGGGGCATGAGCGTGTACCATCTTGAAGCCATTATAGTTGGGGGGATTATGGCTGCCAGTTATCTGAATACCGCCATCGACATCGTCCAACGCTGCCTCCGCATAATAGAGCATTGGGGTTGGCCCTAGGCCGACGCGCACGACATCGGCCCCGCTTTCTGTCAGGCCCTTGATTAACGCGGCTTCCATAACCGGCGAGGACAGGCGGCCATCATAGCCGACGGCGACTGTCTTGCCGCCGGCACGCCGCACGATGGTCGCAAAGCTGCGGCCAATGGCCCAGGCATCGGCTTCTGTCAGCGTATCGCCCACAATCCCCCGAATATCATATTCGCGCAGCGCTGTGGCGTGGAACTGATGCGTCATTGGGCCGGCTTTCCTTGGAAAAGTGATGGTCAGCGCCTGCCCAAATCGGCACAGGGAATCAAGTACCCCTCCGGGCGGATTAATTACTCCGGCTTAGGCCCGATCTGCCCCCAACAGCACATCACGCGCGCGGTTCACTTGGGCGGCCAGATCTGCGCTGCCGCCGGCATCGGGATGCACCTTGGCGATAAGCCTTTTATGCGCCTCAATAATCTCATCAGCCGTTGCCTCCTCGGCCACACCCAAAAGGCGTGCAGCCTCGTCTCGGCGCATGATGTCAGCAGGGCGTTTGGCGCTGCGCCACAGCCAAATTAGGGCTGCGACAATGGCAAAAAATATTAAAAACCGCATCAGCCAAAGGCCAATTCGCGCTGGGCGGCATCATGTGTGGGCAGCGCGAACGCAGATATCATCTCGCGCAATTCCTGCCGCGCCGCGACATGGCTGACGGAAAAACCACCCAGTTCTTTCTTATCGAGCAGCGTTAGCCCCTTGGGGAACAGCTCACGATAGATCACACGTTCGCTCAGCCCCGGCACGGTGCGAAAGCCAACGCGCTTGGACAATTCCCCCAAGGCCGCACCAACGCGTCGCATATTATGCGCATCCAGATGCTGCAGCCGGTTGCGCAGCACCACCCAATCCACGGTCGCCCCATCGGCACGGGCGCGTTCTTTGCGCAAATCCCAAATGAGTTCGGCATAAAAGCTGGGCTTGCTCACGCGGAAACTTTCCGGATCAACTTGGCCAATCAAGTCGAGATCAACAAAGCTGTCATTAATGGGCGTCACTATTGTGTCCGCCCGGGCAATAGCCGCGCGCGCCACAGGATCATCGCGGCCCGGCGTATCAATAATCAGAAAATCTTGGCCCACACTTAGGCGCGCAATTTCTGCCTCTAACGCGGCCTCGGTCATGGGGTTGAGCACGGCATAGAGCGGAACATCCAGCTCGGCATCGCGGCGGCGCACTGTGGCCTCGCGGTTTTCTAAATAGCGGGCCAATGTGCGCTGGCGCGTATCCAGATCAATCGCGGCAACCTTATGCCCAGACAC
>JBEDNE010000080.1:0-3379 GCA_041170745.1 Pseudomonadota bacterium
ATAGACCAGCCGGGGGTTCACTGCCTTTAGGCTAAGATAGTCGAGCCCATATTTCTCAAGCCCGCCCATTTTGAAATTCTCAACCAGAACATCGCATTTGGCAGCAAGTTCGCGGATCAGCGACTGCCCCTCGGGCTTGGAAATATCAATTGCCACGCTTTTCTTGTTGCGATTGGCCGAGAGGTAATAGGCCGAGAGCCGATCCTCCCCCTCGCCATGCCAAGGCGGGCCCCAGCTGCGCGTATCATCGCCTTTGCCGGGCTGTTCAATCTTGATGATCTCTGCCCCCAAATCCCCCAGCATCTGCGTGCACCACGGCCCTGCGAGAACGCGGGACAGATCAAGCACGCGGATGCCAGAGAGCGCTTTGGTCATGACTTATTTTTGGTTCGCGTAAATCTTGGCAAGTTCAAACAGATAGTCGCGGCCTTCATAGAGGGCAGACACGCGGATCCGTTCATTCAGGCCGTGCGCGCCACTGCCTTCAGGATCAGAGAAAATCCCCGGCACGCCATAGGTTGGGATGCCCGCCAGCGAGAGATAGGGCGCATCGGTGCCACCCGTTGACATGGTGGGGATCATCGGCACGCCCGGGAAGTGCTTGGCCGCCAGCTTTTCCGCCGGGCCAAAAATCTTGGGTGAGAGCGGCGGCGGCACTGCCATGGGACGCGCCGGTGGAATTTTGGTGATCGAGACGGACGAATCCGCCACGACCTTGACCAGCTCTTCACGAATGGCGTCCGTCGAAATGCCGGGGAAGATACGACAATTGACCACTGCCCGCGCCCGCTGCGGCAGCGCATTCATGGCATGGCCTGCCTCCATCATCGTTGCAACGCAGGTGGTGCGCAGCATGGAATGATAGGTCGCATCTTTCGACACAATGGCATTGGCCGCTGCATCTTTGGGGTTGGCGACCAGCGCCTTCATGGCCGTGCCCATCTCACCCCCCATGGCATTGCCGGTGCGCGTGAAAAAGGTGCGTGTTGTGTCCGTAAACATGATTGGGAATTCATAGCCCCCAACTTTCGAGACAGCGGCGGTGAGCGAATAAATGGCGTTATCAGGCCGCGGGACCGAGCTGTGGCCGCCGGGATTGGTGGTTTCAAACAGATAATTCTGCACTGTCTTTTCGCCGACCTGCATCGACAGGGCGACTTTTTTGCCCGCCTTATCCAAGCGGCCACCGCCACCTTCGTTAATCGCGAATTCTGCGGCAATCAGCTCTGGCTTATTGGTCGCCAGCCATTCCGCCCCATTAAACGCGCCGACTGTTTCTTCGCCACAGGTCAGCGCTAGCTTCACTGTCCGCTTGGGACGGAAGCCCTCTTTCTTGAAGCGGATCATCGTGTCAGTCCAGATGGCAGCCTGTGCCTTATCGTCTGACGCGCCACGGGCGTAGAAATATCCCCCCTCTTCAATCAGGGTGAAGGGATCGCGCACCCAATCTTCCCGGCGGGCCTCAACCACATCAATATGGGCGAGCATCAACAGCGGCTTTAGCGTTTTTGAGGTGCCCGGCAAAATGGCCACCAAGCCGCCATCTTTGGGATGCTCAGGCGTGGCGAACAGAGTGATATCCTTATCCGCATAGCCTGCGGCCTTGAGGCGTGCGGCCATGCGCTCTGCCGCCAAGGTGCAACTGCCAACGGATTGCGTGGTATTGGTTTCTACCAATTCCTTATACAAATCCCGAAAGGCGGCCTGATCCGGGCGGATCGATTGCGCCATGGCCGTGGTCGACATGGCTGCCAAAATGGCAGCCGCCATCATCTTCTGAAAACCCATTTGTGCCCCCTCCTCAACCCAGCGTTCAACTAAACGCTTGAATGCCTGTAATCGCCCGGCCCAAAATCAGGGCGTGCACATCATGCGTGCCCTCATAGGTGTTGACCGTCTCCAAATTCACCGTGTGGCGGATGACATGATATTCCGCCGAAATGCCGTTGCCGCCGTGCATATCACGCGCGATGCGGGCGATATCGAGTGCCTTGCCGCAATTGTTGCGCTTGATAAGGCTGATCATCTCCGGCGACCATGTGCCCGCATCAATTGCGCGGCCCACTGTTAGTGCGGCTTGCAGGCCAAGTGCAATTTCGGTCTGCATATTCGCCATTTTCAATTGCGGAATTTGGTTCGCCGCCAGCGGACGACCAAATTGCTTGCGATCAAGCTGATATTGGCGCGCCCGGTGGAAACAATCTTCCGCCGCGCCCATAACGCCCCAGGCAATGCCATAGCGCGCCTTATTCAGGCAGCCGAACGGACCCGACAGGCCCTGCACATTGGGCAGAAGATTTTCTTCAGGCACGAAGACATCTTCCAGCACAATTTCGCCGGTGATCGAGGCGCGCAGGCTCAGTTTCTTTTCAATTTTGGGCGTGGAAAAGCCCTTCATGCCGCGCTCGACAATGAAACCGCGGATCACGCCGCCTTCATCCTTCGCCCAGACGACAGCAATGTCGGCAATTGGCGAATTGGTGATCCACATTTTCGCGCCATTGAGGATGTAGCCGCCATCGACTTGCTTGGCATTGGTTTTCATCGAGGCAGGGTCTGATCCGGCATCCGGCTCGGTCAGGCCGAAACAGCCCACCCATTCGCCTGTCGCCAGCTTGGGCAGATATTTTTCGCGCTGTGCCTCACTGCCATAGGCATGGATCGGGTGCATCACGAGCGAGCTTTGCACCGACATGGCCGAGCGATAGCCCGAATCAACCCGCTCCACCGCACGGGCAATCAGGCCATAAGCAACATGGCTCACGCCCGCGCAGCCATAGCCCTCAATGGTTGCACCAAGCAGACCTTGCTCGCCCAGCTCATTCATGATCTCACGATCAAAACGCTCGTCCAACGTAGCGGAAACGACGCGCGGCAAGAGCTTGTCTTGCGCATAGCCTTCAGCGGCATCGCGGATCATCCGCTCCTCATCGGTCAGCTGCGCGTCGAGGTGAAAGGGGTCATCCCACTTAAAAGGTGCAAATTTAGCCATGCCGCTTTCTGCCAGATTTAAAGGGGGCGCTCAACACTGGCGAGCATAGTCATTGGGCTGTAAAATCAAGACCAATGTCCGCCGCTGGTGCGCTCTGCGTCAGCCGGCCGACGGAGATATAGGTTACCCCAGTTTCGGCCTTGGCGCGGATCGTTTCCAGCGTGACGCCGCCAGAGGCTTCGGTGGGCACACGCCCCGCCACCAGCGCCACGGCCTGACGCAGCGTCGGCGCATCCATATTATCAAGCAGCAAATGCGTCGCGCCTGCCGCAAGGCCGGGTTCAATCTGATCGAGCCGATCTACCTCAAGGATGATCCGCGCGACCCCGGCATCGCGCGCGCGGCGCACCGCCTCGGCCACGCCGCCTGCCACGGCCACATGATTAT
>JBEDNE010000081.1:0-6551 GCA_041170745.1 Pseudomonadota bacterium
CCGTGCTCCGGCCCTGAGCCGGAGCCCAGCTTTGCGCCGAAACTGGGGTATCTGGGCTCCGGGTCAAGCCCGGAGTACAGTGAAAATGCGCGCGGCAATTCACTCCCTTGCCGTTTACGGCAGCGGCCGTGGTGGGCCTAAGCCTGCATCCGTCTTAAAACCGGATCATGATTTTCCGCGCGAGGGCAGGGGAGATGCTGTGCACCGCTTGGAGGAGCTTCACCAGGCCGACATTGGCTTCATCGGCCTTGCGTTCCATTGCAACGATGATCTGGCGGGCACATTCGGACGGAGGCATTTTGCGGCTGCCGCGGCCTGCCGTCAGCTTGGTTTCCACAACCGGCGGCAGGGCTTCCAGCAGATGAACCGAGGTGCCTGCTAATTGCGCGCGGATTGCTTGGGTATAGCTGCGCAGTGCGGCCTTGGTGGCGCAATAAACGGGCCCACCTGCGCGCGGTGCAATTGCTAAGCCCGATGTCACGTTGACAATCATCGCCTCAGGCCGGGATTTGAGACCCGCCATCATCCGCGTGATGAGATGAATGGGCGCATTCAGGTTCAGGAAGATGCAGCGATCATTATCGGCCAGATCCGGCTGCGCCTCGCGGAAATCATGGTCGCTGCCAGCACCTGCATTGTTGATGAGAATGTCGATCGGGCGCTTGCCCAGTCCGTTCAGAACGGCCTCAATGCCTGCAGGTTGCGAAAGATCAGCCGTGATGACCTCAAAACCCAGAGCCTGCATCTCTGCGACACGGCTGGCCGTCCGCCCAGTGAGGATCAGCTGTGCGCCTTTGGCTTGCAATTGCAGCGCCAGTTCGCGGCCGATTCCATCAGTTCCGCCCGTCAATACTATGGTCTTGCCTGTCAGTTGCATCTAATGTCTCCCCAGCCCGTTGGTCTTGTTGAGCTTATTGGTCCTATTTCGTCTTTATGTCCGACCCAAATTCGCCCGATCGCTTTCATGAAGAGCGTGCAGCCTACACCGTTCGTGGGGCGGACCAACCTGATCTTGAGGCCGGGGTGGCCGCCATTCGCAATGTGGTCAAAACCCTGCCGACCAAGCCGGGTGTCTACCGCATGTATGATGCGCGTGGCGATGTGCTGTATGTCGGCAAGGCGAAAGCACTTAAAAACCGCGTAACCAATTATACGCAGGTGGACAGGCTGCCCAATCGCCTGCGCCGCATGGTTGCCCAAACGCGCAGCATGACGATAGTCACGACCAATAGCGAGGCTGAGGCGCTGCTCTTGGAAGCGCAACTCATCAAACGCTACCGCCCGCCCTATAATGTGCTGTTGCGTGATGATAAAAGCTTTCCGTTCATCCTGTTACGGGTGGACCATGAGTATCCACGCATTCAAAAGCATCGCGGGGTGCGGCGCGCCAAGGGCAATTATTACGGACCCTTTGCCAGTGCAGGATCAGTCAACACCACCTTGAATGCGCTGCAAAAGCTGTTTCTGCTCCGCTCGTGCACGGATAGTTATTTCAACAATCGGGACAGGCCGTGCCTGCTCTATCAAATCAAGCGCTGCTCGGCCCCCTGTGTCGGGCGAATTGATGCCAAGGGCTATGCCGATTTGGTCGAAGACGCCAAAGCCTTCCTTGGCGGCAAATCAACTGCCGTGCAGGCAAAGCTTGCCAGTGAAATGGAAAAAGCGGCTGAGGCGCTCGATTTTGAGCGGGCAGCGCTGCTGCGCGATCGGCTAAAGGCGCTGACCTTCATTCAGGGCAGCCAAGCGATTAACGCCGAGGGCGTGGGTGATGCCGATATTTTCGCGCTGGCTGGTAAGTCAGGCCATATCGGCATTCAGGCCTTTTTCATTCGCGGCGGTCAGAATTGGGGGCATCGCGCCTTTTTCCCCAGCCATACGGCGGATTTGGAAGAGGCGGAGATTTTCTCAAGCTTCCTCGCGCAATTCTATGAAGATGTGCCACCCGCGCGGACGATCTTGCTCGATCGAGAGCTTCCTGACGCTGCATTGCTGGCCGAGGCGCTGACCGCGCAATTGGGCCGCAAGGTGGACATCCAGATGCCGCAGCGGGGGGATCGGAAACGCTTGGTCGATCAGGCGCGGCGCAACGCCGTGGAGGCGCTGGACCGGCGCTTGGCCGAAACGACAACGCAGGCCAAGTTGCTGCGTGAAGTAGCTGAATTATTTGATCTTTCTGAGCCGCCCCAGCGGATCGAAGTGTATGATAACAGCCATATTCAAGGCACCAATGCGTTGGGCGCGATGATTGTGGCGGGGCCTGAGGGTTTCCAAAAAGGGCAATATCGTAAGTTCAACATCCGCAATGCCGAAACCGTGCCCGGCGATGATTTTGCGATGATGCGCGAAGTGATGGAGCGCCGCTTTGGTCGCGCGCTGGAGGAAGATCCAGATCGCGATAAGGGCCTTTGGCCTGATCTGGTGCTGATTGATGGCGGCAAGGGGCAGGTGAGCGCCGTGAAAGGCGTTCTGGAGGCGCTGGGGATTGAAGATCTCTGCTATGTTGGCGTGTCCAAAGGGCCAGACCGCAATGCGGGCCGTGAAATCTTCCATTTCCCTGATGGGCGGGAGTTTAGCTTGCCCGTCAATGCACCCGTGCTCTTTTATCTTCAGCGGCTGCGCGATGAAGCGCACCGATTTGCCATTGGCGCGCATCGCACTAAGCGTGCCAAAGCGATTACGTCCAGCCCGCTAGATGAAGTTCCCGGCATTGGCCCAGCTCGCAAAAAGGCGCTGCTGCGTCATTTTGGGACAGCAGGCGCCGTGCGTGCCGCCAGCCTTGAAGATTTGCAGCGTGCGCCCGGCGTGTCTGCCGCGGTCGCACAAGCCGTGCATGATTTTTATCATGGGCAGGCCTGAGCCGCGCCACAGGTCGTGACAGCCCGCGTCCACGCGCTATACAGAGCAAAAGCAACGAGCGGTGCGGCATGACCCAGATTGAAGATCGCGTATTCATAGGCTTTGTGATTGTGGCCACGCTGGCCATGATGTGGATTGCTTCGCCCTTTTTTGGTGCGATCCTCTGGGGCTTGGTCGCTGCCATTGTCTTCATGCCCGTTAATCTCGCGCTGCAACGTGGTTTAGGGGGGCATCGCAATACGGCCGCTGGTTTGACGCTGGTGATTATTCTTGCGCTGGTGATTGTGCCAGCCGTGATCATTGGTTCGCTGCTGATTGATGAGGCGGTGTCGACCTATGAAAGTCTGGCGCAGAACCAAATTGATATTGGCGCCATGCTGGAAACCTTGCGAGCCGCTGCCCCAAAATCCTTGCTGCGCATATTGGATCAATATGAGCTGACTGACATTAAGGGCTTGGAAGATAGGCTTTCTACCTTCTTAACCAGTGGGTTGCGTGTCGCAGCGGAGAGGGCAGTTGATGTGACGCAAAGCGCCTTTGGTTTTGCCATTGGCCTGGGCATCATGCTGTACCTGACCTATTTTTTCCTGCGCGATGGCCGGGTGATTGCCGAAAAAGTCAGCCATCGGCTGCCGCTGCAAGAAGGCAAGCGCCGTGCCTTGTTCGATAAATTCACCACTGTCATTCGTGCCACAGTGAAGGGCAGCATCGTCGTCGCCATTGTGCAGGGCATTTTAGGCGGGCTGACCTTTTACCTTTTGGATATTCATGCGCCGCTCTTATGGGGCGTTGTGATGGGCCTCTTGTCACTGGTGCCGGCCATTGGAACGGGCCTGATTTGGGTGCCAGTGGGGATTTACCTCTTGGCTACGGGCGACACGAGCCGCGGCATGACCCTGTTGTTCATTGGCTTTTTCGTCATCTCAATGGTCGACAATATTCTTCGCCCAATCCTTGTTGGCAAGGATACGCGGATGCCCGATTATGTCGTGCTGATTGCCACGTTGGGCGGCATTTCCGTATTGGGCATTAATGGCTTTATCATTGGCCCCGTGATTGCTGCGATGTTCATCGCCGCATGGGATATTTACGCCGAAGATAAAATCGCCGCCAGCCGCGCGGGCTGAAGCCTTACAGCTTCAGCCGGTCGCGTGCTGCCAGATATTCGCGTTCCAGCCGGTCGACGCGGTCTGCAACCGATTCCACCGCCTTCACAGCGCCCACGCCTTGGCCAGAGCCCCAAATGTCACGCCAAGCCTTAGCTTCGGTGTTGCCGCCGGACCCAAAGTTCATGGTTGAGATATCACCCTTGGGCAGATTGTCCGGATCCAGCCCGGCTTTGATGATGGATTGGCGCAGATAATTGCCATGGACGCCCGTAAACAGGTCAGAATAGACAATGTCCGACGCGCGGCCTTCGACAATACCCTGCTTATAGCCATCTTCAGCATTGGCTTCGTGCGTCGCAATCCACGCTGAGCCAATATAGGCCAAATCCGCCCCCATCGCCTGTGCGCCAAGCACGGCCGCGCCATTGGCGATAGAGCCAGACAGCGCGACAGGACCATCAAACCATTCACGAATTTCCTGCACCAGAGCAAAGGGGGAGAGCGTGCCCGCATGGCCGCCTGCGCCTGCTGCCACTGGGATGAGGCCGGTGGCCCCCTTTTCAATGGCCTTGCGGGCAAAGCGATCATCAATCACGTCATGCAGCGTGATGCCGCCCCAGTTTTTGACGGCCGTGTTCAAATCTTCCCGCGCGCCAAGCGAGGTGATGATGATGGGCACTTGCCATTTTTCGCAAGTTAAAAGGTCTTCTTCCCACCGATTGTTCGATTTGTGGACAATCTGGTTGACCGCAAACGGCGCTGCCGGACGATCCGGATTGTCGCGGTTCCATGCTGCGAGTTCTTCAGTAATCCGGTGGATCCACTCATCCAACATCGATTGTGGCCGCGCGTTGAGCGCGGGGAAGGACCCAACAATCCCCGCCTTACACTGGGCAATCACCAGCTCTGGCCCCGAAACGAGGAACAGCGGTGAGGCAATGACGGGAAGGCGGAGGCGATCAAAAATAGCTGGAAGTGTCATGACGATAGTTTTTTGCCGAAACTGGCCCGCCTGTCCAGCATAACCTTACGTTTACGTTAGCTGTGCTGTTTTTCAGCGCGCAACTTGTCCCAATAGGCCAGACGTTCGCGGATTTTGGCTTCAAAACCGCGTGGGGAGGGGGCGTAAAAGCCCTGCGGGCTCATCTCTTCGGGCCAATAATTATCGCCGCTAAAGGCTCCGTCCTGATCATGATCATACGCATAGCCTTTGCCATAGCCCAAATCCTTCATCAAATTTGTGGGGGCATTCAGGATATTGGCAGGCGGCATCAAAGAGCCTGTATCTCTTGCAGATTTCCACGCCGCCTTTTGCGCAGCATAAGCGGCATTGGATTTGGGCGCCGTCGCCAGATAGAGGCAGGCCTGCACAATCGCCAATTCGCCTTCGGGACTGCCCAGAAAATCATAGGCATCCTTCGCGGCCAAGCATTGGACCAGCGCTTGTGGGTCGGCGAGCCCAATATCTTCGCTGGCAAAGCGGACCAGACGGCGCAGCACATAGAGCGGCTCTTCCCCCGCCACGAGCATCCGCGCGAGATAATAAAGTGCTGCTTGCGGGTCTGAGCCACGCAGGCTTTTATGCAGCGCGGAAATCAGGTTGTAATGCCCCTCGCGGTCCTTGTCATAAACGGGCATCCGCCGGTGCAGCAGCGCCGCGAGCGCCTGCGGGTCTAAGGCTTCGTCGATGTGGATCGAAAACAGCGTTTCGGCCTGATTGAGCAGAAAGCGTCCATCGCCATCAGCAGACGCAATCAGGGCTGCCCGCGCCTCTTCGGTCAGCGGCAGCTTTTGATCCATTAGAGTTTCAGCGCGGGCCAGCAGTGTATCCAGCGCAGTGGCATCCAGCCGATGCAGCACCAGCACTTGCGTGCGGCTCAGCACAGCGGCGTTGAGTTCAAAACTGGGGTTTTCCGTTGTCGCCCCGACCAGCGTGACTGTGCCCTTTTCGACATAGGGCAGAAAGCTATCTTGCTGGGCGCGATTGAAGCGGTGAATTTCATCAACAAAGAGCAGCGTTGCTTGGCCTGTCCGGGCATGATCTTCGGCAGCCGCAAAGGCTTTCTTCAAATCGGCAACGCCCGAAAACACGGCGGATAGCGGCTCAAAGCGCAGGCCAACTGCATCCGCCAGCAAGCGGGCAGTGGTGGTCTTGCCTGTGCCCGGCGGCCCCCAGAGGATCATTGAGGATAGCTTGCCAGCCGCCAGCATCCGGCCAATTGCGCCGTGCGGCCCCGTTAAATGCTCTTGGCCAACCACCTCGCTGATTGAGGTTGGCCGTAGCCGTTCTGCCAGCGGGGCAGGTGGCCCTTCTTGATCAAAGAGCTCAGCCACGGCGTGCCCGCTTTGGAACGATCAGGCGGCGATATTGATCGAGCATAGCCTGATTGACAGTGTCCCAATCATAAGCGCTGCTCGCTTTGGCGCCGGCCGCGCCATGGGCCTGACGCAAAGCGGAATCGGAGCAATATCGGGCAAGGGCATCAGCATAGGCCGCAATGTCACCGGGGGGCACCAATTGGCCCGTAACGCCATTTTGCACCAAAGATTCGCTGCCTGTCGCATGGGCCGCAATAACGGGAATGC
>JBEDNE010000082.1:0-7691 GCA_041170745.1 Pseudomonadota bacterium
ATATTATGTAAAATATATCCTGAAACATATCAGTGAAAAAGGCCCCCCGACGCAGAATTCCGCCATTTGCCTCAGGGTGTTAAAATCATCACATCCCCTTCAATGCGCCAACCTTTGAGCGTGGATAGGAAGTTCATGCCCAATAAGTTGGTCCCGCCCAGGCGATCGGAAATCAGCACAGCAAAATCGTCGCGGACAATTGGCCCAATCGCGAGCCGGTCAACACGGCCGCGCTGCATCTCAACTTGCCCATTGGCGGTTGAGACAATGACTGGAAACGCCAATTGTGGCGTTTGAACACCCGCTTTTGCGGCATCTGCGGCAGACAAAGCTGTGGTTGTGGCGCCGCTATCCACCAGAAACTCTATGGGATGGCCATTAACGTCAGCCACAATATGAAAATGCCCATCCGCGGATTTGGTGATCCGCACGGTTCCATCGGCCTGAACTTGGGTACCAAATCCAGCCTCAGCTTTCACGCGATCCCAAACCATTTTAACTTCTGCACGGAAACTGAAGAGCACAAAAATTGCGAGGAAAATCAGAGCCCAAGCAGCCAACATTTTCATCATTTGTGAGATAGGCAAGCGCCGGGCCAACAGGCTTGAGAGAACCAGCCCAATCATCAGGACCAGCAGGATCAAATTGCCGGCCACATCTGCCATTAGTTGCCGGCCTTTGAGAATAATCGGAAGAAATTGTCTCGTGTTTGATGGGCCAGATCTTCGACGGAAATGCCGCGAAGTGAGGCCAAAAACTGCGCCGTATCCGCGACAAAGGCAGGCTCACAGCTTTTTCCACGATGCGGCACAGGCGCCAAAAATGGGCTGTCCGTCTCAATCAGCAGCCGATCCGCCGGGATGGTGGCCGCAATTGCCTGTAAATCGGCCGCACTCTTAAAGGTCACAATGCCCGAAATTGAGATAAAAAGCCCTAATTTCAATGCAATATCTGCGAATTCTCGACTCGCCGTGAAGCAGTGAATGACGCCGGGAAAGGCCCCCTTCCCCATTTCCTCGTGCAAGATTTGGGCTGTATCTTCCTCGGCATCGCGCGTGTGGACAATCAGCGGCAGGCCCGTCTCGCGTGCGGCGGCAATATGCGCCCGAAAGCTTGTCCGCTGCTGGTCGCGATCGCTATGGTCATAATAATAATCGAGCCCCGTCTCCCCAATGCCAATGACCTTGGGGTGCGCCGCGGCGTTGACCAATAAGGCCGTGTCTACATCCGCATGATCATCTGCCTCATGCGGGTGAATGCCAATGGTCGCCCAGATATTTGGCGCTTTTTGCGCGGTTGCGATAATGTCATCCCATTCGCGCCGCCGGGTCGAGATATTGAGCATGCCTGACACGCCAGCCGCCGCCGCGCGGGCCAGAACCGCATCCTGATCTTCAATCAGGCCCTTATAATTGAGGTGGCAATGGCTATCGACAAACATTAGGCCGCATCTTCTGCTGGCAGCTCCAGACGCGGGAATAAGGGTGTAGGTGCGTCTAAGCGGAAGCCTGAACTTGTTAAACGATCATACCAATCAAGGTCAGCAAAGGCGGCATAATCGCGGTCGCCCGCAGGGATCCCCAATTGGTCAAGCATTTTGCCTGCCGATGTCGGGATGATGGGCTGCACCGCAAGAGTTAGATCGCGAATGGCTTTTACCAAGGTGCGCAGCACAACGCCCATGCGGGCTGGATCAGTTTTGCGCAGCGCCCAAGGGGCTTGGGCATCAATATATTGGTTGCACGCAAATACCGCACGCATCCACGCATCTAGCCCTTGTGAAAACGCAAAGGCCGCAAAGTCACGCGGCACATCATTGGCGCAGGCCTGATGCACAAGCGCCAAAAGTTCCGCATCTACGGATGTATCTTCACCGTCATTCGGAAGAACACCATCTAAATTCTTAAAAATAAACGATAAAGTCCGCTGTGCCAAATTGCCAAAGCTGTTCGCCAGCTCCGCATTTACGCGCGTGACAATGGCTTCGGCGCTATAGCTGCCATCCTGCCCAAAACTGACTTCACGCATCAGGAAATAGCGCAGCGCATCCACGCCAAAATGCTGGGCCAAATCCATGGGATCAACCACATTGCCCAAGGATTTCGACATTTTCTCGCCGCGGCTCAGCAAAAAGCCATGACCAAACACCTGTTGCGGCAAGGGCAATTTGGCAGACATCAGGAACGCCGGCCAGTAAACCGTGTGAAAGCGCACAATATCCTTACCAATAATATGCACATTGGCAGGCCAGAAGCGCCCAAAATCGCCGGTTTTGTCGGGATAGCCAATGCCGGTCATATAGGTCGTCAACGCATCGACCCAGACATACATAACATGGCCTGGGGATCCCGGCACGGGCACGCCCCAATCAAAGCTGGTGCGCGAGACGCTTAAATCCTTCAGGCCGCCTTCCACAAAGCGCAGCACCTCATTGCGGCGACTTTCCGGGCGGATGAAGTCAGGATTATCCTGATAGAGCTTCAGCAGCGGCTCTTGATATTTGGACAGTCGGAAAAACCATGTTTCTTCAGTCGTCCATTCCACGGGCGTGCCTTGCGGCGAAAGGCGCTGCCCCCCTTCCCCGTCAATCAGCTCGCTTTCATCGTAAAAGGCTTCATCGCGGACGGAGTACCAGCCTTCATAACGATCAAGGTAAAGATCGTCATTGGCGGCCATAGCTTCCCAAAGAGCCGTACTCGCCTTTTTATGCGCCTCTTCAGTCGTGCGACAAAACCGATCATAAGAGATGTTAAGTATATTACACATCTCTTTGAAATACGATGACATTTCATCTGCAAAATCGAGTGTGTCTCGGCCTGCGGCGCGCGCGGTTTGCACCATTTTCAGGCCATGCTCATCAGTGCCAGTCACCAGCCGGACATCGCGGCCCATTAAGCGTTGAAAACGGGCAATCGCGTCCGTTGCAATGGCCTCATAGGCATGGCCGATATGCGGACGCCCATTGGGATAGGCAATTGCGGTGGTGATATAAAAGGGTTCGCCAGACATGGCTCAGGCTTTAGCGGATGGTGCGTTTTGAGCAAGCGCCGCGACATGACCTGCCAGCGTAAAGACGGTATTTTGCGCTTCTAGCGATGTTGGAACCGCCAGTGCAGCCAAACTACGGGCTTTTTCCCACTGATCGAGGGCAAGCTTCAGCCCATCGCCCGATCGGCTCCGTGCCACATCTGCAATAAAGCTGGGAACACGCTGCAAAAAGGCCTCATAACGGGCCTGGGCGGCCTTGCCACTTAATTGCTGGGCGAGCGCCAAGCGCCGAGCATTTTGCGGGTCACCATGCTGGGCCAGCTCCTGCAGGGCGCGGTCTAGCCCCGCCAGATCAAGCCCGGCAAAGCGCAGCGCCCGCCCGGGTGACCCCTGCCCCACAGCAATTAACGCCTCCATTTCAGCACCTGACGCCTCAGGCAATGCGCTGTGCAGCACCGCGCGCATCGCCTGATCGTCCAGCGCCTCAAACCGCAGCACGCGACAGCGCGATCGGATGGTGGGCAAGAGGCGCCCGGCACTGTGCGCAACCAATAGAAAAATGGTTCCTGCAGGCGGTTCTTCCAACCGCTTCAGCAGCGCATTGGCCGCACTGACTTCTAGCGTTTCTGCGTCATCAATCACCACAACCCGACGCGAGGACATGGAGGGGGCTGTTGCAAAGAGCGAGTTGAGCGCGCGGACCTGATCGGTGCGGATGCTGCGTGCCCGCTCTTCATCCTTTGCCCATTCATTGCGGGGCTTGCCTGTGGCAACCTTGTCATCCTTGGGCAAGCGATCGAGCAGTGCGAAATCCGGGTGGCTCCACGCATCTAAAAGTTTTGCGGCGGGATGCTGAATGGGCACATCTATACCGGGCGTGTCCCGGTCCAGACCCATGGCTTCGGCCAATAGCCGCCGCGCAAATTGCAGGGCCGTAGTAAACTTGCCGACGCCTTCAGGCCCCGTTAGCAGCCACGCATGGTGCAAGCGCGGTCCGTGCATGGCCGCCCGAAAGGACGTAAGAGGCGCGTCATGGCCGTGGACCAGCGTCACAGCAAATCATCCAAAGCGGCCATCAGCCGGGCTGAGACAGCCTCTGGCGTGCCCATGGCATCCACCAGCCGAAACCGATCTGCCTCTGCCGCGGCCATATCGCGAAAACGCAGGGCAACGCGCTCATAATAATCCTCGGCCTTTGCGCCCATCCGGTCAGCCGTGGCAGATCGTGCCGCCGCCCGGCGTGCGCCTTCTGCAACGGGCACATCCAACACCAAGGTGCGATCGGGCAGCAACCCGCCCGAGCCAATGTGATGTAGCGCCAGAATATCGGCATCGCTGACGCCGCCCGCCCCGCCTTGATAGGCGCGCGTCGAATCAACAAAGCGATCACACAAAACCCAATCCCCGCGCTCTAAGGCCGGGCGGATGAGCTTGGCGACATGGTCAGCGCGTGCAGCGGCAAAGAGCAACGCCTCGGTTGCATCATTCCAGCGATCTTGCCCGCCAGAGAGCAAAAGCCCGCGAATAGCCTCGGCACCCACGGTCCCACCGGGTTCGCGCGTGGTGATGACGCGCTTGCCACGCGCGTCCAGCGCTTCGGCCAAAAGGCGGATCTGGGTGGATTTACCGGCCCCTTCCCCGCCTTCCAGCGTTATGAAGCGCCCGCGCCCCATTGCTTAGAACCCAAAGACCGAAATAATCGCGATCCAAATCCGCATGAAGAAGCCTGCTTCTTCCACATCCTTGCCGGCCACCAAAGGAACGATGGCGGCGGGCGTCTCTGGCGACGTCACGACCAAATCGGCAATGTGCTGCCCGGCTTTAATTGGTGCTTTAACCTCGCCCAAATAGCGCACTTTGGTGCTATATTTCGGGACGGGAAAGCCCGCAGGATAGGTCAAGTTAATCGCCTGCGGGGCGACGAGCGCAACCTTGCTGGCATTGCCGCCTTTCACCTTGGCCTTTTCAATTTCGGCGCCCTTGGCGAACAAGGGCTTGGTCGCCCAGGCTTTAAAGCCCCAATCCATGAACTTTACAGATTCTGTGATCCGCCCGTTAAAGCTATCAAGGCCCGCGACCACCATGACCAGACGGCGGCCATTTTGTTCGGCTGATCCGGTAAAGCCATAGCCAGCTTCTTCCGTATGGCCGGTTTTCAAGCCATCAGCGCCTGGAATGCGGCCCAAAATCGGGTTGCGATTGGCCTGAACGATATTCTCGCCCTTGCCCATGGTTTTGCCCCAGCTGAATTCTTTCTGCTGGTAAAATTTACGATATAGGTCCGGATAATCCCGAATGGAGCTGATCGCGAGCGTCGCCAAATCTCGCGCGGTTACTTGCGTGCGCCCTTCATCCGGCCAGCCATTTGAGTTGCCAAAACGGCTGTTCTTCATGCCCAATCGTTTTGCTTCTGCATTCATCCGGGCGACAAAAGCTTCTTCGGTGCCCGCAATGCCCTCGGCCAAAACAACACAGGCATCATTGCCCGACAGGGTAACAACGCCATGCAGCAGATTTTCAACACTCACCTGCTCACCGGGAGACAGGAACATCGTCGAGCCCGCCGACGGGCCATGCCATTTTTGCCACGTCTCTGGACGAACCGTGAATTTCTGGTCCAGCTTCAGCTCGCCCTTTTTGATCATGTCAAAGACAATATGCGTCGTCATCATCTTTGCCATTGAAGCTGGCGGTATCTGTCGGTCAGCATCCTTGGCATAAAGGACTGCCCCGGACGACAAATCGACCAGATAGGCAATGGGAGCCGTTGTTTCGAATGGGGGCGGCGCGGCAACCGCCGAGGCCGCCGCAACAGATAGGAAAGAGGCGGCGATAAATGCTTGTTTCATGAAGACTTCCCGAGATGACGACTCAGCGCGTGATTCGGGCGTCTGGATAGCCTTTCGCAGCCAAGGGGCCAAGCGCGGCGCGCGCCTGTGCCAGTGTAGCATAGGGGCCGGACAGAACCCGGTACAACCCTTGTTGCAGCCGAATGCGGCCGCCAATTTGCCGCGCCAGAGCCTGGGCATTTTGCCCGTTTGAAAGCGCGGCTATCTGCACAAACCAGGCTGTTTCTGGTGGCGTGACCACGCTGGGCGGAGAGCCCTGCTGATTGGAGCCGCCAATAGCTGCATCGTGCACCGGGGACTGGCTTTGCCACCCCGTAAATTTCTGTGGATTGCCGGCATCTGCATTGACGGGTGCCAAAGGGGGTGGCGCGGTGAGGCGCGCGGCCGCTGCGCGCACCTCGGCCGACCGAATATCGGGCAAATTGGCAGCCTGTTTGCGTAAAACAGCAAGCAGAAACTCTGGCGTATCAACTCGCGCCGCGGCGGCTTGGCCTTGGCGAAGCGCTGCACGATCTGGCTCTGGTGGGTTGACGCGGCGCACACGAAACGCGGCCTGCCCAGTCACCCCGAGGGACAAGTGCCGCGCCACCCCTTCCGATAGGGCCAATATGATTGGCTGCGACCCAGATGCTCGGGCAGCCACGCGCGCCAGCACAGTTCGGCCAGTATCCAGCCGGGTAATCTCGACATAGCTTGGCACCGGTAAACTGGGATGCGAGAGCCAAACCCCTGCGTCGGATTGTTCTGTTTCCCCAACAGATTTTGCGGGCCATGCGCCTAATTGCACCTCATCATAGGCAGCCATTGCAAGCGCAGTGCTGTCGTGCGGCGTGACGGCAGGGCTTTGAATTTTATCACCCGGATCAACGGGCTGCGCCATGCGTGCTTGCCACGCCGGTGGATATGGGACCCCAAAATTCTGCGAAGAAGCGCCCGTCCGACAGCCGGGCACACTCCCAATTATGAGAGCAATAAGACTAAGTTTGCCCGCCTGTTTCCACTGCATCGGCCAATAACCCCACGGAGAGAGCATAAAAGTTCGAGCAGTTATATTCGAGGATAACCCTGTAATTTCCGGTTAACAGCCACGCCGGTGTTCCCGGACCATCTGGCTGAAACAAGCTGGCCTGTTCGGTATCGGGCAGATCAGGCCGTGACGGCATAATGCCCATTGCCCGCCATTCTGCCACACTTTGCCAACGACTTAATCGGCCATGGACGCGCGCACAATTTGGCGCGGCCACGCGGGGCGCAACGCGCGCCCAGTTAAAATTTTCAGGAACAGTCACGGCGGTGCCCCATTTTACGCCGGGCTTCCATCCGGCCTCGACAAAATAATTGGCAATTGAGGCGAGCGCATCCACCTCACTCCGCCAAATGTCGATTATGCCATCGCCATTGCCATCCCGCGCCCAGCGAAGATAGGCTGATGGCAAGAATTGGGGGTAGCCTGTGGCCCCTGCCCAACTGCCGCGCAGTCGCTCTCGCGGGATACCCCGATCCATCATTTTAAGGGCCGCGACAAATTCTTGCGTAAACAACTCACGCCGCCGCCCCTCAAAGGCCAGCGTCGCCAGCGCATTGGGCAAATCAAAGCTGCCCGTATAGGCGCCATAATTGGTCTCATGCCCGTAAATGGCGAGCATGATCGACTCTGGCACGCCAGTGTCGCGCTCAACACGTTCTAACAGGGGGCGCAAGCTGGCATAACGGGCCCGCCCACGGTCAATGCGCGCGCGATCCACATGACGCAGACGATAAGGCGCAAATTTAGGAATGGGGCTATCAATGCCGCCGCCCGGCTGCTTGCGATCCAAAGCGACAACGCGCGGCACAAACCGTAAATTGGGAATC
>JBEDNE010000083.1:0-6444 GCA_041170745.1 Pseudomonadota bacterium
CGTGCCATTTTGCTGCGCCATTTTGGCGAAACCCCGGCTGAGACCTGCGGCAATTGTGACAATTGCCTCACCCCGCCTGAGCGCACCGAGGCAACCGATGTCGCGCGCAAGCTGCTCTCAGCCGTCTATCGCACGGGGCAAAGCTATGGCTTGGGCCATATTGAGCGGGTGTTGACGGGGGTGGCCGATGATCGGGTGATCCAGCAACAGCATGACCGATTGTCCGTCTATGGGATTGTTTCAGCAGAAGAGGCGCCGCTGCTGAAACCTGTCTCGCGCGCGCTGTTGGTGCGTGATGCGCTGCGCACCACCGAACATGGCGGCTTGATGCTGGGGCCAGAGGCGCGCGCCATTTTAAAAGGCGATTGTCCGGTTGATCTGGTGATCCCACCGCGCAAGACCCGCAAAGGCCGGGTGCCAAGTGGCGATCATCTGCCCGATCCCATTTTTGATGCGCTGCGCGCCTGCCGCCGAGAGCTGGCGCTCGCAGCCGGGGTTCCGCCCTATGTGATTTTCCATGATGCCACCTTGCGCGAAATGGCGCAGGTTCGCCCAAAGAGCCTGCGCGACATGGCCTTGATTACGGGTGTGGGCACGCGCAAACTTGATGCCTATGGCGATGCGTTTCTGGCTGTTCTAAAGCAATTCTGATAGGAGAAAGACCCATGTTCCGTAGCTTAACCAGCGACATATTCGTGTCCCCGCAAATTGGCGTTGATGCCGTAGCGGAAGCTAAGGATTTGGGCGTCGCCCTGATTATCAACAATCGCCCGGAAGGCGAATCAGAGGATCAAATCCCGGGCGCGGATATTGAGGCCGCCGCTCGCGCAGCGGGGCTGGATTATGTGGCAATCCCCATCACGCATAGCGGATTTAGCGAGCCGCAAGTGAATGCGATGGCTGAGGCGCTTGCCGGCGCAAAGGGCAAAGTGCTGGCCTATTGTCGGTCAGGCACCCGCTCAACCTTGCTCTGGGCTTTGGCCGAAAGCGCGCAAGGGGGGGATCCGGATGCGCTGACTAACATGGCGGCCAAAGCAGGCTATGATGTATCGCCGGTGCGGCCGTTGATGGATATGTTGAAGGCGCGCCGCGGATGAGTGCGCTGCTGGCCAAGCTTGGGATATCGCTGCTGGCGATCCTAGCGCTGGCTGGCATTGCGCGCCTTTTAAAGCTGGGCGGGGATGTGCGCATCCGGGATGAAGATCATGCCCGCGACATTGCCGATGACCTGATATGTGGCTTTGAAGCTGTTGATGTTGCGCTGGATAGGGCCGGCATTGGCGCGTTGCTGCGCGATGCCCAAGGCCGACAATTGCTGATCCGCCGGCATGGCGCCGCCTTTGCAGGCCGATTGCTTGATGCCAATGTTGATGCCCGGCTGGATCAGGAGTTTCTGACGATTGGCACCAGCGATCGGCATTTTGGCGCGATCACGCTTTATCTGGGCGAGGCGGCGGCCAGCTGGGCGGCGGGCCTGAGGAGCCTGAAAGCATGATCGAAAAACTGCCCAATCCAGTTGACTATGCTGTGCCCGGCTTTGTCTTATTGATCCTGTTGGAAATGCTGTGGGTGTGGCGGCGTGCGCCTGAAAAATATGAGCCGCGCGATACGCTGACCTCGCTTGCCATGGGCTTTGGCAGCACCATTGCGGGTGCGCTGGTTGGCGCCATAGTCTTTGGGCTGGCCGTCGCGGCCTATCAGTATCGGCTGGTGACCATTCCCTTTGCATGGTGGGCGTGGATTGCCTGCTTTTTGCTGGATGATTTGGCCTATTATGCCTTTCACCGGTCGGCCCATCGCGTCCGCTGGTTCTGGGCGAGCCATGTCAATCATCACACCAGCCAGCATTATAATCTGTCAACGGCGCTGCGGCAGACTTGGACGGGCTTTTTTGCGCTCAGCTTTATCTTCCGCTTGCCGCTGATGCTGATTGGCTTTGATCCGGCCATGGTGTTTTTCTGCGGTGGCGTGAACCTGATTTACCAATTCTGGATCCACACTGAAGCAATTGACCGCTTCCCCCGCTGGTTTGAAGCCGTGATGAACACGCCCAGCCACCACCGCGTCCACCATGCGACCAATCCGCGCTATCTGGACTGCAATTATGCGGGCGTTTTCATCATTTGGGATCGGATGTTTGGCACCTTCACCCGCGAAGTGGAGGATGAACCCATTCGCTATGGCATTGTGAAGCAGCTGGGCAGTTTCAATTTGCTATGGGTCGCCTTTCACGAATGGATTGGCATTGCGCGGGATGTGTGGCGCGCGCCGTGGCGGCACAAGCTGAGCTATCTCTGGCGGCCGCCTGGCTGGTCGCATGATGGCAGCCGCGAAACGAGTGATATGATTAAAGCACGATGGCAGGAAAAACAGGCATGGAAGAGTTCGACATTGTCGTCATAGGGGGCGGCTCAGGCGGCAGTGCGGCTGCCGGCCGATTGAGTGAAGATGGGCGCTATAGCGTCTGTGTAATTGAGGCAGGCTCGGCCAATACCAGCTGGCGCATCATTGCGCCGGGGATGCTGCCCTTTTTGCCCAAGCCGTCCAATTGGCGTTTTGAAACAGTGCCGCAAAAGGGGTTAAATGGGCGTACGGGCTATCAGCCGCGCGGCAAGGGCATGGGCGGCTCGTCAGCCGTTAACGCCATGCTGTATATCCGCGGCTGCGCGTGGGATTATGACAATTGGGCCGCCCTTGGCGCCACGGGCTGGTCATATAAAGACGTGCTGCCGGTGTTTCGCCGGGCAGAAAGCAATGTGCGCGGGGAAGATAAATTTCACGGCGGCGCGGGCCCCTTATCGGTCAGTGATCAGCTCTGGCCCAATCCCGGCAGTGTTGATTTTGTCGACGCGGCAGCCGAGCTGCAACTGCCCCGCAACCCGGATTTTAATGGCGCGCAATTGGAAGGCGTCGGCGTTTATCAAGTCACGCAAAAACAGGGCGAACGCTGGACGGCCGCCCGCGCCTATGTCGTGCCACAGCAAGCAGCGGGCCGCCTGCACGTAGAAACAGGCGCGCAAGTCGAAAAGATTGAGATTGAGGGCGGCCGCGCAACAGGTGTGCGCATTCGCCAAGGCCGGCGCAGCCGCACCATCCGCGCGCGCAAAGCCGTCATTCTATCCGCAGGGGCCTTTGGCACGCCACAGATTTTGATGCTGTCGGGCATTGGCCCGGCAGATCATTTAAAGGCGCATGGCATTCCTGTGCTGGTGGATCGCCCAGAGGTGGGCGAGAATCTGCAAGACCATATTGATTATGTTGCCAGCTTTAAGACAGGCGGGAATGTGTTTAACGGCACATCGCTGTCGGGCGCTGTGCGCTTTATAAAATCCATTTTTGAATGGCGCTCAAAACGTACAGGCACGCTGACCACGCCCTATGCGGAGTCTGGCGGCTTTGCGAAAACGCGGCCCGATGTTGCTGTGCCTGACGTGCAATTCCACTTCGTGCCAGCCATGTTGGAAGACCATGGGCGCGAAAGCGTGCAAGGCGTTGGCTATTCCGTCCATGTTTGCGTGCTGCGTCCGGAAAGCCGGGGCACCGTCCGTCTGGCGAGCGCGGACCCGATGGCGGCACCCGTGATCGACCCCAATTTCCTAGCCGATGATCGCGATATGCGCGTGCTGCGCGATGGGGTGAAGCTGGTGCATCGCATTTGCGCGTCCCCGTCGCTGGCCAAACATAAGGGCGTTGATCGGCATAACACGCCGCTGGACGATGATGCGGCACTGGATGATCTGATCCGCAGCCGGGCCGATACTGTCTATCACCCTGTCGGCACGGCGCGCATGGGCAGCGATGATGCTGCCGTGTGTGATCCGCAGCTGCGGGTGCGCGGGGTGGCGGGCCTCTATATTGCGGATGCCTCTGTCATGCCGCGGGTCGTATCGGGCAACACCAATGCGTCGTCGATCATGATTGGCGAACGCTGTGCTGATTTTGTCCGCGCAGATTTAGGCTAAGCGCGTCCCCCGCATCGTTTAGCGCGCCAGCGCAGTGAGCGTTGCGGGGGTCAGCACTTGTGGCAAGTCTTGCGGCGCGCCGCCGCCCTTGGGGTAAAAGACATAATAAGGCACGCCCGACCGGCCATTGGCTTCTAAAAAGCGGCCAATGGCAGGGTCGGCATTTGTCCAATCACCCACCAGTGTCACAATGCCCGCCTTGGCAAAGGCGTCTTGCACCTCATCGCGGTCAATCGCGGCTTGCTCATTCACTTTGCAGGTCAGGCACCAATCCGCGGTGAAATAGAGGAAGACGGGTTTCCCCTCAGCGCGCAGAGCGGCCAGCCGAGCCTCGCTAAAGGGCTCACCCACCACGCTGCGGCTCGCCGCTGGCATCGCTGCTGGCAAAAGCGGCAGCACGGCCAGGCTGGCAATGACCAGCGCCGCACCCGGCCATGCGGCGGATTTGCCGCCCGCTTGCCTGCGCCCAATCCAAACCAACACAAGGCTTAATCCGCCTGCCGCGACAGCGCCCATGACCAGCCCGGCAGAGCCAGTCTGGCGCCATAATAGCCACAGCAAGGCGGCGGCTGTCAGGAACATGGGGACGGACAGAATGGATTGGAAGCGTGCCATCCATGACCCCGGCTTGGGCAAGCGCGTGCGCAGGCGAGGCACAAAGCCAATCAGCAAGAAGGGGAGTGCAAGGCCCAAGCCTAGCCCGGCAAAAATGGCAAGTGCCGCAGGTGTGGGCAGAACAAGAGCGGCGCCCAACGCCGCTGCCATAAAGGGCCCTGTGCAGGGCGTTGCCACAAAGGCGGCCAGAACCCCGGTCCAAAAGGCACCTGCTGCCCCATCTTTGCCCGCCAGCGCCTCTCCCCCGCCAAAGCCGCGCAGATGGAACACGTGCGCCAGATTAAGCGCAATGGCCATCACCAGCAGCAGCAAGAGAAAGATGATACGCGGATCTTGCAGCTGGAAGGCCCAGCCAATCGCCGCGCCGCTTGCGCGCAAGCCCAGCAAAGCGCCGCCCAAGGCAAGGCAGGTCAGGATAACGCCGGCAGCATAAGCCAGCGCCTCAACCTTGGCCGTGCGCGCATCCCCGCCTGCGCGGGCAAGGCTCATGGCTTTCAGGCTGATGACGGGGAACACGCAGGGCATGATGTTCAGCAGCAGGCCGCCCAACAAGGCGCCACCCAGTGCCAACAAAATTGTCTGCACCAAATTGCTATCCGGCAGTGGCGGCACTGCGCCCGGCGTCGCGACAATCTCAAAGCCGCGGCCTTGGCCGATGGAAATCACGCCACGCAGCTCAGCCAGCTGGGTGTCGGGCGTGGCCGTAGTTTCCACAATCACCAAATTGCCATTGCGGCCAATGTTTTGCGGGGCCGCATAGGCCAAGGCCTTTTCCGTCTCTGCAAAAAACCAAGCCTCATCCAAAGGCGTTGTGGCCGGGATGGGGATGGCAAGGCGCAGCTGCGTGCCAGTGCGTTCAAATTGCGCCGGGCTGCCCAAGGGCACAGCCAGCGCCGCCCGCCAGCCATCAAAGCGCGCCCGATCTGCCGGGCGAATAGCGCCATCGCCAATGATAAGATCAAGGGCCAGCTCGCCGCGTTCCGGCACACAGATTTTATCCGTGCAGGCCAGCCATTGGGCCTTGGCCCGAAGCGGTATCTTGGTGCCGAGGGGTATGTCCTTGGGCAGCGTCAGCGGCAAGAGCAGCGCGTGATCGCCCTTAAACACATGGTTCATGAGTCCTGCGACCATCAGCTTCTCAGGCACGGGCCAGCGCATTGCGCCAAGCGTTGCACCCTTGGGCAGATTCCAGTCGAGTGAAATCCCCACGCCCGCATCGCCGGGGTTTTTCCAATAGCCATGCCAGTCCGAGTCCGGCTGCATATCAATCGCCAGCATCACCGTGCTGCCGGGCTTGGGCGCCAGGCTTTCAGCGGCCAATTGAGCGCGAATATGGGTTTGCGACAGGGCGGGCGTGCTCCAGAGGAGAAGCATGGCCAGCAGCGTCATCATCATGTCGCGCACTGCGCTTAGGGAAAATCCTTGCGAGGTCATGGCGCACGCTATAGCCAAGCCCGCAGGTGATTGCACAGGAGACTTTCGATGAGGTTCGCTCGCTGGCTGGTGGCTGCTGCCCTTTTGACATCCGTTCAGGCGCAGGCAGAGACGGCACCGCCCAAATTGGTGGTTGTTTTGTCTGTGGACCAATTTTCGAGCGATCTTTTTTCGGAATGGCGCGGCAAATTTACTGGCGGGCTGAAGCGGATGACGCAAGGCGCCGTATTCCCCGGCGGCTATCAAAGCCATGCCGCGACAGAAACCTGCCCGGGCCACTCGACGATTACCAGCGGCGTCCATCCCGCCCGCAGTGGCATTGCGGCGAATGATTGGTTTGGCATGCGGGGCAGCAAATTTGACGAGATTTATTGTGTGGAAGACCCCTCTGTGCCGGGCAGCAGCCCGGATAATTACACCGTCTCGCTGACGC
>JBEDNE010000084.1:0-7884 GCA_041170745.1 Pseudomonadota bacterium
GAAGATTGAGCTGCATTGGCTGCAACGCGGCGTAACGGCACGGCGCAAGCGCAACCAAGGCCGGTTGGAAAAGCTGCACCAAATGCGCGCTGTTCGTGCCGCGATGATTGGCCCAGCAGGCGCCGCCAAGCTGGCCGTGGAGAGCGATGACGTCCGCTCTAAATCCGTCATCACGGCTGAAGGTGTCAGCAAGACATATGGTGAGCGCACGCTGATCAAAAACTTTACGCTGCGCATCCAGCGCGGCGACCGGATTGGCATTGTGGGCGCCAATGGCACAGGCAAAACCACTTTGCTGAAGCTCCTAACAGGCGAAATTGAGCCCGACCAAGGCAGTGTGGTGCGCGCCAAGACGCTCAATGGCATTGTGATTGACCAGCAGCGCCAATTGCTGGGCGGCGATAAGCGCGTACGCGATGTGCTGGCCGATGGCGGCGATTGGGTGACGGTGCGCGGCGAGAAAAAGCACATTAAAGGCTATTTGAAAGAATTTCTATTCGACACCGATATGGCCGAGGCACGCGTGGCAACGCTCTCAGGCGGGGAACAGGCCCGGTTGCTGTTGGCGCGGGAATTTGCCCGACAATCCAATCTTCTGGTGCTGGATGAGCCGACCAATGATCTCGACTTGGAAACGCTGGATCTGCTGCAAGAAGTGATTGCCGATTATGACGGAACGGTGCTGATTGTGAGCCACGACCGCGACTTTCTGGACCGCACCGTCACGCTGACATTGGGGCTGGATGGCAGTGGCAAAGTGGATATTGTGGCGGGCGGCTATGCTGATTGGGAACGCAAACGCGATGCGCCCAAAACAACTTCTGCCAAGCCAAAGACGGCCGCAGCCCCCGCCCCCATAGCTGAAAAGCCCAAAGCGCAGACCAAGCTCAGCTATAAAGACCAGCGCGATTATGACCTGCTGCCCGGCCGAGTGGAGGAGCTGGGCGCCCAGATTATAGCTGCTGAAGCGGCGCTGTCTGACCCTGATTTGTACAGCAAAAACCCCGCGCGCTTTGCGGAACTCACCAAGAAGATCGAGAGTCTGCGCGCCGAACGCGATGCGGCAGAGGAACGCTGGCTGGAATTGGCGGAAATGGTGGAGCAGTTGGGCGCTTAATGCGCCGCTATTTACAGACTCAGGATGAGGCACAATTGAAAGGACATTGTCATGCTGAACTTGGTTCAGCATCCAAGAACACGGACCGCGTTAAATTTAAATCATGTGCGCGTGCCCCCGGGCATTGGCGCTAATGGATCCTGAAACAAGTTCAGGATGACGGCGGGGGCGTTCAGGATGACGGTGGGGGCTTAATGCGCCGTTTCCACGTGCTCCGGGCTTGACCCGGAGCCCAGGGGGCGCGGTGGACACTCTCCACCTGAGGCGCGGATGGCCCTAGGCTCCGGCTCAAGGCCGGAGCACAGCTATAACGCCCTAAATCTTTTTCCCCGCGCGGCCCGCGAGTTCGACCGCATAATGCCATGCAATCCGGCCAGAGCGTGCGCCGCGTTGGGTGGCCCAGGTCAGTGCCTCTTGCGGATCAAAGCTAAGGCCCAGCTTCTTGGCGTAGCCAGCGACCATCTCCAGCCAAACATCCTGCGTGCAGGCGTGAAAGCCAAGGCTAAGCCCGAAACGATCTGCCAAGGCCAAATTGTCATCCACGGCGTCACGCGGATTAATCGCGCTTGATTGTTCGTCCAGATTGCGCGGCACGATGTGGCGGCGATTGGCCGTCACATACAAGCGCACATGGCCCGGGCGCGCCGAAATACCGCCATCCAAGACCGAGCGGATATGCCGCATCTGCGGATCGCCCTGTTCAAACCCCATATCATCTATGAAGACAATCGCCGGACGAGCATCGCGGGCCAGCAAGGCAAATAAATCGGGCAGGCGATCAAGCTCATCACAGGCGGCTTCGACAAGGCAGAGATGGCCGCCTTCTGCCTGCACGGCTGCGACTGTCGATTTGACGAGCGCGGACTTCCCAGCGCCGCGTGCCCCCCAGAGCAAAATATCATGCGCCGCATGGCCCGCGGCCAAGCGCCGACTATTTTCGAGAACAGCCGCCTTTTGCGCATCAATACCGGCCAGCACGTCAAGCGAGACAGGCGCAAAGCCCGTGGCCGCACGCAAGCTGCCTTGGTGCCAAATATAGGCCGGAGCATTTGCAGGTGCCGGATCGGATACCGGCGGTGCCAATCGTTCCAGTGCTTGTGCAATGCGCGTCAAAACATCTTGATCCATGGCAAAGCGATAGGCGGAGCACGAGGCCCCTGTCAAAGAAACACGCCCAATTGCTCAGCGCGCGCCTGTGCGCCAAATCAGCACCCGCGCGGTTTGCAGCAGGATCAGGACATCCAGCAGAAAATGAGCGTGTTTGAGGTAGAAAAGATCAAATTCCAGCTTGGCGCGGGCATCTTGAAGGCTGGCGGCATAGGGATAGTTGATTTGCGCCCAGCCAGTAATACCGGGGCGCACGCTATGCCGCGCTGCATAATAAGGGATTTCAGCCTCAAGCTGGACCACAAATTCCGGGCGTTCGGGCCGGGGGCCAACAAAGCTCATCTCCCCGCGCAGAATGTTCCAAAGCTGGGGCAGCTCATCAATATGAAGCTGGCGCAACCAGCGGCCAAGCCGCGTGACGCGAGGATCATCGGCCTCCGCCCAGCGCGGTTGCCCATCTGCCTCAGCATGGACCCCCATAGACCGCAACTTCACCAGCCAGAAGCGGCGGCCAAATTGGCCCACCCGCTCTTGCCAGAACAAGGCGGGGCCGGGGCTTTCGAGCCGAATGGCCATCATCACCACGGCCAGCAATGGTGCGAGGCTGAAGAGCAGGCCCAGCGCCAACACCAAATCAAGGCTGCGTTTTAAAGCCGCCCCAAAATGGCGAACGGCAAAATCCTGCGGGCGCAACAGCCAAGCCGGCCGCGCCCAGCGCAAATCAATCCGCCCAATTTCGCGTTCAATAAACGCCGACACATCCATCACGCGGACCCCGGCCCTCCGCAACGGCACAAGCGCCCGCACGGGCCATTGGTGTCGGCACGCCGTTGCCAAGATGACCTCATCCACTCGCTGCCCCAAAAGCTGACATATGAGCTGTGCATCTAATTCCGCCTCGGCGGACTCAACCTCCAAATGCCCCAGCAGCCTTAAGCCGGGGCGATGCGCCACAATGCTGGCAATACGGGCATAGCCATCCGCTGTCCCCAAAACAAACAGGCGGCGCGCAAAATAGGGCGTATCCGCCACATGCGAGAAGGCAAGGCGCGACAGGCAGAGCATAGGCAAAGCAAGCAGCAGCATAATCATTTGCGCCCCCACGGCCCCTGCAAAGCCGGGCAGCGCCATATGACCAATTGCGAGTAAGATGGCGCCAAGGGACAGGCCAGCCATAACCCGGACCAGCATATCCGCCCGCGCACGAAGCCCATCGGGAGACACAGCACCACAGCCAATTAGGCAGAGGCATAACAGCGCGAGGATTGGCCAGGCCGGGCTGGGTTCTGCGATAGGCGGGTGAAGCCTGTGCCACAGGGCAGCCCCGCCACGGCCGGCCACCCAGAGCAAGCCGAGATCCCCCAGCACAACGCACAGCGCCCGCAGGGGAAGGAACAAAGGAAAAAGGCGACGCAGCATGAGCAGCGTCTCTGCCAGCCAGATGTTAAGGAAGATTGAGCGTTAATCGCCTGCAAAAGCAAAGGGTGTAAGGCCCCGCTCGCGCTCATTAAAGGTCAGCACCCGGCCCTGAGGAGGGGCACTGCGCTGGGGGCAATCGGGCCGCAGGCATTGGCGGCAGCCGAGCCCAATGGCCGTGGCGGCACCGGCACCCAAATCCACCCCACGCGCAGCCGCCAAGGGCGCAGCAAGGCCTGCATCAAGGCCCAGCCCCACAACAAATTCAGCCGCCACCCCACCGGCCCGCGCGCCTTGGGGGTGGACTGTGCGCGCCAGCGTGAACCAGCGGCTGCCATCTTCCAATTCGACCAGCTGGCGTTGCAGGCTGCCGGGCCGGTCAAAGGCGTGATGCAGTTGCCATAAGGGGCAGCGCAGGTCCGTTTCCACCAACGGCGAATTGCTGGCCCCGCCATAGCGTTTGGACGATTGGCCCGCGCGATCAATGCGGAGCATGAAAAAGGGCAAGCCGCGCGCGCCAACGCGCTGCAGCGTTGTCAGCCGGTGGGCGACTTGTTCAAACCCCGCGCCAAAGCGGCGTTGCAACAAATCCAGATCATAGCCCGTCGCCTCACAGGCGCGCAGGAAACGCGCATAGGGCATCATCAGCGCGGCTGCGAAATAGCTCGTCAAATGCCGCCGATAGAGCCGTTCCCCTGCCCGCTCGGCAAAAGTTGCGCCCGACACAAGTGCCTCAATTTCATCGCGTGCTTCCAACTGGGCAAGCTGAAACCCAGCGGCAAAGGTGCGCGAGGCCGGGTCGAGCAGTTCCGATAGCTGCACTTGCCGCGCGTGCAGATCGAGCCGCCGGAGCCGATCTGGCATGACATCCACCGGCAAGATGCGAATGGTAAGCTGATGCTTGACGCGCAGCCGATCCGCAATGGCGCCATAAAGATCAGCTGAACCAAGGCGAAGCTCATCCGCCAAGGCTTCGGCTTGAGCCTCCAAATCGGGGAAATGATTGCGCCACCGCTCAATTTCTTGCCGGACTTCGGCAATGGGATCACTCAGGGTCAAAGCGGCACCGCCTGCCCCTGCCCCGGCCCGATCAAAAGCGCGGGCAAAGGCCTCGACAGCCTCTGGCGCAAGCGCAATCCAATCTGCAATCGCTGCACGGTCCAGCGCCAAATCGGCAAAGACAGGGTCTGCCAGCCGTCGCCGAATAGCCTCCACTCCGCCGCCCGGCGCCGTGCCTGACAAAGTGCGCGGGTCGAAATCAAACCGGTCTGCCAGCCGCAGCATGAGCGCCGCCGTCAACGGCCTTTGGTTGCGCTCGATAAGATTAAGGTAAGACGGCGAAACGCCCAGCGCCTCGGCCATGGCCGATTGCGTGAGGCCCGACGCGCGGCGGATGCGCCGCACAGCATGGCCTGCGAAAAGCTTTTGATCGGACATGATCTCATTTTGTCATATCTTTACAATATGACAAGTTAAAAGCGATTCTCGCACACGCAATCACAACAATTTTTACAATATCTACTGGCTGACTGGCCCGGAAGACGCGAAGAATACGCGCATAACTTATGGATTCGCTGTCCCTTACCGGATCCGGCCAGAAAGGATTTGTAAATGTCGTACCAACAGCACATCAAAGATATGGACGCGTTGCGCGCCACGAAAGGCGGCACTTGGGATGGCATCAACCCTGAATCTGTCGCGCGGATGCGGTTGCAAAATCAGTTCCGCACGGGCCTCGACATTGCGCGCTATACCGCCAAGATCATGCGCGAAGACATGGCCGCTTATGACAAGGATCCGGCCAATTACACGCAGTCATTGGGCTGCTGGCATGGCTTTATTGCCCAGCAAAAGATGATTTCCATCAAGAAGCATTTTGGCACGACCAAGCGGAAATATCTGTATCTCTCGGGCTGGATGGTTGCAGCGCTCCGTTCCGAATTTGGGCCACTGCCCGATCAATCCATGCACGAAAAAACCAGCGTGCCCGCGCTGATTGAAGAGCTGTACACCTTCCTGCGTCAGGCCGACTCGCGGGAACTGAACCTGTTGTTCCGCGATCTGGATAAGGCGCGCGCTGCGGGCGATGCGGCGAAGGAAGCCGAGGTTCAGAGCAAGATTGACAATTTCCAGACGCATATCGTGCCGATTATTGCCGATATTGACGCGGGCTTTGGCAATGCCGAGGCGACCTATCTGCTCGCCAAAAAGATGATCGAAGCGGGCGCCTGCGCCCTCCAGATTGAAAACCAAGTGTCGGATGAAAAGCAGTGCGGCCACCAGGACGGCAAAGTCACGGTGCCGCATGAGGACTTTCTCGCCAAGGTGCGCGCCTGCCGCTACGCCTTCCTTGAGCTGGGCGTGGAAGATGGCATCATCGTCACGCGCACCGACTCGCTGGGCGCTGGCCTGACCAAGCAGATCGCGGTGTCCAACGCACCCGGCGATATTGGCGACCAGTATAACAGCTTCCTTGATTGCGAAGAAATTGACCCCGCAACCGCACGCAATGGCGATGTTGTGCTCAATCGCAATGGCAAGCTGCTGCGTCCGAAGCGTCTGCCATCGAACCTGTTCCAATTCCGCCCCGGCACCGGCGAGGACCGCTGCGTGCTCGATTGCATCACCTCGCTGCAAAATGGCGCGGACTTGCTGTGGATTGAGACGGAAAAGCCCCATGTCGAGCAAATTGCCGGCATGATGGACCGTGTTCGTGAGGTCTTCCCCAATGCCAAGCTGGTTTACAACAACTCGCCCAGCTTTAACTGGACGCTCAATTTCCGGCAGCAAGTCTATGACGCGATGGTTGCCGAAGGTCTGGACGTTTCAGCTTATGACCGCGCGGACCTGATGAACGCCAAATATGATGAGACCGAATTGGGCATTGCTGCGGACAAGCGCATCCGCACCTTCCAAGCGGATGGCGCAAAGCGCGCTGGCATTTTCCACCACCTCATCACCCTGCCGACCTATCACACCGCCGCCTTGTCAACTGATAACCTTGCCAAGGAATATTTCGGCGACGCTGGGATGCTGGGCTATGTTGCCGGTGTGCAGCGCAAGGAAATCCGCGAAGGCATTGCCTGTGTGAAGCACCAGAATATGTCCGGCTCGGACATTGGCGATGACCATAAGGAATATTTCGCAGGCGAAGCCGCGCTGAAGGCCGGTGGCATCCACAACACGATGAACCAGTTCGGCTGAGCCAAAGCCCCATAGCGAAAGGCGTTTTTATGACAACATCACCCGAACCCGCACGGTCCCGCGCCGTTCTGTCGACTGAGGATTTTGAGCTGCTGCGTGAAGCGGTGCTCCATTATCTCGAAGTGGTGAAGGACAAGCCGGAATCGATCAAATTCTCGCGCCTCTACCACCGCCTTGGCAGCGCGATGGGCCGCTAAAGCCCGAACAAGTTTCCTGGGGAGGAAAAGGTGCCCGTCGGACCCGTCCGGCGGGCATTTTGCATCTGAACGCCACGCATCGATCCCTCATCCCGTACTCCGGAGCGTAAGCAAATTTTCGCGCAGAGACGCAAAAGGGCGCAAAGGACATCAAGCCGTACTCCGGGCTTGACCCGGAGCCCAGTGGCCCCTTGGAAGAAGGTCGTCATGCTGAACTTGGTTCAGCATCCATGAACACGGGCCGCGTTAAATGATGTGCTCATTCCCCCGCATTGGCGCCAATGGATCCTGAACCAAGTTCAGGATGACGGTGAGGGCACTGGATGACGGCGGAGGCTTGATACACCGCTGATGTACTCCGGGCTTGACCCGGAGCCCAGTGGCCCCACCTTCCTCGGCTCCGACTCAAGGCCGGAGCACAGCAGACCGACGTTTAACTGGCCCCGGTCCTTTGCAGGGGGTTTTCTGACACGCGCGCTGCGCTATAGCTGACAGCATGACCACTGACCGCATCTGGACCGCCGCCCTTGCCGTAATTGGCGATGAAATCCTCTCAGGCCGCACGCAGGACAAAAATGTCAGCCAGATTGCCCTGTGGCTGAACCTGCAAGGCATCCGCCTGCGCGAAGTGCGGATTGTGCCCGATGTCGAGCAGGAAATTGTCGATTGCGTGAACGCGCTGCGTGGCCGCTATGACTATCTGTTCACCACGGGCGGCATTGGCCCCACGCATGATGACATTACCGTCGATGCGATTGCCAAGGCACTGGGCGTGGATGTTGTGATCCACCCAGAGGCCAGCGCGATGCTCCATGCTTATTATGAAAGCCGCGGCGGCCTGAC
>JBEDNE010000085.1:0-9749 GCA_041170745.1 Pseudomonadota bacterium
CGGCAGAGGCAGCTCGGCCGCAGGCGCCGGGGGCGCTTCAGGTCCCGGTTGGAACCAGCTATGCCGGCACGAGGCGCAGCGAACCTGACGGCCGACGCCTGAGATCGCGGTATCTGGAACAAGATAACGCGTATGGCAGGCAGGACAAGACAGGATCATTGTGGAATTCAGCCCCTCAAACTGGCGTGTCGCTCGTCTCTAAGCACTGAATGGCCCTATGTGGCAAGAGGCGCTGCGTGCAATCAAGGCTGGATCACGGCCAGCGCCTGTTCTACAAACACAGATATTCTTCAGCTCGCAGGGTGTCGCTGGACGCATGACGCACATCATCCAGTTTGAAAATGTGGGCCTAAGATACGGGAATGCCTCAGAAACACTGTCCGATCTGAGTTTCTCGCTCGATCGCGGCGGTTTTTATTTTCTCACTGGGCCGTCTGGCGCAGGCAAGACATCGCTTTTGAAACTCTTCTATTTGGCCCAGCGCCCCAGCCGCGGCGTCGTGCGCCTCTTTGGGGATGATATGGTCACGATGGCGCGGGATAAGCTGCCTGCCTATCGCCAGCGCATTGGCGTTGTGTTTCAAGATTTTCGGCTGATCCCGCATCTGTCGATTTTTGAGAATGTCGCCCTGCCGTTGCGCGTGGCGGGCCAAGATGAGGCCGCCATTGGCCAGCCCGTGAGGGAAATTCTCACCTGGGTCGGGCTGGGCGGACGGACGGATGCTTTGCCGCAAACATTATCGGGGGGAGAACAGCAACGCGTTGCCATTGCCCGGGCTGTCATCACCCGGCCAGATGTGTTGATTGCAGATGAGCCCACGGGCAATGTCGATCCAGATATGGCGCTGCGCTTGTTGCGCCTGTTTGAGGCGCTGAACCAATTGGGCACAACGGTTATTGTTGCGACACATGATGTGCAGTTGCTGACCGCGCTTGACCATGGTCAGATGCTGCGTCTCGAGCAGGGCCGGTTGGTTGATCCTGTGGGTGTGCGCTGATGCGGTTCTCGCTGCCAGATTTGCCGCCCGCCGAGGCGCAGCTCTTTCCCGAAGGGCGGATGGCGGGGCCTATGCCCTGGGTCATTGCGGTCATGATTTTTCTGACGGTGCTGGCCGCTGCCATGGGCCTTGCGCTGTCGCGTGCGGCTTCTGGCCTAGATGCGGATTTAGCGGGGCGGGTGACGCTGCAGCTGGTGGAGGCCAACCCCATCCGCCGGTCCAAACAAGCCGATGCGCTCGAGCGCCATTTGGCGGGCCAAGACGGCGTCCTCTCGTTCCAGCGTGTCAGCACAGCAGAGGTCACGGCGCTGTTAGAGCCTTGGTTTGGCACGGCAGGTCTCGATGCGGATCTGCCTGTGCCCATGATGATTGATGTGGTGCTGGATCCCACTAAGCCACAAGCCCTGCCGCGTTTGCGGCTGGCTGCGGCAGATTTGGCTCCTTCTGCCCGCATAGAGCCGCATGGCCAATGGCTTCGCCCGCTGGTCGGGGTGATGGGCAGCTTGGTGTGGCTATCGGGCCTTTTGGTGCTGCTTATGGCCGCTGCGTGTTGTGCCATCATTGTGCTGGCCGCGCGCAGTGCGCTCAACACCCATCGCGCCACACTTGAGGTGATGCATTTATTGGGCGCCAGTGATGCGCAAATTGCCCGGCTGTTCCAGCGCCGCTTGGGGTTGGACGCGCTCTTTGGGGCCAGCCTTGGCTTTTTTGCTGGCTCTTTGGCAATTTTGCTTTTGGGCTATAGATTTGCGGCCATGGGATCAGAATTACTGGGATCATTGGGTTTGGGCGTTATTGGCTGGCTGGCGTTGCTGGCGCTGCCCTTGGCAACGGCGCTGCTGGCAATGCTTGCGGCTCGCCTCACCGTGCTGGCGGCGCTAAGGCATATGCTATGATCCGCCGGCTTATCGCTTTGTCTGTCTTGCTCTGGTTTCTGGGGCTTATTGGGTTTGCCGTGTTTCTGCCGCGGCCAGCCTCGGCAGATATCCGCACCGATGCCGTGGTGGTGCTGACAGGCGCACCCGGGCGCTTTCAACGCGGGCTTGATATTTTGGAAAAAGGCGCGGCCAAGCGGCTGTTGGTGTCGGGCGTTGATGCCAGTGTGCGCCGCCGCGAATTGGAAGTCGCGCTGAACGTGCCGCGCCATTTATCGCGCTGTTGTATTGATCTCGACAAGGCGTCGATTGATACAATTTCCAATGCGCGCGAAACGGCCCGCTGGGTGAAGGCGCATCAATTTCGGTCTGTCCGGCTGGTCACCAGTGATTGGCATTTGCGCCGCGCCCAGCTGGAATTGGCGCATAGCATGGGCGATGATGTTGAGATTGTGGGCGATGCCGTGGCCGGGGAGTTCAGCCTGCTCCAATTGTTCAAAGAATATAACAAGCTGCTGGCGCGTGCCGTAGCACTTGAGTTAGGGCACGCAGCATGATTGCCCTTGTCCGCTCGCTTTTGTTCACGCTGATTTTTTATTTGGGCAGCGTGCCCGTGGTTGGGCTTGCTTGGGCGCTTGTGCCCTTTGGCGAGCGCGCGACTATTTTTGGCGCCCGCCGCTGGGCTTTGTGGCATCGCTTTTGTGCGCGCTTCATTTTGGGCATTCGCACCCAGGTGATTGGCACGCTGGATGATCGGCAGGCGCTTTATGTTTTCAAACATGAATCGATGTATGAAACCGTTGAGACACTGGCCCTGTTCCGCCGCCCTGTGGTGGTGATGAAGCAGGAATTGCTGGATATTTTTGGCTGGGGCCATGCCGCGCGGGCGCATGGATCCATTGGTGTTGATCGGGATGCTGGGGCCGCGGCGATGCGCCGGATGATTGCCGAGGCCAAGCGGGCCAAAGCCTCGGGCCGACCCATTGTTCTTTTTCCAGAAGGCACGCGCGTGCCGCATGGCGAACAGCCAGATTTGCGGGCGGGTTTGGCCGGCCTGTATAAAATTCTGGGGCTTCCTGTGGTGCCTGTCGCGCTTGATAGCGGCAAAGTCTGGCCCCGCGGCTTTGTCAAATATCCCGGTATTGTCACGCTAAAAGTGGGCGATGAAATTCCCCCCGGCCTGTCGCGCGAAGAGATTGAGGCCCGTGTTCATGCGGCAATTAACGCGCTGAACAGCTAAGGCTGGGACAGCCGCTGTCAGCTGCCAGACCGTCCAAAATCAGGCCGGGCATCATCTTGGCCTTCTTCAATAATGCTGCGACGAATGGCGCGCGTGCGGCTGAACAAATCAAACAGCGCATCGCCATCCCCCCAGCGGATCGCGCGTTGCAGCGCAGTCAAATCTTCTGAAAAACGCTGCAGCATTTCCAGAACAGCGTCCTTGTTGGACAGGAAAACATCCCGCCACATCGTCGGGTCAGACGCGGCAATGCGCGTAAAATCCCGAAAGCCGCCTGCCGAATATTTAATGACTTCGCTGCGCGTCACCGATTCCAGATCAGAGGCTGTGCCGACAATGGTATAGGCAATCAGGTGCGGCAAATGGCTGGTCACTGCCAGCACCAAATCATGATGCTGCGGATCCATGATCTCAACATTGGCGCCCAGCGCCTGCCAAAAGCGCGTCAGCTGATCGACATGGTGTGGCGCTGCTGTTTCGGGCGGCGTTAGGATGCACCAGCGATTTTGGAACAAGCTCGCAAAGCCAGCCTCAGGTCCACTGCGTTCCGTGCCCGCCACAGGGTGGGCCGGCAAAATGGCATGGTCCGGCAGGGCGGCTTGCAACTCTGCCAGCACATTGGCTTTGGACGAGCCGACATCACTGATGAGCGCGCTGGGTTTCAGGCCCTGGCGCAGCTCGGCTGCCGCTGGGCCCATCGCGCCTACGGGCACGCAGAAAATAACCAGATCCGCACCAGCGACCGCCTCTGCCCCACTCTCAGCAAGGCGATCGGCCAGCCCCAGCGTGCGGGCTGTGGCCCGGCTTTCAGCATTGGCATCATAGCCGGATAGCTGCACCTCGGGCATGGCTGCGCGCACGGCGCGGGCAATCGAGGATCCAATCAGACCCAGCCCGATAATCGCGACATGGGCAAAAGGCGGTGTCGCAGCCATTAGGCATCTGCCCCTGTTATCTCACGCAAGGCTGCAATCACGCCGCGGGTTTCAGCCTCAGTCCCAATGGTGATCCGCAAGCCTTGGCTTAGCCCCTGGCCGGGCAGCCAGCGGACAATATAGCCGCGGTCCATCAGGCCCTGATAGGCTGTCTCAGCGCTGACGGCCCCGTCAAAAATCACCAGTTGGAAATTCGCCTTGCTGGGAATGGCGCGCAGCCCGGCATTGCCAAGCTTGGCAATTTCATTGGCAAACCAGTCGCGCCAGCGGGCGTTATGATCCCGGCTTTGGGCAACAAAATCTGTGTCAGCAACAGCCGCGATGGCAGCGGCATGGGCTGCAATTGAAAAGCTAAAGGGTGCCCGAATGCGGTGCATGGCATCAATGATCGCGGGGGCGGCATAGCCCCAGCCCACACGTTCAGACGCCAGCCCGTAAATTTTGGAAAATGTCCGTGTGACAAGAACATTGGCCGCTGTCTTTGCCAGCTCTAGCCCGCCATCATCTTCGTCAGGCGTCAGATATTCCGCATAGGCATGGTCCAGCACCAACAGCACATGGCTGGGCAGTGCGGCATGGAGCCGGGCAATTTCTGCCCGCGGGCAATAGGTGCCCGTTGGGTTATTGGGGTTGGCGATGAAGATGATCCGCGTCTTATCCGTGACATGCGCCAAGATGGCGTCCACATCGGTCGCATAATCGGCATCAGGCACGATAATGGGTGTGGCCCCGACGCGGCGGGTTGCAATTTCATAGACGGCAAAACCGTATTTCATGAAAATAATTTCGTCGCCCGGCCCGGCAAAAGCGCCCGCCGCCAAATGCAGCACTTCATCTGACCCGGTGCCATAGATAATCCGGTCTGGGTCAAGGCCATGCGCGGATGCCAATGCCGCGCGTAGCGCTGTGGCGCCTGCATCAGGATAGCGTTCCAAATCGCCAGCATGGCGCAAAAAGGCGGCCCGCGCCTGTTCACTTGTGCCCAATGGGTTTTCGTTTGACGACAGCTTGGCAACAACGCGGCCGTCATCAGTTTTGGATTTCCCCGGAACATAAGGGGCAATATCCATGATCCAGGGCTTTGGTGTGGGTCCAGTCATGTCCTGCGCCTTAGACGGGCGGGGAATGTCGGTCAAACCACGCGCACGCATGGGATTGGTTGACAATGCCCGCCTGCCGCCCCTAGCCCCACGCCATGGCAGACACGCGTTTTGGCCTTGATCGTAAATTAACGCTTGCCGAGCCGCTGGCGCTCGATGGCGGTGGCGTGCTTGCGCCAGTTGATATTGCTTATGAAACCTATGGCACGCTGAATGCAGATGCCAGCAATGTGATTCTGCTGTGTCACGCCCTGACAGGGGATCAGCACGTTGCCTCAACGCACCCAATTACGGGCAAGCCCGGCTGGTGGACGCGCATGGTTGGCCCCGGCAAGCCCATTGATACCAATCGCTTCTGCGTCATCTGCCCCAATGTGATTGGCAGCTGCATGGGCTCGTCCGGGCCAGAATCGCTTGGGCCGGATGGGACGCCCTATGCCATGCGCTTTCCCGTCATCACCATTCGCGACATGGTGCGGGCGCAGGCCATGTTGCTCGACCATTTGGGCATTGCGGCGCTTTACGCCGTGGTCGGCGGCTCAATGGGCGGCATGCAGGCGCTGACTTGGGCTGCCACCTATCCCACGCGCGTGCGGGCGGCCTTGGTCATTGCCTCCACCGCCCGCCATTCGGCGCAGAATATTGCGTTTCATGAGGTGGGCCGCCAAGCGATTATGGCAGACCCCAATTGGCGCGGCGGCGATTATTATCATGATGGGCAGGCGCCCGATGCGGGCCTTGCTGTCGCACGCATGGCCGCACACATCACCTATTTGTCCGAACATGGCTTAACCGAGAAATTCGGGCGGCGTCTGCAGGATCGGGCAGCCAAGACCTTTGGTTTTGATGCGGATTTCCAAGTGGAAAGTTATTTGCGCTATCAGGGCCTTAGCTTCACGGGCCGCTTTGATGCCAATTCCTATCTCTATATCACCCGCGCGATGGATTATTTTGATTTGGCCGAAGACCATGGCGGCCATCTGGCCAATGCGTTTCGCGGCTCTGCCACGCGCTTTTGCGTGGTCAGCTTTGATACCGATTGGCTCTACCCCACATCGGAATCGCGCAACATTGTCCACGCCTTGAATGCAGGCGGCGCGCCAGTCAGCTTTATGGAGCTTTCGGCGCCCTTTGGGCATGATAGCTTCCTTTTGGATGTGCCCGAGCTGGACCGTGTTGTGGATGGCTTTTTATCCGCAGGGGGCCTGTAATGGTGCTGCGACCTGACCTTGCGATTATTGCGCGCGAAATTGCGCCCGCCAGCCGCGTGCTGGATATTGGCTGTGGCGATGGCGCTTTGATGGCGGCGCTGCGCGATCAAAAACAAGCCGATGCCCGTGGGATGGAGCTGGACCGCGATAATGTGACCGCCTGTGTGGCGCGCGGCCTGTCCGTCATCCAAGGCAATGCCGATACCGATTTGGCCGATTATCCCGATGCCGCTTTTGATTACGCCATTCTCTCACAAACGCTGCAAACCACGATGCGGCCAGATTTGGTGATGGATCAATTGCTGCGCATTGGGCGCATGGCCTTTGTCTCTTTCCCCAATTTTGCCCAATGGCGCATCCGCATGGCGTTGATGTTTGGCGGGACCATGCCTGTCACCAAGCAATTGCCCGCGCGCTGGTATGACACGCCCAATATCCACCATGTCACCATTGATGATTTCCGCAAATATATTGCGGAACGCGGCATTCGCATTGAAGGCCAATGGTTTTTGCGCGGGGAAAAGCTGATCAGCGCGGGCGCCGCCAATTTGCGTGCAGAACACGCGGTGTTTTTGCTGACGCGCTAGACGCGTTTATTTGCCCTGCAGCTTGTCCTTCAGGGCGGCCAAGGCACCAAAGGGGCCGGCTTCTTCTTCAGACTTTACGCCTGCCTCGCGCAGCCGCGCTTCGGCATTGGCGCTGCGGGGATAGGGGTCCAGTGCCAGGCCCAGTGTCTGCGCAACCGCTTCACCCAAATCGATTTGCTGACCATCATGTTCCATGATGTCGCAATCCTCCGCGCTCAGTTCGATTTCCTCGGCCTCAGGCGCTGCGTCTTCGGGCACAAAGCGCACAACAAAATCTTGATCGATCCGCGCCGGAATGGGGTCGCCCGTCACCACACAGCTTTGCACGGCCTCGGCCCGCAAATGCCCGGCCACTTCAATCCCTTGTGCGCTTGTTGTCAGCGTGGCGCGCGCCTCTAGCCGGTCCAGCGATTGCAAGCCAAAGCGGCGCGCAAGGCCAGTGCGCTCTTCGGCGTCTGCGCGAATTTCAACGGAGCGCGGCTGGCCCAAAGTGTCGAGCTTATAGGGGCGGGAAAATTCTGGGGTCATTTCTTGGCATCCGTTATTGTGCCTGCCAACAGGGCGTCCAGCGGCGTTGCACACAGCCGCGCCCACAGATCACGCAGCCGTGCCGCTGTAAAGGCCAGTGCCGTTTTTCCCGGATCTTGCGTGCGATAGAGGTTGCGGATCAAGGCAGCCTCAAAATCCCCGCCATCAAGGCCGGCTCGATAGGCGTCCATCCGCCCGCCCAGCGAGGCCATCATCTTGCCAATATGCTTGCCCACCACAATATCGCCAATGCCTTCTTGGCGCAGCTGGCCGTCCATATCGTCGACGAAAATTTCGGTCAGCATCACGGCGGGCACGCGGCCGGGTTCGCCTTCTGCGTCGAGCCGCAAAATGGTGAGCGCCGTGACTGCGGCGACCATTTCAAAGCGGCCATCCATTGTATCGGCGACTTTGCCTTTTTGATACCAATCGGGCGTGCGCGCTTCAGCAATGACGGCGCGATAGAGCTGGGACAGCGCATCGCGCCCTTCATCCCGGGCAAAAAGTCGTTTTATAAATCCAAAGGCCATCCATTTGTCCCAACTGGCTTGTTGTTCATCGGCTCCCGGCATATTGGGGGTTGCGGCCTGTTCAGCAAGAGGCAAGGTCGCATTATGGAAAGGTCGTCGTGCATGAACCGCAAATTCGCAACTGCTTTGGTCTTGGTGGCCATTGGGCTGTCGTCCACGGCCTGCACGCGGCTGGCCGGCCATCAGGGCTTTATTGCTGATATGACGCTGGTTGATGCCATTCAGCCCGGTGTTGATAATCGCGATTCAGTTGAAAAGACCTTGGGCCGCCCGACGTGGGTGAGCCAATTTGGCGAGAAAGATTATTATTATTTCGCCCGCAACACGCGCCAATATGCGTTTAATACGCCCAAAGCGAGTGACCAGATGGTGTTGCGCGTCAGCTTTGATGAGGCGGGCAATGTGGCAACAGTCGACCGCCGCGGTATGGAAGACATTGCCAAAGTCTCTCCCTCGTCCAAGAAAACCAAGACTTTGGGCCGCGACCGCAGCTTCTTTGAAGAGCTGTTTGGCAATATCGGCCAAGTCGGCGCGCTGGGTGAGTCTCCCGGCACGACGGACAATCCCAACTAAGTTTTTTCAGCGCTTCGGTGCCTAAGCCCAGTCGCGCCGTGCAACTGGGCCAATTGCTTTGAGACTAGCGAGCGATACCGCTTGCGGCGAGAACCGCCAGCGTCACCAATTCTGAGGCAGTGGAGACCATCGGGGCCACCTGCACTGGCTTTTCCATGCCGACCAAGAACGGCCCAATCACTGAGTCGCCACCCAGTTCACGCAGCAATTTTGCCGAGATATTGGCCGCTTGCAGACCTGGCATGATCAGCACATTGGCCGGCCCTGACAGGCGGCTAAACGGATAGGCTGCGGCCAGACGGGGGTTTAACGCCACATCGGGGGCCATTTCGCCTTCATATTCAAAGCTGACACCGCGTTGATCGAGGATGGCAACGGCTTCACGCAGCGGATCAAGCCATGTCCCGCGCGGATTGCCAAAAGTGGAATAAGAGAGAAAGGCGACGCGCGGCTCATGCCCCATGCGCCGGGCAACAGCGGCACTGGCTTCGGCAATATCGGCCAATTCCTCGGCTGAGGGCCGTTCATTGACTGTGGTATCGGCCATGAACACCGTGTGGTGCTGGCCGACCAAAATATGCATCCCAAAAGGCGTCATGCCCTGGGCAGGATCAATCACGCGGCGCACTTCACGCAGCGTCTGGCCAAAGCCCCGCGTGACGCCCGTAATGACAGCATCGGCTTCGCCCATTTTCAGGAGCAGCGATGAAAAGACGTTGCGGTCTTGGTTGACGAGCCGTTCACAATCGCGGCGCAGATAGCCGCGGCGCTGGAGCCGTTCATACAAAATATCGACCATCTTGGGCACCAGCGGCGAATTGCGGCTGTTATGCAATTCAAAGCTGTCTGGATTTTCAACGCCCAAGGCCGCCAGCTTGTCGCGGACATTGTCGCGCCCCACCAGCACCGGCGTGCCGCAGCCGCCATCGCGGAAGGCAATGGCTGCGCGCAGCACAACTTCTTCCTCGGCTTCAGCAAAGACAACGCGCTTGGGATGCGCGCGGGCATGTTCATAGGCCATGGTGAGGACCGAGGTGGTCGGGTTCATCCGGGCGCGCAGCGAGTTGCGATATTCTGCCATGTCGAGAATGGGGCGTGTGGCCACGCCTGAATCCATTGCCGCTTGGGCAACTGCGGCCGGCACAATTTCCATCAACCGCGGGTCAAAAGGCG
>JBEDNE010000086.1:0-3856 GCA_041170745.1 Pseudomonadota bacterium
CTGTCGCACCAGAGCCCGTCGCTAAGGCTCCGCCGCCGCCGGCCCCGCCGCGTGCGCCAGAGCCCCAATTGTCGCGCCAGGAATTGCAGGCCAAGTTGCTGCGCGAGGCAGAAGAAGCCCGCCTTGCCGCGCTGGAAGAAGCGCGTCGCCGGGAAGAACAGGCGCGCAAAGCCAATAGCGAGGAAGAGCGCCGCCGCGCCGAAGACAATCGTCGTGCTGAAGAAGAGGCAGCTGAAGCTGCCCGCTTGCAAGCGGAAGAAGAAGCACGTCAGGCCGCGCTTGAGGCTGAGCGTGCAGCCTCGGCCCCTGTTGTGGCAGCCCCAATTGCCGTGGATGATGAAGAGGATCGTGGTCCACGCCGTCACACGGGCAGCGGTGCCCCAGCCCCTCGGCGTGAGCCGGATCGCCCCAGCCGGGGTCGTGGCGTTGATGATCGCCGCCAACATGGCAAGCTGACCGTTACGCGCGCCCTAGGCGATGAAGATGGCGTCCGCGCCCGCTCGCTCGCGGCGCTGCGCCGCGCGCGGGAAAAGGACAAGCGCGCCCATCAGTCTGGCGGCCCTGCCGTTAAGCAAGTGCGTGATGTTCAGGTTCCGGAATCCATCACCGTGCAAGAACTTGCTATTCGTATGGCCGAGCGCGGGGCTGATCTGGTGAAGGCGCTGTTCAAAATGGGCATGCCCGTCACGCTGACGCAGACCATTGATCAAGATACAGCTGAGCTGCTCGTCACGGAATTTGGGCATAACATCCAGCGCGTGTCTGACGCCGACGTGGATATTGCGCACGAAGAAGATGTTGATGCGCCCGAAACGTTGAAGGCGCGTCCGCCAGTTGTCGCAATCATGGGCCATGTCGATCACGGCAAGACCTCGCTGTTGGATGCGCTGCGCGGCACCGATGTGGTGGGTGGCGAAGCGGGGGGGATTACCCAGCATATCGGCGCCTATCAGCTGACGATGAAGGATAAATCGAAGATTACCTTCCTCGACACGCCGGGCCACGAAGCCTTTACCGAAATGCGCGCACGCGGCGCGAATGTGACCGATATTGTGGTGATCGTCGTCGCGGCTGATGACGGCCCCAAGCCGCAGACCGTGGAAGCGATCAACCATGTGAAAGCCGCTGGCGTTCCGATGATTGTGGCGATCACCAAGTGCGACAAGCACGAGGCGCAGCCGCAAAAGGTGCGTGAGCAGCTGCTGCAATATGACGTCATTGTCGAAGCCATGTCGGGTGACGTTCAGGACGTTGAAGTCTCGTCCAAGACCAAGCAGGGATTGGATGAGCTGATCGAGAAAATTCAGCTGCAGGCTGAAATTTCGGAACTCAAGGCCAATCCCGATCGCGCGGCTGAAGGCAAGGTGATTGAAGCCAAGCTGGATAAGGGCAAGGGCCCAGTAGCCACGATCCTTGTCCAGCGCGGCACGCTGCGCGCCGGCGACATTTTCGTCGTGGGTGCTGAAAGCGGTCGTGTGCGTGCCATGGTGAATGACAAGGGCATGCAGATCAAAGAAGCTGGCCCCTCCACTCCCGTGGAAGTGCTCGGCTTGGGCGGTGTGCCCTCGGCTGGCGATACGTTGACTGTTGTTGAAAGCGAAGCGCGCGCCCGTGAAGTCGCGGCTTATCGCTCGGAAGTTGCCACCCGCAAGCGCACCGGCTCTGGCCCGGCATCGCTGGAATCGATGTTCTCGGCATTGAAGGAAAAGCAGGCCAAGGAATATCCGCTGGTCGTCAAGGGTGATGTGCAGGGCTCTGTTGAAGCCATTGTCTCCTCGCTGGCGAAGGTGGGCAATGAGGACATTAAGGTCCGCATCCTGCATTCCGGCGTTGGGGGCATTACCGAAAGCGATGTGACGCTGGCCAAGGCCTCAGGTGCGCCGATCATTGGGTTCAACGTCCGTCCCAACGCCAAGGCACGTGAAATTGCCGAGCGCAATGGCGTGGCGCTGAAATATTATGACGTCATTTATGACCTGCTGGATGATATTCGCGCGGGCATGGCGGGCGAACTCGGTCCGGAATATTTCGAAACGGTTGTTGGCCGTGCCGAAATCAAGGAAATCTTCCCCGCAGGCAAAAAGGACAAGGCAGCCGGTCTCTTGGTTACCGATGGGTATATCAAGAAAGGCATTCACGCCCGCGTCACGCGCGACGATGTTATCGTCAGCAAGACAGTCATTGCGTCGCTGCGTCGCTTCAAGGACGATGTGGCCGAAGTCCGCGCCGGTCTGGAATGTGGCGTCGTGTTGGAAGGCACGAACGACATCAAGCCAGGCGATATGCTCGAAGTGTTTGACGTCGAAGAGCGTGTTCGCACGCTGTAATCCCACCCCCTTTCCGGAAACGGGAAGGGGCCGGAGGCCCTGATGACCAGCCAGACCGAAGAAACCCGCTCTGTTCGCGTGCTGCGCGTGGGGGAACAGGTGCGCCATGTGCTGTCAGAGATCTTGATGCGTGGCGAGGTGCATGATGATGTCCTTGCCAGCCACCCTGTCTCGATCACGGAGGTGCGGATGTCGCCTGATCTGCGACACGCAACGGTGTTCGTAAAGCCATTGCTGGGCAAGGATGAAGAGGCGGTGCTGAAGGCGCTGCGGACCAATACGGCCTTTTTGCAGCGGACGGTCGCGTCCAAAGTCCGGCAGAAATATGCCGCCAAGCTGAAATTCTTGGCGGATGAGAGCTTTGACGAAGGCACGCATATCGACCAGCTGTTGCGCAACCCCAAAGTGGCGCGCGATTTGGCGTCGGATGTCGACTAATGGCGAAGCTCTATTTCTATTATGCCTCTATGAATGCCGGCAAATCGACCACGCTGTTGCAGGCGGCGTTTAATTATCAAGAGCGCGGCATGGAAACGATGCTGTGGACGGCTGAGCTGGATGATCGCTACGAAGTTGGGGCGATTACCAGCCGTATTGGCCTGAAGGCCGAGGCACATCGCTTTCGGCCAGAAACCGATTTATTTGCCGAAGTGATGGCCGAACAAGCGCGGCGCCCGCTTGCGTGTGTGCTGGTCGATGAAGCGCAGTTTTTGTCGCGCGATCAGGTTCTGCAGCTGGCGCGGCTTGCGGATGAAGCGAATATCCCCATCGTGACCTATGGCCTGCGGACCGATTTTCAGGCGGAGCTTTTCCCCGGCTCGGCCGCGTTGCTTGGCATTGCCGATACGCTTGTTGAATTGAAGGCTGTTTGTGAATGTGGCCGCAAGGCGACAATGAACCTGCGTGTCGATGCCAATGGCAATGCCGTGAAAGAAGGCGCCCAGACTGAAGTGGGCGGCAATGATCGCTATGTCGCCTTGTGCCGCAAGCATTTTATGGAAAAGGTTCGTGGCTGAGGCGCCTCCCGCGCTCAATGGCTGGATCATCCTTGATAAGCCACTGGGTTTAGGGTCAACCAACGCAGTCTCGGCTGTGAAGCGGGCGTTGCGTGTGGGGGGCTATCCCAAGGCAAAGGTGGGCCATGGCGGCACGCTGGATCCGCTGGCCACCGGCGTTTTGCCCATTGCGATTGGTGAGGCAACAAAGCTGGCTGGCCGGATGCTCGATGCGTCCAAAATCTACGACTTCACAATCCAATTCGGGACGCAGACGGATACGCTGGACCTGGAAGGGATGGTTATCGCGACAAGCGAGGCGCGCCCCTCTCAGGCCCAGATTGCGGCTGTTCTCGCGCAATTTACCGGCCCAATTTCCCAAATTCCGCCTGTCTATTCGGCGTTAAAGGTCGACGGCCAGCGGGCTTATGATTTGGCGCGCGCAGGCGAGCAGGTGGAGCTCAAAGCCCGCGATGTCGTGATTTATGATTTGGCCCTAAATGAGCCCCTCCCCTTCAGGGGAGGGGATGGGGG
>JBEDNE010000087.1:0-3844 GCA_041170745.1 Pseudomonadota bacterium
GCGCCAGATCATCCTATAGAGCGATGCTTTGGGAGTTGGCTCGTTCATGAAATTACCACTTCGCCTTGAGATCAAGGACGAACGTGCGCTGGGGGAGCGGATGCGACACATAGGCTTGATCATTGAACAGGTTATCGACCCCTGCGCCCAGTTCGAGCGACGTGTTGAGTTGCCAGGTCAGGCGGGTGTCGACTGTGAAATATTCAGTCTGGAATCCATACGCGTCCCCGCGGACCAGTCCGAACAAGTCGGAGTTGGGACGCGATGCATAGCGCCAGCCGAGCGATGCTTTGATCGGATCAGCCACCTGATATCGAATGTTGCCGTTAGACCGCCATTCCGGGATGCGGGGGAACTGAACCCCTTCGGCGGCCGGGTTGGCCGCGTTCTTCACCGTCTTTGCATCAAGCCAGGCCAAGTTCGCATCGACATCCAGGCCATCCACCAAAATGTTCTTGGCCTCGACCATCAGCTCGACACCATATTGTCGGACCTGATCGACATTTTTGTAGCTGGTGATGACCGTGCCGAACTGATTGAGGCCACTAAAGCTGAAAATGGCATCCTTGATGTTCTGGTAGAACAGGCTGAGCGTGGTCTGCGCTTTGCTGGACCGATGACGCAGGATGAGGTTTGCGTCTTGAGAGCGTTCGGCCCGCAGGTCGGGGTCGTAGCTTTGCGGATCGATGGCTTGCGAAATATCATCAAACCGGCCCTGGTACAGCTCACCAACCGTGGGAAAGCGCTTGGCGGTGCCAAGGCTCATCTGGATGGCCAAAGCGTCCGTCAGCTCGCCTTGCAGGCTCAGCTTGGGACTGAAGCTGTTATCCGTTCGCGTCGGATAGCGATCATCCTTGCGCGCGGCTGAATACAGCTTTGCGATGCCGCCATCATAGGCGCGCCAGCCATCAAATCTTATGCCCCCGGTCAGAATCCAGCTGCTGCCAAGGTCAATTGCGTCTTCCCCCCACAGCCCCCAAAGGCTGGTCTTGCCATAGGTTGAGGTTGAATATGTGGGCGACGTCGCGGCCTCCCAATTTGTAGTCGCAAAGCTATCAGTTGAGGTTTGATAGGCATTGGCATTTGCCCCGAAGGCGATCTTGTGCCGGCCGAATGCACGTTCGACTGAGAGATCCCCCGTGAACCAGCCGGGCGCGTTCACGCGCGACTGTGTGCCCTGTCCCAGCGCAACGCCAGTCGCATAATCCCGCGATGTGCGCGTATCCCATTTGGGGATCCAGTATCGCGACAGGTTTAAGGCCATGTCCCATCCAGCCGCGGGACCGGCCAGCTTGAGGCCGGCCAGATATTCGGTTCGGCGCGTCTTCGACAGGGTGAGGCCAGTCGCATTCCAGACACGGCCGCCGAAGCTGACCTTGCCCTGATGGACTGGGGCGCCAGTGGCCGCATTGGTCAACCAGCTGCGCGCGTCTGTCAGGTCCTGCTTGGTCAGCCAGATCATGCCCAGCGCATCAATCTGCCAACCGCCCGCAGTTTCATAGCCAATGCGCAGCCGCGCTTGATCTTGCGTGACATTAACAGGCGAAGCGGCCCCGAAAACGGGTGTGGCAAGGCGCGGGTCGACATAAGCTCCCGTCACGGCGGCGCCTGTGCCCGTTGTCGCCGTCAGCAGATTATAAGTCATCGATTGGCCGGTGTTCTCGAAATGGCGGCCGGAAACACGGACTGACCACGGGCCGTCTTTTTGCGTCCAGTTGACGCCGCCTTCCAGGCTATAGCCCTTGAATGTCTCTTCAAAGCCATATTCCTTGAACGGCATGATCATGGTTTGGGCCGTTGCATAGGCCCCGGTTTCTTGGGGCTTCTGCGTTGTCACCGAGATGACCCCGCCCATTGAATTGCCGCCATAGCGCGCTGAATAGGGGCCATAGACAATGTCGAACTGCCGGACTTCGGCCGGGCCGACCACGTTCCATTTGGGGGGAAAGTCCCAGCGGTTGCCAAGGAAGTTGGAGACGACAAAGCCATCGACCATGACGATGGTTCGGGCGCTCTGAATGCTATTGGCGCCGCGCAGGGCGACCACGGCATTGTCATCGCCCGCAAACCGCTTGCGAACGAAGAAATTGGGCGCGTACTTCATCAGGTCTTCGACATTGAGCGCGTTGATGCCCCCGAATTCCTCCTGACCGAGCGAAACGGATAACCCGCGGGGAACAACAGTGATGGGCGTGTCTTGTTGGCCGACCACAAAAATCGTTGGCGCGTCTGTAGCCATAGCTGAGGAGGAGGGGGCCTCTTCTGCAAAGGCAGTTGCCGACGTCAGCGCTGCGGCAAGGGCAATCGTGGAGGATGTGAGTGAAGTTTTGAGCGCATGCGCCCCAGTATATTTAGACATGTTTTAACCTGGTCCCTGAAGAGCCTGACCATCCGGAGCGGATGCCAGACACGCGCCCAGGCACAGCCTGCGCGCAGATCAGCAGCGAACGAGGTTTTGTTGTCCGCTGCGCGAGCTTAGCGCAGCGCAGGCGGGGCTTGAGAGGGGGGTGGCGGGGCCGCGAGGCGGCTGATTGTCAGGTCAGCAATCGCTGTGCCGATAAAGATCGTCAGCCCGTAAACAAAGGGCAGGATGGTTGGCAGCTCATCACTGGCAAGCAGGCCATGACCCAAGCCCCCTGCGAACAGGCAGGGATTGTCAGCCGCGTGCTGTTCCGTCTCGCCGGGATGCTTTTTGCCCAGATCAATCGTAACAGTCTGGCCGCTTACGCCCGAGCAGAGTTCGACGACCAAGCCTTGGGCACTGACCGATGGCATAAAGCCAGTTGGGATAAGAATGCGCAGGCAGAGTGTGAACAGGACCGCAATCGCGAACAGCGATTTGCCTGCCTTCGACTCTCGGACCCATGCGTTCATGGGCGGTCGCAGTAGCGAAAGAAAGTGACGCTGTCACCTTTTGACTTGTACCCTAAGCTGTCATCGCTTCGAGAGCCTCGCTGGCGCCCAGCCAGATGGCCTCTGCCGCTTCAATAGATTTAACGATATCGGCCCGCAGTTTCATCAATTCGGTGACTGTGCATTTTTGGAGCGATGCGTCGGCTTTTCCGGGATCGAACATCGCTTGATCAATGGCATTGCGTTGGGCCAAGAGCCGCTCCAGCTCAATCTCAGCGTCGCGTGCGCGCTTTCTGGATTCCTGACTTTTCGCGCGCGCGTCGGCGGCGGCTTTGCGCTGGTCTTTCTTGTTGATCCCGTCCTTGCGCGCTGGGGCGGGGTCTTTGGCGAGCACAAAACCAATATAGTCATCAATGGAGCCATCAAATTCATTGGCGGCACCGCCATCAACAAGCACCAAGCGGTCTGCCGTCATGTCCAGCATATGCCGGTCATGGCTGACGATCACCACGGCGCCCGAATAGCCGTTAAGCGCCTGGATCAAAGCTTCGCGGGCATCGACATCAAGGTGGTTGGTCGGTTCGTCAAGGATCAGCAGGTGCGGCGCCTCATAGGTAATCAGCGCCAGCGCCAGCCGTGCGCGTTCTCCGCCAGACAGCTTGCCCACCATAGTTGTCGCCTTTGGGCCTGAAAACCCAAAGCGCCCAAGTTGCGCCCGCACCGCTGAGGGGCTTGCAGCGGTCATCAACTTGGTCATGTGCTCCAAGGGTGTTTCCGACGGATCCAGTTCTTCAACTTGATATTGGGTAAAATACCCCACGCGCATCTTGCTGCTGGCGTTCATGCTGCCGTCCATTGGCACCAGCTGCGCTGCAAGGAGACGCGCCAGCGTGGTCTTCCCATTCCCATTGCGGCCGAGCAGCGCCAGTCGGTCATCCGGATCGAGCCGCAAGTTGAGCTGCCGAAGCACGGGTGTGTCACCATAGCCCAC
>JBEDNE010000088.1:0-8130 GCA_041170745.1 Pseudomonadota bacterium
TAAACTGGGTGACTGAATGAAAATCACAATGATTGGCGCAGGCTATGTTGGCCTTGTATCGGGTGCCTGCTTTGCAGATTTTGGTCATGACGTGACGTGCGTGGATTTAGACCAGCGCAAAATTGACGCATTGTTGGCGGGCATCATGCCCATTTATGAGCCCGGGCTGGCAGATCTTGTCGCCGCAAATGTAACTGCAGGCCGGCTGACGTTTACGACAGATTTGAAGGCCGGCGTGGCAGGGGCAGAGGCCGTCTTCATTGCTGTTGGCACGCCATCGCGCCGCGGCGATGGCCATGCAGATTTAAGCTATGTCTATCAGGCCACGCGCGACATTGCCGCCGCGCTGACGGGCCCGGTGGTCGTCGTGAACAAATCTACGGTGCCCGTGGGCACGGGCGATGAGGTGGAGCGCATATTGCGCGAGGCCGCCCCTGACGCCCAAATTGCCGTGGTGTCCAACCCAGAATTTCTCCGCGAGGGGGCCGCCATTCATGACTTTAAGCGGCCGGACCGGATTGTCATTGGCACGTCTGACGATTGGGCGCGCGCCGTGATGCAGGAAGTTTACCGCCCGCTCTATCTCAATCAGGCGCCGCTTGTTTTCACCGCACGCCGAACAGCCGAGCTGATCAAATATGCCGCCAATGCCTTTTTGGCGACCAAGATTACCTTCATCAACGAGATGGCTGATTTGTGCGAAGCCGTGGGGGCCGATGTGCAAGATGTGGCGCGCGGCATTGGTCTCGACAACCGGATTGGCAGCAAGTTCCTGCATGCCGGGCCGGGCTATGGCGGATCCTGCTTTCCCAAAGATACACTGGCTCTGTTGAAAACGGCCGAAGACCATGATGTGCCCTGCCGCATTGTCGAAGCTGTGGTGCAAGTGAATGATAGCCGCAAGCGTGCCATGGGCCGCAAAATCCTTCAGGCCATGGGCACTCATGTGCGCGGCAAAACCGTGGGGCTATTGGGCGTAACCTTTAAGCCCAATACTGATGATATGCGCGATGCGCCCTCGCTTGCCATTGTGCAGGCGCTGCAAGACGCGGGCGTAAACGTCGTGGCCTATGATCCGGAAGGCATGGAGGCTGCCAAGCCGCTGATGCCCGGCGTCGAATTTCGGGCTGACCCTTATGCCGTTGCGCAAGGCGCGGATGCGCTGGCGCTGGTGACGGAATGGAATGCGTTCCGTGCGCTCGACTTGGGCCGAATTGCCAGCGCCATGCGCACACCGGTGTTGGTTGATTTGCGCAATATCTATCAGCCCGAAGAGGTCCGCCGCCAAGGCTTTCACTATAGCTCAGTTGGGCGACCCTAAGAGCGTTTTAAAGGCCGCGATAGGCGCGTAACCAGGCCACAAAGTCTGGAATACCAACATCAATTGGTGTGGTTGGCGCAAAGCCCAGCTCTGCAGTTGACGCACTGATATCGGCAAAAGTTTCCAAGACATCGCCCGGCTGGAGCGGCTGATAATCCACCTCAGCCCGGCAGCCACACGCAGACTCAATCAGGCTGATGACGCGCGTCAAGTCTTCTGCCTGATGATTGCCAAGGTTAAGAATGCGGTGTGGTGCGACGCTGCCGCCAGATTTTGTCAGCCCGTCATCCACAACGGGGCGATCAATGGCCGCAACTATGCCCGCCACAATATCGTCAATATGCGTAAAGTCTCGCCGCATCTGGCCTTGGTTGTAAACTGTGAGGGGCTGTCCGCGCAGGATCTTTTCAGCAAAAATCCAAATTGCCATATCTGGCCGTCCCCAGCGCCCATAGACTGTGAAAAAGCGCAAGCCTGTTAGGGGAATGCGATAGAGATGGGCGTAGCTTTCGCTCATCAATTCATTGGCTTTTTTGGTGGCTGCATAAAGCGAGATGGGATGATCAACGCGATCGCTGACGCGCAACGGCAGGGCCTGCGCATTGCCATAGACCGAAGAGGATGAGGCATAGACCATCTGCCGCACACCCCGCTGACGTGCCAGCTCGAGAAGATTGAGATGGCCGACCAAATTTGACTGGGCATAGGCTGTCGGATTGATAAGCGAATACCGCACGCCCGCCTGCGCGCCCAAATGGACAATTGTGTCTATTTCGACCGTGCGGACCGCATCGTCGAGCGCCTGCGGATCTGCAAAGTCGACGGGGTGAAATACAAAATTGGGATGGGCAATATCGGCCAGCCGATCGCGCTTTAGCTGAACGTCATAATAATCGTTCAAATTATCAAGGCCAACAACATGATCGCCGCGCGCCAGCACCTGCCGGGCAACATGCGCTCCAATAAACCCTGCCGCGCCGGTAATGATGATTGCCATATATGCCTCCCGGCTGAAATCTGCGCCGCTTTATTCCCGTAAACCATAGACTGGCTTGAGCTTACACAAAATTCAGACAATGCTGACCTAGCCAACTCGTATTAACGGAGTCTGATATGCGTCGTTTAATGTCCGTTGCCCTTCTGCTGCCCATGAGCCTTGCCGGCTGTGTGGGGCCTATGGAGTCGGGGATGACTGGCCGCGGCGCACGTGCGGATCTGGTTGATGCCAATGGCCGACCATCTGGCCGCGCCCTCATCACGCAATCAGCCGACGGACTGTGGATTGATGTGACCGCAACGGGCATTACACCGGGCGACCATGGCCTGCATGTCCATGCGGTGGGCCAATGCGCAGCGCCTGACTTTACCAGTGCAGGGCCGCACTGGAACCCGGGCGGGCACCAACATGGCCGGAAGAATCCGCACGGAACCCATGCGGGTGATGCGCCGAATTTGCGTGCGGACGCCACGGGTAAAGGCCGTCTGAAAAGCTGGTTGGGCGCTGGCACACTTGCCAATGGACCAATGGCCCTGCTCGATGCTGATGGCGCCGCTGTTGTGGTTCATGCCGACCCAGATGATGAGATGACTGACCCCACCGGCAAAAGCGGTAAGCGCATTTTATGCGGCGTGTTGCGGGCGCGCTAAACAGCCTCACCCGCAGCACGTGCCCGATCTATCAAGCTGGTTTCCAACGCTGGCACGCGCCGCAGCGCAATGACCATGGCAATGAGGATAAGCGGCATAACCGCCAGCGTTCCCATCAGGGCGAAGCGCAAATCGCCGGTCACATCGCTGACCAATCCGACCAGATAGGGCCCAAGGCCGAGGCCCAATATCGTTGTGCCTAAGAAGAAGACAGCGGTTGCCGTGCCCCGCATCCGCGGCAAGACAAGATCTTGAATGGTGGCCGCACATGGCCCCAACCACATGATGTGAATGAAGATGTTAATGCCTGCAAAAGCATAAAAGGCGGACACGCTCTCCACCGAATAGCTGGCATAAATGGTGACGGCTGAGCCCAAGGCCGCAATAATCATCACCAAGACGCGCCCGCCGGGATGGTGCTTGCGCAGCCAATCCCCAAAGACGCCGCCAAAGCTGGCGCCGAGCCCACCACCAATAGCGGTAATCAGCCCGAGCGTCAGACCACTTTCAGCACCCACGCCAAAGCTTTGCTTGGCATAGAGGAAAATGAAGGGCGAAAGGCCATAGCTGATATAAGACATGAGGCCACCCGCAATGGTCAGCCCAATAAAGCCGGGATTGGCCATCAGCGCGTAGCTGACAGGATCCCTGAGGCGGATCGTCTGAATCCAGCTGCCCACGCAATAAATGCCAACGGCCAACGCCACCCACTGGACCATATTGGTTGTGATGGCCAAGCTGCCAATCTGCCCCACAACAGCCCGCTTGGCCGGTGCCAAAAGACCATCGGTAAAGCTGATGACAAGCGCAGTGCCGACGACCAGCGCCAAGAACAAGGCAATGTTGCGCGTCAATGTGGCCCGGCCCGTTTCAAGGCGCGCAAAGCCACGCCAATTCCACGGCGGCAACATGGCGGCAAATTCTGCCATCACGGCGCGCATCGGGTTGGGCAGGCCCGGCGTTGGCATGCCATCAATGGCACCGCGCACGGGCTCACGCACGGTAAACCACATGAGAATGGCCAAAATAATTCCCGGAATACCAAAGGCCAGATAAGTCGCCTGCCAACCCGCAAGGCCCAAAGGCGCAGTTTCAGCCGTGTAATTGGCTTCCCAATATTTGATGACCTCGCCCCCGAAAATCAGCGAGGCGCCGCTGCCAATATAAATGCCTGCAGAATAGAGCGCGAGCACTGTCGCGCGGACCGATTTTGGGAAATAATCCTGCAACAAAGAATAAGAGGCGGGCGAAGCGCTGGCTTCCCCCACACCAACGCCAATGCGCGCCGAGCCCAATTGCCCAAAGGTGGACGTGAACCCCGAAATCGCGGTCATGAACGACCAAAAGCCGAGCCCAATTGAAATGGTGCGCACGCGGTTCCAGCCATCGGCCAATTTGGCAAGGGGCAGGCCGAATACAGCATAAAACAGGGCAAAGGCGGTGCCAAATAACAGCCCAATCTGCGCATCCGAGACACCCATGTCCGCCTTGAGATAAGGCGCGATGATGGTGACCACCTGCCGATCCAAGAAGTTAAAAGCATAGATGATCATCAACAGGGCAAGAACATATGTTCGATATGCTTTGCCTGCGACCTGTTCCCCCGCCATGCGCACTCCTCATCTTTGGGCTATTGCGTGCCCCTGAACGCGCAAGATTACAGACAAGCCGTCACTTTCAAAGAGAAAAGCGCAGCAAATTTACCAAAGGCAGGCGCGGTACCCATTTGTAAACATGTGCCCGCAGATAATTGGCCGGCAGTTTGTCGTGTTTTGCTTGAAATTCCCTAGGGAACCACGATATTTTGCACATACGGCTATTCCGCCGGCATAATTTTGGAGAGTCCTTCGATGGCTAACTGGTCTGATCCCCGCATGGTAGGCACCGCGCCGACCGTGGATCTCGGCACGCGCAGTGCCGCGTTTGACGCGGGCCTGCGGTCCTACATGCTGTCCGTTTACAATTACATGGCCTCAGGCGTGCTGCTGACGGGCATTGTTGCGCTGTTGTTCGCGTCGTCTGGCGCGGCACAGAACATCATGTTCGGCCCCGGCTTGCTGAAATGGGCCATCATCCTGTCGCCGCTTGCGTTCATTCTTGTCATGAACTTCGGCCTCAACCGTATGTCCACCTTTGGCTTGCAGGCAAGCTTTTGGGGATTTGCAACGGCCATGGGCCTTTCCATGTCGACGATTTTCCTCGTCTACACGGGCGCTTCAATTGCACAGACATTCTTTGCAACAGCAGCCGCCTTTTTGGGCCTGAGCCTTTATGGCTATACGACGAAAAAGGATCTGTCGGGCTTTGGCACCTTTTTGATTATGGGGGTTGTCGGCCTGTTGGTCGCGACGATTGTGAACATTTTCTTGCAGTCGAGCACGATGCAGCTGGTCATTAGTGCCATTGGCGTTCTCGTTTTTGCGGGGCTGACTGCCTATGACACACAGCGGATCAAGTCGATGTACGCCTATGTGGCGGGCACCGACATGATTGGCAAAACGGCAATCATGGGCGCCTTGTCGCTCTATCTCGACTTTGTGAACATGTTCCAGTTCCTGCTGAGCTTCATGGGCCAGCGCGACTAAGGTTCTGACCTGAAAAGAGAGAAAGGCCCGGGGCGCTGCTCCGGGCCTTTTTCTTTGCGCCGCACCCTTATTTTGCGCGATTTGCGTTCTATCTCTCCGCGTGAGGGGAGGGATTGCAACAGCGCGGCACGACTTGGCACTTGGACAGTCACCCTGACGGATCCCGCAACAGGCGCCAAGCGCGATGTAAAGGCGCGCTATTCCTTCATCTATCGTTATGTCGATGGCGATTGGAAGATGGACCATCTCCACAGCTCAGCCATGCCCGAGCCAACCAGCTAAAGGCTGTGAACTGGAGAAAGGGGTGGCCGGTGTTGCCCCTTTTTTCCAGCCAATTACCGCAGCGTCTGGGCAAAGAGCTTAAGTGTCCGGTCCCAGGCCAAACGCGCCGCCGCCGGATTATATCGTGCCACTGCCGTGTCATTGTGAAAGGCGTGCTCGGTGCCCGAATAGTCAAATCGCTCAGCAGCAACACCAGCCGCCTTTAGGCCCTGCACCCAGGCATCGGCCGTGCCATTTACACGCGGATCATTGCCCGCATAATGAAGCTGGAGCCGTGCCTTGACGCGCGCGGCCAGAGCGGGGTCAGGCGCGGGGCCATAAAAGGCCGAGCCTGCGGCAAGATCATCGCCAGCAGCGACCGCCAGCCGATTGACCATGGCACCCCCCCAGCAAAAGCCAACCACGCCCACACGGCCATTGGAACCAGAATAGCTTTTCAACGCCCGAATGGCCGCTGCGCCATCCGCAACCGCGTGGGACAAATCCAATTTGCCAATCAGAGTGCGGGCTGCGTCCTCATCCCCCGGCGTGCCGCCTGCGCTGGTCAGAAAATCTGCGGCAAAGGCAATATATCCGGCGCGCGCCAAACGCCGTGCCACATCGCGAATATGATCATTCAGCCCGCGGTTTTCATGCACCACCATCACGACGCCGCGCCGCCGCGCCTTGGCAGGCATTACCAAATAGCCGTTGAGCACCCGCCCCTCTGCGGCGGGCAGCGAGATGGTCTGCGCCTTCAGCCGAGGATCATCCGCGGGCACCTGCGCGGCCAAGGCCGCATTGGGGGCAATGGCGGCCAGCAGGGCTTCTGCCGCAACCGCGCTTCCAGCCAATGCGGTCAAATCCCGCATGAACGCGCGGCGATCATGATGGCTATGTGTGAACTGATCATAGAGCGCGATGGCCCTGGCTTTCAGACGATCCGACATCAGACACGCTCCCGCTGTGCGATGGGCAAGGCCCGCCCCCGCCCGCACGCGGGCGGGGAGAGGGATAGATCAGGCCTTTGCGCGCGCGCCAGCCTTGCCACCCTTTTTGCCCTTTTTGGGCGCAGCCGGCACAATCTCAAACGCCAAGCCATTGTCCTTCAGCCGGACACTGACTTCACCGCCATTGACGAGCTTTCCAAAGAGTAGCTCTTCGGCCAGTGGCTGTTTGATCTTTTCTTGGATCAACCGGCCCATAGGACGCGCGCCATAAAGCTTGTCATAGCCACGCTCCGTCAGCCAATCCTTCGCGTCCTTATCGAGCTTGATATGAACATCGCGGTCGGCCAGCTGAAGCTCCAGCTGCAAGATGAACTTATCAACCACGCGCGACACAACTTGCGGCGGCAGATAGCCAAAGGGCACAATCGCATCGAGGCGGTTGCGGAATTCCGGCGTGAACATTTTCTTCACGGCTTCATCGCCTGCATCTTCCCGGCTGATATTGCCAAAGCCAATGCCCTCGCGCGCCATATCCGACGCACCGGCATTGGTCGTCATGATCAAAATGACATTGCGGAAGTCGACTGTCTTGCCGTGATGATCGGTCAGGCGGCCATTATCCATCACTTGCAACAAGATGTTGAACAGATCCGGATGCGCCTTTTCAATTTCATCGAGCAGCAGCACGCAATGCGGTTGCTGATCAATCGCGTCTGTCAACAACCCGCCCTGATCATAGCCAACATAGCCCGGCGGTGCGCCAATCAATCGGCTGACCGAGTGACGCTCCATATATTCTGACATGTCAAAGCGTTGCAGCGGAATGCCAAGCAAGCTCGCCAATTGACGCGCGACTTCCGTCTTCCCGACACCGGTGGGGCCAGAGAAGAGGTAATTGCCAATGGGCTTATCGGGATCACGCAGGCCCGCGCGGCTCAGCTTGATGGCGCTCGACAAGACTTCAATCGCCATATCCTGCCCAAAGACAACGCGCTTCAAATCTGCTTCCAGCGTTTCCAATGTCTTCTTATCGTCGCTGGAGACAGACTTGGGTGGGATGCGCGCCATGGTTGCAATCACCTGCTCAATTTCCTTGGCCGTGATCGTCTTTTTCCGGCGATTAGGGGCAACCAGCATTTGCATCGCGCCCACTTCGTCAATCACGTCAATGGCCTTATCAGGCAGCTTGCGGTCATTGATATAGCGCGCTGACAATTCGACAGCCGACTTGATCGCCTCGGGCGTGTATTTCACCTTGTGATGCTCTTCAAAGGCTGAGCGCAAGCCCGCGAGGATCTTGATCGTATCCTCAATGCTTGGCTCATTCACATCAATCTTCTGGAAGCGACGCAGCAGCGCGCGATCC
>JBEDNE010000089.1:0-5075 GCA_041170745.1 Pseudomonadota bacterium
GGGCATGGGCGCACGCTTAATCAGGAATGTGCCAAAACACCCAACAGCAATGCCGGCAATCATCAGGCGGGCCACATCATGCGGGGTATGCGCCAGCGCCCACAGACCAAGCGGCGTGCCAATCATCGCGCACAGGGCAACGCCGCCCACACGTGTGCGATCAATATGGCCCAGGGCCTTGCCCACGCCAAAAGGGCCAATCAGCATTTGGAGAACAATCGCAAGCAACACAGCCTGTGTGGGCGCAATCACCAACCCCATCAGCGGCACGGCCAAAATCGCAAAGCCAAATCCCGTCAGGCCGCGCACAACCGCCGCGCCGAAAATTATGGCTGCCAATATGGCCATCGCCGCCGTGCTGAGGCCCAGACCTGCCACCCATTCCCCCATTTTGCCGCCCCTTTTCCCGTATCTTATGGCGGTAGCCGGGGACGCAGGCGAGCGAAAGGCCGAAAATTTACGCGCGCAGGGGGATCATTCCGGCGGAACTAGTCCGCGGCTGGACCGTCACTGGCGGCTTGAGCTAGGCTGGGGGCTAGGCTGGGGGCCAGCCAATCGGGGACCAGCGCATCGCCCGGATCGGTCACGGCGCGCCGCTCCACCCGGCCATCTGGCGTGACAAAAAGCCGCCGGTTGACCTTGTGCCGATAATTCATCCGGGCCGTGTTTTCCTGCCCAATATAACAGCCTTTGGTAAAGCTGACGCCGTTCAACTCGGCGGCATTCGCTTCAAGCCACAATATCTTATCTTGCCCCAGCTCTGCCACGCCTTCCGCCACGCCCAGCGATAGGCGGTGTGCGTGATACCCCTCCGCCGGCGTGCCGGGGGCGGCAATCCAGCGGCGGCCCAGCGCTGGCAGGCGCGGATCGGGGACACCCTGCCCCCCCGTCGGCGCCCAATGCACGGCAAGCGCATCATCGCGCGCAATGATAATGGGCCGCCGTAGCCGATAGAGCGACAGCCGCTTGATGAACGCCTCTGCCTGATCTGCCTCGCAATCAATCAAGACATCATCGCCATCGGCCCAAATAAAAACATCAAACAGCGCCCTGCCCTGCGGCGTCAGCAACCCCGCCCAAACAGGCAGAGCGCCCAGCACATCATTGGTGACAAGGCCTTGAAGGAAGCCGCGCACATCCTCCCCCGACAAACGGACGACAGCGCGATCTGAAAGCATGGTATTGGACATAAGCTTCATTTAAGGGCGCATCAGGCGAATCCCAAGCCATTAGATTCGACGGAGTTTGCATGACTGACCGCATCACCATCCGCCGCCCCGATGATTGGCACGTCCATCTGCGCGATGGCGATATGCTGAACGCTGTGGTGGGCTATACCGCCCGGCAATTCCGCCGCGCGATTGTGATGCCCAATTTAAAGCCGCCCGTCACCACGGCGGAATTGGCCCGCGCCTATCGCGCCCGGATTATGGCGGCCTTGCCGCAAGGCAGCGATTTTGAACCGCTGATCACCTGTTATCTAACCGACACGACGGACCCGGATGATTTGGCCCAGGGATTTGAAAGCGGGGCTTTTGCCGCCGCCAAACTCTACCCCGCCAATGCAACCACCAATTCCGCCTTTGGCGTGACGGATATTTTGAAGCTTTATCCCGTCCTTGCCCGGATGGAGAAAATTGGCATGCCCTTCCTCGTCCATGGCGAGGTGACGGACCATGATGTCGATGTGTTTGACCGCGAGGCGGTGTTTATTGAGCGGATCTTCTCGCGCATTACCGCAGACTTCCCCGGCCTGCGCACCGTGTTTGAACATATCACCACGGCGGATGCTGTGGATTTTGTCTCCTCTGCTGGCCCCAATGTGGCGGCCACGATTACCCCGCAGCATTTGCACATCAGCCGCAATGATATGCTGGTGGGGGGCATTCGCCCCCATCTCTACTGTCTGCCGATCGTGAAGCGCGAAAAGCACCGGCTGGCGCTGCGCAAGGCGGCAACATCTGGCGCGGCCAAATTCTTCTTGGGCACCGATACGGCCCCCCATGCCATTGAGACGAAAGAAACATCCTGCGGCTGTGCGGGCATTTTCAACGCGCCTTACGCGATTGAAAGCTATGCTGCCGTGTTTGACGAGGACGGCGCCTTGGACAAGCTGGAGGCCTTTGCCTCGCTCAACGGCCCAGCCTTTTATCGCCTCCCCGTGAACGAGGGCACAATCACGCTGGTCCGCGGCGGCGAAACCGTGCCGATGGCGATTCCGGCCGCCGGATCCAGCCTTGTGCCGTTCCACGCCGGCGAAACTTTGGGCTGGCGGCTGCTGGCCGACTAAAGCTGCAGCCGACGCCGCCTTAAAACGGCAGCCACTTCGCCTTTTCGCTGAACTTCATATAGCCAACATTGGCGCCCAGCCGCATGCCCACGCCCATGCGAATGGGGATCACCACCACATCGCCGCGGCGCATATATGTGGCGGACAGGCCCCCAATAAAATAGGCGCGCCCTTCAACCTGGGCGTAGCGCTGATACAAATCTTGGCTGTCATACAGATTATAGACAAGAACAAAGGTCTTGGTCGCATCCCCCCCGGCATCCAGCCCCAGCGACGGGCCGGTCCAATAAACTGGCCGCTGGCCCTCAACCTTATGCACCATCGTGCCCGAGCCGTACCGCAGCCCAAAGAGCAACGCGCCAGAGACTTCACGGCCAGCAATATAGGCATTGGGCTGGCCCTGATCTTTCAGGATTTTCTCAATCATTTCCGCAAGGCCCTTTGAGCCTTTGCCAAATACACCCTCTGCCGCGCCAATCAGATCATCTTTGTTGTGCGTGGCCGCAGCGGCTGTTTCCGCCGCCCCTTGGGGGGCCGTTGCCGCTTGTGCAGCGGCGGCACTGTCTGTGACCGGCGCGGGTGAGGGTTGGGGCGCACCGGGCGTTGCTGGATCTGCGGGCGCAGCAGGCGCAGGTGCGGGAGATGTTGCGGGCGCTGACGGCGCAGGCGCCGCTGAGGGCGCCGAGGCAGCAGGCTCTGGCGCGGCGGCGGGCGCAGAGGGCGTGGGCGGGGCAGCAGGCACTTCATAAACTGACCCAGCCGTCTGTGCCTGCGCCTGAACGGCAAGAAGCCCGGCCAGAGCCATAGCCTTCGCCGTGTTTGAAACTGCGGGCCATGAAACGGAGATTCGGAGCATAAAGCCTTCCCTTTGCGTCTTTTGAAATCCGTGTTGACCGGGCTTTTCACGCGCCTGCAAGCGCGCAGCGATGAGATGAGTCGCTTTTGCGCCCATCTGAATCACATTTCTCATGCTACAGGGCATTGTCTCCGCCCTCACCCCTCGCTATAGCGCCCCCAGCCAGACGCGCCGGAGACGTGGGTGAGTGGCTGAAACCAACGCTTTGCTAAAGCGTCATACGGGTAACCGTATCGAGGGTTCGAATCCCTCCGTCTCCGCCAGCAGCATGTATTTCTACATCGCCAGAAATAGATATTACCCCTTGAAAATCCCTGTTTTCTGAGCGATTCATTCTCTCCTTGTCGCTGGCAGGATCCAACCGTCTTTGCAAAGCGACCGCTCTAGTGGTGGGACTTGTGGTGGGACTAACTTCGCTTGAGATTAAGAATGCGCCAGCAGGCATGCATTCGGACGGCAATGGCTTGTATCTTTGTGTAAAGCCCAGTGGCACCAAGAGTTGGATCTTCCGCTATCAGGTCAACGGGCGCAGAAGAGAAATGGGCCTTGGAGCGCTCGAATACATGGAGCCGGTCAAAGCGCGAGCAGAAGCTGCTACCCTGAAGGCCAAGGTGTCGGCAGGCATTGACCCTCTTGATGAGCGCAAATCCCTAGAGGCGGCCGCAGCGGCAGAGCGCAAAGCCGAACAAGTGGCTCTAAGAAAAGCCGGGGCGACCTTTGAAGTGGTTGCCGCGCAATACATTGAGAACCACCGTCCCAGTTGGAAGAATGCCAAGCATGCTCAGCAATGGGAGAACACGCTGCGCACATACGTTTATCCCGTAGTTGGCAATTTAGCGGTTGATGAGATTACCACCGAACACGTTGTGGCCATTCTTAAGCCTATTTGGGCGACAAAAAGCGAAACAGCGAGCCGTGTTCGCATGCGGATTGAAGCTGTTCTGACGGCTGCCAAACTCATGGGCTGGCGAAGTGGAGACAATCCAGCGGTCTATAAAGGTGGCCTAGAGGCTATCCTTCCACCAATCAGCAAGGTTCGCCAAGTGCGGCATCACCCTGCCCTGCCCTATGAGGAAGCGCCCCAGTTCATCCGGCTACTTCACGAACGAGGTGGAATAAGCGCCTTGGCTCTGGAATTCTGCATTCTAACTGCCGCAAGATCCGGAGAGGTGCGCCACGCCACTTGGGACGAAATCCACCAAGATGCAGGATTATGGATAGTTCCGGCCGACCGAATGAAGGCTAGGCGCGAGCATAGAGTGCCGCTCAGTAGGCGCGCTCTAGAGGTGCTTGAGAGCGTCGGTCGCCATCAGGGTAGTTCGCTATTATTTCCCGGCGCTGGTTTTAAACCCCTCTCTGACATGACCTTAAGCGCCGTACTGAAGCGGATGAACCTATCGCAATTCACTGTTCATGGGTTTCGTTCAACATTCAGAGACTGGGCGGCTGAGACCACCCCATACCCTAATGAAGTCGTCGAAATGGCTTTGGCTCACACAATCGCGAACAAAGCTGAGGCGGCCTATCGCCGCGGCGATCTTCTGCAAAAGCGCCGTCAGCTGATGGATGATTGGGCAGATTATCTAGGCTTCGAGTGTTGCGATGTTAGCAGGCTGGACAATTAACGTGAGCAATCCGTTTTCAGCATCCGCGCTTCAACAAATCTATGAGGAGGTAGGGGCAGAAGGGATCGCGATCTATATTCGCGACGTCAGAGAGAATCTTTTTTTGACAGACTACTCTCCATTGACAGTTCGCAGCCTTTTAAAATCCCTAAATGAGTTTGGTTGGAGCCTGTCAGAGCCGTGGCTGGATATCAATGATCCAAAGAACTTCGAGCAAGTAAAACTCGAGGTCGCTGAACATCTTCGCAGCGGACGGGAACTCTCATACGATATGAGAGAATTGGCTGCTCGATTAATCCTTGGA
>JBEDNE010000090.1:0-10048 GCA_041170745.1 Pseudomonadota bacterium
GTCGCCGAAGGTTATGGGCAGATGAGCATCGCATCATTCGTGCAGATGATCCCTGCCAACTATTCTAATTTCGGCTAATCTCCTTGAGCGTGGCTGGCTCGTTCTCTGCCCCCCGTCGAGAACGAGCCATTTTTTAGAGGTTCCGCAATCGTCGTGCACACGGATAGGTAACGCTTGCGGGTTAAAATCGTCCCCAAGAAGAAGTCCGGAGCTCCCCATTTTAAACCACGATCTGCGCCAAATGTTTTGACGATGGGGGCAGGCGCAGCATGCCCAAACAGGAAAAAATCGGAGCAGCCCTTATCGACTGGGGGCACATTTGGGGGCCTTCCGGAATTTCTTAATAAGAAATGTGTTATTTATCAGATATTTAGGCCATTTTCGCGGCTCCGTCCCTAGCACCATTTTTCTCCAACACGCCTATTCTTCACTATCCGGCCCTGGTGCGTCCGCCTGCATTGGTATTCACAGCAATTGAGTTGATGTGAGAGGGGTTTAGGTTGGCCCGGCTGCGATTTGGGCAGCATTTGGGGTCAACAACGGATGAAGACCATTGCTGATCTGCGGGCTCGCCTGCAGGACTTGCACCAACGCACCAGCGAGACGCCGCTGTTTAACCCCGTGTTTCAACTGGGGCATGATGTGTCGCGGCTGCTGGAAAATGGCACGCTGCGTCTCGACACAATTGACCAGTGGATTGCTGATTTATCCGCGGAAGCGCTGAACAGCCGGGCGCGGCGCCTGCACCTGCTGTTGGCGCCCATCAGCCTCGCTGATAATGGCGCGCGCTGGGCCGGGCTTGCTGCCCAAGCCTCGGGCGATTTTGAGCGCTTTGTTGATCGGTTTTCCACGCCCTTTTTGCACAGCGTGTTCACCGCGCACCCAACATTTCTGCTGACGCGCGCGCAAAGCGACTCGGTGGCGGCCGCAGCCAGCCAATCCCCGCCAGGGGCTATAGAGCGGGGCGAAGAGGGGGCGCCGCGGGCGGCCATTACGCTGGATTTTGAGCATGATGAGGCCATGGCCGCGATTGCCCGCGCGCAAAAGGCGCGTGATGCCATTGTCGGCACCTTATATGATCATGCCGCCGCGCATTGGCCCGACCGCTGGACGCAGTGGCTGCCCCAGCCCTATCGCTTTGCGACATGGGTGGGCTATGACATGGATGGCCGCACTGATATTAGCTGGGCGACCAGCCTAAGATATCGCCTCGCCGAAAAGGCAGAACGGCTGGCGCGCTATAGCGCGGACCTCGCAGCAATTGACGCAGACCATCCCTTGCTGGCCCCGTTGAGTGCCGGCGAGGCGCACAGCCGGGCGATGGCCGCCCTCTTCACTCAAGATTTAACGGATCCAGCCGCTTTGTCGGCTGCGGCCAACCAATTTACCGCGGATGACCCGGCCAAGCTCTTGTCCTTGAAGCCCATGATCGCGGCATTGCAAGCAGAAGCCCAAACCAGCGCAGATGCCGCGCGCACGCGCGCGCTGTTGGTGCTGGCGGCCGCCATGCACAGCGATGGGCTGGGCATGGGCTGGGTGCATTTTCGCGTCAACGCCTCGCAATTGAACAACGCCATTCGCCGGCGCATTGACCCAGATGCCACGCTCGATCTGTCCAGTCGCACGGCGCTGAGCCGCGTGCGCGAGCTGTTAGAAAGCGTGCAGCCTTTGCGGTCCAACTTGGCCGCGCTGGCGATGGAAAGCACCACGGCGTTGCGGCAATTCCTCGTCATGGCGCAGATGCTGGCCCATGTCGATGCCGATGCGCCCATCCGGATGTTGATTGCCGAATGTGAACAGCCCCAGACAGTGCTGGTCGCGCTGTATTTCGCAAAACTTTTCGGCGTGGATGACAAGGTGGATGTCTCACCCTTGTTTGAAACTGAAAGCGCGATGGAACATGGCGCGCGCTTTTTGGATGCGCTGTTGGGTGAGCCGATTTACCGCGCCTATGCCCGAATGCGCGGGCGCGTGGCGATCCAAACAGGCTTTTCCGATGCGGGCCGCTTTGTGGGCCAAGTGCCCGCGGCGCTGGCCATTGAGCGGCTTCACGGGCGCCTTGCGCGGATCATGGCGCGGCATCACTTAACGGATGTCGCCGCCCTTGTTTTCAACACACATGGCGACTCTATGGGCCGCGGTGCGCACCCCGCCTCGATGCTTGATCGGATGCGCTATCCAATGAGCAGCTGGGCCCGCGCGCAATTTGCCCAACATGGCATCCGGCTGGAATTAGAGGCAAGCTTTCAAGGCGGCGATGGCTATTTGCTGTTCCGCACGGATCAGCTGGCGCTGGCCACGCTGACGCGCATTGCCGAAGCAGAAACGGCGCCTTTGCCCGAGGCTGAAGATCCATTTTACACGCGCACCGACATTAGCCTTGATTTTTATCGCGGCATTCGCCGGGTGCAGCGGGAGCATTTGGACTCCAAAACCTATCCCCGTGCCGTCACGGCGTTTGGCTTGGGACTGTTGAACGAAACAGGCTCGCGCAAGTCACGTCGTCAATCAGACTTGGCTGCCGATAGAGATATGAGCCTGCGGCAAATTCGCGCCATTCCGCACAATGCCATTCTGCAACAATTGGGCTATCCCGTGAACATCTTGGCGGGTGCCGGATCTGCGGCGGGGGAGGATTTGGAAGGCGTGGCGGAATTGCTGGCGCAGTCAGACCGCGGCCAAGCGCTTGTCCGCTTGCTGCGGGCGGCAGACCGGCTCGCCAGCATCAAATCGGTCGCGGCCTATGGCGAAATGTTCAACAGCGCCTATTGGGCCAGCCGCCCCTATCGCGGCACTGAAGAGCATTTGTCGGCTGCCTGCCTGGCGCTGGCCGAACATTTGACCAAGGATGATCGGGCCGGTGTGTTCCGCCGCCTTGCCTCGCGCCTGCGTGTCGATGGCATGAAGCTGCACCGCCTGCTGGATCAATTGCCGCACAATGCCCCGAAAGACGAGCGCGAAGATGTCCGCCGATCACTGGGGGCGCTTCATGCGCTGCGCATCGCGCTGCTGCAGCATATGTTTTTAAAGGCCGTTCAAATCCCGGCCTTTTCCCGGTCGAATGACATTAGCCGGGATGATGTGTTGGAAATGGTCTTCACGCTGCGGATTGACGATGCCTTGGCGCAATTGCGCCGCGCCTTCCCCGTTTCAGGCCCCGCGATGAGCGATTTTGCGGTGACGGCCCCCAGCGATTATCCCGACAGTGACGCCCAAGCCTATGCGGGCATTCAATCGGCCTATATCGTGCCTATTGAGCAGGCCTATGGCCTTATCCTCAGGATCAGCACGGCGATTGCCAATCATTTTGGCGCGCATGGCTAGGCACGCCATGGCAGAGGATTGGCCTTTTGGCTGATTTTCTAATATAGGCCCGCTCATGCAGATTCCCGGCCATATTGATCCCGTCCCCGTGCCCCGTGCAGCCGTGCTGCGCGACGATGGGCGCATTGACCTTGTCGGCCTGCCACGTGAGCAGATTCGGCACGAGCTGGAAACAGCGGGCCTTGATGCGCGTCAGGCGAAATTGCGTGCCAAGCAAATCTGGCACTGGATCTATAATCGCGGCGCCACGCGCTTTGCCGATATGACCGATATTGCCAAGGCCCAGCACCCATGGCTGGAAGAGCGTTTTGTCATTGGCCGGCCCGAAGTCGTGGAAGCGCAAGTCTCAACCGATGGCACACGCAAATGGCTGCTGCGCGCACCTGATGCCCAAGATTATGAAATGGTCTTCATTCCCGATGCCGATCGCGGCACTTTGTGCGTTTCAAGCCAAGTCGGCTGCACGCTCAATTGCCGCTTTTGCCACACGGGCACAATGCGGCTGGTGCGCAATCTGACCGCGTCGGAAATTGTTGGCCAAGTCATGCTGGCGCGCGATGCGCTGGGCGAATGGCCTTCCCAGCCCGAAGGCCGGTTGCTCACCAATATTGTCATGATGGGCATGGGCGAGCCGCTGTATAATTTTGAAAATGTGCGCGATGCGCTGAAGATCGTAATGGATGGGGATGGGCTGGCGCTCTCCAAACGCCGCATCACGCTCTCCACCTCGGGCGTGGTGCCAATGATGGCGCGCGCGGGTGCGGAAATTGGCGTCAATCTGGCCGTCTCGCTGCACGCGGTGACCAAAGATATTCGGGATGAGATTGTCCCGCTCAACCGCAAATATGGCATTGAAGAATTGCTGCAGGCGTGCGCCGATTATCCGGGCGCCAACAATGCCCGGCGCATCACCTTTGAATATGTGATGCTGAAGGACAAGAATGACAGCGATGAAGACGCGCATGAGCTGGTCCGCCTCATTCGCAAATATAAGCTGCCCGCCAAGGTGAACCTGATTCCGTTCAACCCCTGGCCCGGCGCGCCTTATGACACCTCAACGCCCGAGCGTGTCCGGCGCTTTTCAGACATTGTGTTTCACGCTGGCATTTCCGCACCTGTCCGCACCCCGCGTGGGCGCGATATTGATGCGGCCTGTGGCCAATTGAAAACCAGTGCAGAACGCAAGAGCCGGGCTGAACTTGATCGGCTGGCCGAAGAAAAACTGGCTGCTTTGGGCTAAGCCGCTGTCGCCGGCCCCGCATGGTGCAGGGCCGGTCGCGCAGAAAGACTTAGCGGCTCTTGATAAAGGCGCGGACATCGCGGGACAATTTGGCCCGATCTTCATCGCGCACATACATCATGTGGCCCGAATCATAATATTCAAACTTGATGCGGCTGCGGTCAAAATCAGCGCGAGTCAGCGCATATTCTGCCGCAAAAAAGGGCGTCGCAAAATCATAATAGCCTTGGCCGACAAAGATTTTGAGGCCCGAATTTTCGCGCAATGCCCGCGAAATATAGGGCGCAACATTCATATAGGTATCGCTGTCACGGCCCTCATTCAGGCGCCAATCCCAATTGCGCACGCCGCCAATGGTCACATAGCTGCGATCGGTTTTATAGCCGAGCGTGGCGCGCGCATAATGATTAATCGCCGCGGTATAGCCGCCATCAATGCCATAAAAGCTGGGGTCATTATCAGGCTCTGACCCAGCGGAGTCAAAGTCCTTGCCGGTATAGCGCGAATCCAATCGACCCACGGTCAGGCCGCGATCCCGCAGCAGCTCTTTATAAAAGCGGGCGGGTGTCACGCGCAGGTCTGCCCGATCCAAAAAGGCTTCACTCAGCCCGGTAAAGCGCGACAAATCTTTGCGCACTATGGCGCGCTCATCCGCGCCCAAGGCATTGCCCTTCAACAGGGCAGCAAGATACGGCCCAGCCGCCCATGCCCGGGCATCCGCCGAAATGCCCGCCGCACCACCCGGATGGCTGGCCTTGCCATGATAGAGCGCCGTTGCCGCCATGGACGGGATGTTGAGCGCATAGCCAATTTCATTGCCCTGCGTGTCAGCGCCAGCGCCAAAATCAAGCACAGTGGAAATCAGGATCACGCCATTCAGCGCGACATCATTATACTGGCCTTCGAGCTGGTTAAGCACCGCGGCCGAGCGCGTGGTGCCATAGCTTTCGCCACCCAAAAATTTGGGTGAATTCCAGCGGCCATTTTCATGCAGCCACAGGCGAATAAACTGCGCGACGGATTTGGCATCTTGCGTCACGCCCCAAAATTCCTGCGGGTCAACGCCGGGCATGGCATAGGAAAAGCCTGTGCCAACGGGATCAATAAAGACAATGTCCGTCACGTCGAGCAGACTGTCGGGATTGGCAACCAAAGGATAGGGCGGTGCCCCATCATCGCGCGCGTCTGAGGGAATGGCAACGCGCACGGGGCCAAAGGCGCCCATATGCAACCAAACCGAGCCCGAGCCGGGGCCGCCATTGAACAAGAAAGTCACAGGGCGATTGGGGTCTTTGCCATCCTTGATATAGCTGGTGGCGAAAATCGCGGCGCGGGGCTTGCCATCAGCGCCGGGCAAAAAGGTTTCGCCGGTAATGGCCGTATAGCTGATTTTCTGCCCGTTAAAGGTGCCGACATGTTTCGTGATGGAACGGTTGGGCACTACAGGCGCAGCCGCGCTGGCCGCCTCTTTCTTGTCAGCCTTATCCGCAGGTGCGGCTTGGGCCAGTGCGCCCGTCGACAGCATCAGGCCAGCGGCACAGACTGCGAGGCGCTTAAATCCGGTTTTCATTGGCTTTTACCCCCTTTGATCTTGGTCGGGCACACAGTAGCGCCCGCAGATCAGAGGTAAAGCACGTCTGTCGAACCCCAAGCGATGTTCTTCCGCCAATCCCCCCTTATGGCGTGCTGGGGATCAGCGTAATCTCTGTCTGGCGGCCATCGATGAAGCGCAGGCTTTTGCCATCGAAAAACGCGTTTTCTTCGGTACGAAAATCGACGCGCTGGCCGCCCCATTCGGGCACAGCGGCATAAGAGGTGAGTTCAATCGACCAGGCCGTATTGGCGTTGATGGGCCGATCGCCACGAGGGTCAGCCTTTTGATTGTCCCAAAAGCCAATAGAGGGGCCTGCGCCATGCCCGTGCAAGCCAATGGGGTGGCTGTAGATTGACGGGTCCAGCCCCGCAGCCAGGGCCTCGGCGCGGGCGCGGGCCAGCACCTCATTGCCACTGCGCCCAACGACAAAATGCCGCCTGAGAATATCCTGCACGCGGTTGCTGTTGGCGAGGCCTTGGCGCAACCCGGCGGGGGCCTGCGTTTCGCCCGGCTTTAGCACATAGGCCAGATGCTGCGTATCGGTGTTCAGCCGCAAATAGGTGATGCCAAAATCGGTCCAGAGCAGATCACCCGGCTGGATCACCTCTGCCCCGTCGATCATGCCCGCAGCCCCCTGGCGTTGGATTGCAACCGAAGGGTGAAACCACGGCGTCAGGCCCAGCTGCATCAGCCGATCTCGATACCACCATTGCACCTGCTCAGCCGTGGTGACCCCAGGCGTAATGACCTTGCGGGAAAATGCCTCGGCAATCACGGCATGGGCGGTGCGCACAATATTTGGGTAAAGCGCCATTTCAAACGGCGTGCGGGTTTCCAGCCAGCGAATGGCAAGGCCCTCTCCGCTCACCACGCGCGGGTGCAAAGCAGCCGGCAGCGCCGCCATGAATTTCTGATATTGGCTCAGCGTCATGCCATCGGCAAATTGGTGGAGGTCCGATGTGTTGATGGCAATTTTGGCGGGGTTCCGCGCGGCAATAATCTCGGCCACGGCCCGCCATTGATCAGGCTGTTTGGCCGGATCCCAAGCCGGTGCAAAGTGCCCGCCAAGGCCATAGCGGCTGACGGTCAGACGCTCGACTGGCTTGCCCTGACCCGGATCATAAAAAATCAAAATCGTGCGGCGGCGCGCATGCATATTTTGCGCATCGAGCATCGAGGCCACAACAGGCTCTTCAAAATATTCGCGCGCGACCAACAGCCACAGATCAATGCCATGTTCGCGCATAAGGGCCGGGACAAGTTGGTCCAGCCGCAGCGCCAAACTGCGATTTTCCAATTCCGCCCGATCGCGCGGCGATAAAATGGGCGGCAGGGCCGGGGCGGAGGCTTCCGTCTCGCGAAAATCAAGCTGCGCCTGCGCGGCACTGCCCGACACAGTCATGAGGCTTGCAAGAAGCGCGCCCCCCAACCCCAATGTCTTTGCCATTCATCCCCCCCAAATTACGACTGGGGGCAATAGTGGCGCGTCAGGCCGTGCGGATCAAGGCGGGGGCGCTGCATTTAGAAGATTGGCTTAACCATCATGAACCGCCTTAATCCACGGACCAAAGGCGGAATTGCCGAGCCAGCTGAGCTGGGTTTCAGCCGATACCCGGTTAATCGCCTCTTGCGGCTTAGCGCCCGGATGCACCGCCCGGCGCAGCGGTCGGCTGCCCGCGGGCAGGGCAATAATTTCGGCAATCGCGCGCGGCACATCCATGGGGTCAGCCGTGCGGCCAGAGGCGTCTTCAGCCCCCATGCGCGCGACCAAGGCAGGATAGGCAGCGGCTGCCTCGGGGCTGAGCCGATCCTTTAACGCGCGGGCCAAGACATTTCGGTTTTTCCAGACATTGGTGGGGTAGCCGCCCGGCTGCACAATCGACACCTCCACATTATGCGGCACAAGTTCATAGGCCATCGCCTCGCTCATTGCCTCAAGCGCGAATTTGGTGGGTGAATAATGGCCTGCAGACGGCGCAATCACCCGGCCAAGCTGCGACGAGATATTGACGATCAGGCCGCGTTTGGCCTGCCGCATGGCAGGCAGAACCGCACGGGCCATGCGGTGCGGGCCATAGACATTGGTGTCAAAAATAAGCTGGGTTGCCGCCATGTCCTGCAGTTCAATGGGGCCCGCATAGCCAATGCCCGCATTGTTAATCAGAACATCCAAGGGGCCCGCCACAATGCGTTCAGCCGCGGCCACGCCCTTGGCCACTTGCTCATCGGACGTGACGTCAATTTCAAGAACATGCAGGCTAAGCTTTTCGTCTTTTGCCACCGCCAACAAGGCGCGTGCTTCAGGGCGTGGCAAATTGCGCATTGAGGCAATGACGGTGGCGCCCAAACGCGCATAATGGAGCGCGCCCAAATACCCAAAGCCAGACGAGGCGCCCGTCACCAAAATGGATGTCCCGTGCAAGGGGCGGTCCGCTGCGCGCAGCGGCGCGGCAAGCGTTGCCGCCACCCCGCCCGCCAAAGATGCTTTTAGCATAGACCGGCGGTCAACTTTGCTCATGTCCATCATCTTCCTTTTACAAATTATCTCGTCTTTCAATACGGCCATAGGGGCCCAAATCTGGCAAGATCAAAAGCGATAGGCCAACGCCACGGATCCAAAAAATTGATTGGCAGAGCCCGTGTCTCGAACAATTGGGCTGGCCGCAATATCGCCTTGAAGGCGCTTATAATTTACGCTTCCAACAAGCGCCCAGCCTGATGGATTTGCGCTGAGTGCGTGTATGCCCAGCACCCGAGAAGCAATAATGACGCGCATTTCTCCATCAGGCTTCCTTCGAGAAGGTAGGGCCGCACGCACGGCCAGACCATGATGTCCTCCACTTAAGTGGTTTGCAAGGCGAGACCATATAAGAGGGCGCAGCCAAAGTGACGCCCGATCCACCTGAGCGTTGCACAACGCGGAGGGGGCGGCTCTTTTGCTCGCGCGCCTGACCTGCTAGGGCGACGCATGCTTAATCTTAATGGTATCACGGTTCGTCTGGGTGGGCGGACGATCATCGACGACGCAACTGCGAAATTGCCGCCCCGCGGGCGGATTGGCCTCATCGGACGAAATGGCGCGGGCAAGTCTACATTGGTGAGAGTGGTTGCCGGGATGCTCGAGCCCGACAGTGGCGAAGTTGCCATGCCCCGCGGCAGTCGCTTGGGCTATATTGCCCAAGAAGCGCCCGGCGGTGATCCCACACCCTTTGAAACAGTGATCGCCGCGGACGTTGAGCGTGCCGCGCTGATGCTGGAAAGCGAAACCTGTGCCGATGCCGACCGCTTGGCTGAAATTCATGAGCGGCTAATTGCCATTGATGCGCATGCAGCCCCAAGCCGTGCAGCGCGGATCCTCGTCGGGCTTGGGTTCGATGAAGCCGCACAGCACCGCCCGCTTGAAAGTTTTTCAGGCGGTTGGCGTATGCGCGTCGCGCTGGCCGCGTTGCTGTTCTCTCAGCCAGATCTTTTGCTGCTGGACGAACCTTCTAACCACCTTGATCTCGAAGCCGTGCTGTGGCTCGAGGATTTCCTCAGATCTTACCCGGCGACAATCTTGCTTGTCAGCCATGAACGCGATTTCCTGAACAACGTCGTGGACCATATTCTCCACTTATCGGCTGGCAAGCTTACGCTCTACCCCGGTGGCTATGACGCATTTGAGCGGCAGCGCGCCGAACGCCAGGCGCAAATTGCCTCGGCGCGCGCAAAGCAGCAGGCCGAGCGTGAGCGTCTTCAAGATTATGTCGCGCGCAATTCCGCCCGGGCGTCGACCGCAAAACAGGCCCAATCGCGCGCAAAGGCACTCGCCAAGCTGCAGCCCATTGCAGAATTGATTGACGATCCATCGCTGAGCTTTGATTTTCCAAATCCGGATAAGCTGAACCCGC
>JBEDNE010000091.1:0-7317 GCA_041170745.1 Pseudomonadota bacterium
CGTTCAGCTTAAGTTTAAGACCAAAATGCCCAATGGGCTTGGCATTTTCTGGGGCGGGGTATCGGGCTTTACCAGCCAAGTGGCGCATGCGGGCGGGCCCCCATTTCAGGTTTGGGCATTAAGCCGCAATTTCCCCCACACGGTCTTTATTGGCACCTCCGCAATTTTCTTTGCCATTCTTAACTGGATGAAAGTGCCTGCCTATTTTGCACTGGGCCAGTTTACGGCAGCGAATATGAAGCTGACGCTCATTTTTATGCCACTGGCCATTGCCAGCACCTTTGCCGGGGTTTGGCTGGTCCGGCGGTTAAGCGCTGCTCGATTTAACACAGTCATTTCGCTTTTGATGGTCGGCGTGGGGGCAGAATTGCTGCGCCAATCCCTCAGCTAAGCTTGCTCCCGCCCGTCAACAGGGCTAACGCCCAGCCATCATGCGGTATATCAGCACCAGAGGGAGCGCCCCTGCGCTCGATTTCGAAGGCGCAACGCTCGCAGGGCTTGCGTCGGATGGCGGGCTTTATGTGCCGGAAAGCTGGCCCAGCTTTTCGCGCGATGAAATTGCCGCGATGCGGGGCCTGTCTTATGTTGAGACTGCCGTTGCCGTTATGCGTCCCTTTGTGGCGGACAATCTGGACGAGGCCACACTCACGCGGCTCTGCACGGCAGCCTATGGCCGCTTTTCGCATGACGCTGTTACGCCGCTTGTCCAGCTAGATAGCCAGCAGTGGCTGATGGAGTTGTTCCACGGGCCAACATTGGCCTTCAAAGACGTGGCTTTGCAATTGCTGGGCCAATTGTTCGAGACTTTTCTCGCCAAACGCGATGCGCATTTGACCATTATTGGTGCAACCTCGGGCGATACCGGTTCTGCGGCTATTGATGGCGTTGCGGGCCGCGCGAAGATTGATATCTTCATGCTCCACCCGCATGGCCGCGTCTCAGATGTGCAGCGGCGGCAGATGACGACCGTGCTTGCGCCAAATGTCTATAATGTCGCGATTGATGGCAGCTTTGATGATGCGCAGGCGATTGTGAAGGCGCTGTTTAACGATCGGGACTTTAATGGCCGCTTCACGCTGTCTGCTGTAAACTCGATCAATTGGGCGCGGCTGATGGCCCAGATTGTCTATTATTTTTATACGGCTGTCCGCTTGGGCGCGCCTGACCGGGCCATTGCCTATTCGGTGCCCACCGGCAATTTTGGGGACGTGTTTGCAGGCTATGTCGCCGCCAAAATGGGCCTGCCCGTTGCCAAGCTGATTGTGGCGACCAATGTGAATGACATTCTCCACCGCGCGCTGAGCACTGGGGATTATAGCTGCGGCACTGTGACGCCCACCGCCACGCCGAGCATGGATATTCAAGTCAGCTCAAATTTTGAGCGGCTGTTGTTTGATTTGGCGGGCCGCGATGGGGCCGCCATTGCGGGCATGATGGCGGGCTTTGAATCCACTCGTGCGATGACCATTCCGGCAGATATGCGGGCTGGCGCGCAAGACCTGTTTTCCAGCGCGCGTGTTGATGCTGATGGCATGGCCGATGCCATGCGCTGGGCCGCGGATCGCGCGGGCCAGATTATTGATCCGCACACCGCGATTGGCTTGGCCGCAGCGCGCACATCTGGCCTGGCCTCTGATATTCCTGTTGTCACGCTTGCCACGGCCCACCCGGCCAAATTTGGCGACGCCGTGGAACGCGCAACAGGCGTTCGCCCGTCTCTGCCGGCCCGCGTTGGCAATTTATTTGATCGGGAAGAGCGGTATGATCGCTTGCCCGCCACCAAAGATGCAGTGGCCGCCTATGTTGCGGAACGGGCAACGCCTGCGGCATGACGCTCATTACGCTGATTGGCGAGGCATGGTCTGATTATGGCCTGATTGATTGTGGCCATGGCCGCAAGTTGGAGCGGTATGGCCCCCATCGTTTCATTCGGCCAGAACCTCAGGCTTTATGGGCGCCAGCCAGTGCTGATTGGCAGGCCGATGGCGAATTTGTCCCCGGATCAGACGAGGATGGCGGCGGCCAATGGCATTTCAACACGCGCCTTCCGCGAGATGGCTGGACCGGCCAGTGGGCAGAGGTGCGCTTTACAATGCAGCCCACCCCGTTCCGACATCTTGGCTTTTTCCCCGATATGGCGCCCGTATGGACGTGGATGCGCGCCCAATTGGCGGGGATGGACGCACCGACCGCGATGAACCTGTTTGGCTATACCGGCGTCGGCAGTTTGGCGCTGGCCGGGGCTGGCGCGGCTGTCACCCATGTCGATGCCTCTAAAAAGTCAGTTGAGGCGGCCCGCGCCAATGCTGCTTTGTCGGGCATGAGCGATAAGCCCATTCGTTGGATTATTGACGATGCGCTGAAATTCGCAGCGCGTGAAGTGCGGCGCGGCAAGCGCTATGATGGCATCATCCTTGATCCCCCCAAATATGGCCGCGGGCCCGATGGCGAAGTGTGGAAGCTGGAAGACGGCCTGCCACAGTTAATTGGCGAATGCCGCAAGCTATTGGATGAAAACAGCCGTTTCCTGTTCCTCACCGTCTATGCCGTGCGCATGTCCGCGCTTTCCATTGGAGAGCTGGTCCGCCAGCATTTTGCTGATTTGGGCGGCACCGTGGAATGCGGCGAATTGGGCGTGCGCGAGGAAACACGCGGCCTCACCTTGCCGACGGCCATTTTTGCACGCTGGTCGCGGTAAAAAAGCTTTAGTCCCGCAAAGCGCGGATGCCCGCGCCCGCTGCAAAAGGCGCAACGGCCACTAAGAAGAGCGAGCTGGCGGCCAAAAAGCGCAGGGCCCCGCTGCCGAAATCGCCAATGCTGCCTGCTCCAAAAATGATGAGCGGCACGGCCAAGGGCAGCATCAAGAGGCCGGCCAAAGCCCCTGAGCGGCGCAAGCCGGCGGTCAGGCTGGCGACCATGACGCCCAGTGCCGCAAGGCCCGGCGTGCCCGCCATCAGCCCAAGCTCCACGGCGGCAAGCGTTGGGCCATCTAACCGCAGTAAAGCGGCCGCGGGGATGGCCGCCAGCATCAAGGGCGGACCAAAGCTCAGCCAATGGGCCGTGATTTTGGCTGCAGCGACCAGTTCTTCCCCCACACCCCGCACAGCATATTGATCCAGCACGCCATGCTCCGCATCAGGGGCAATCAGCCGATCAATGGGGAGAAGTGCTGCCAGCAAAGCGGCAACCCACAAAACGCCGCCGCCCGTGCGCGCAAGCAGCGCGCCATCCGGCCCCACGGCAAAGGGATAGAGCGTTGCGACAAGCAAGAAAAAGGCAACAGGCAGGCCCAGGCCCCCGGCACTGAGCGACAAGCGCAGATCCCGCCGTAAAATCTGGAAGAAGGCGCTCATTCTGCGGCCTCCAGCGTCAAGGCAGCGGCCCCGGGCAAATCAAGCGGTTGGTGCGACGCGGCAATGACAATTCCGCCCGCGGCGCGATGTTGCGCCATGGCGTGGTTCAACTGCGCCAGCGCGGCAGTGTCGAGGCCATTGCCCGGCTCATCCAACAGCCAGATATTTGCCTTGGACAGCAAAATGCGCGCCAGTGTGGCCCGCCGCCGCTGCCCGGTGGACAGCATCCGCACAGGGACATCGGCCAGATGCGAGAGGCCAAAACTGGCAAGGGCCGCGCACAGGCCTTTAGCATCGCTGCCATCAAGCTTTGCCCAATAGTGGAGCGCCTTGGCCAAAGGCAGCCGGGCATCCAGTGCCATATGCTCATCGGCCAGTGCCAGCGTGCCTGTTCGGCTGATTTCCCCTGCATAAACTGGCAGCAAGCCCGCCATCAGCCGCAACAGGCTGGATTTCCCAACTCCATTTGGGCCTGCCAGTATCAAGGCATCGCCAGCGCCGAGCGTAAAGGAGACGCCCGTGAACAACATCCGCCCGCCACGCACGCAGGCAATGTTGCGCAGCATCAGCCCCGAAATGGGGGATTGGGCCTGTTGACCTTTACCTGTCATGCCTGCGACATAGAGGCAGATTGGATAAGAGGCAAAATATGGTCGAACAACTTACCCCGGATGAACGCGCGCGCGCCCTTGATGCGCTGGGCGATTGGGATTTTGACGAGGCCCGCGATGGCATTGTTCGCCAGTTTTTGTTTGAAGATTTTTCGCAAGCCTTTGGCTTTATGACGCGAGTTGCCCTGTTGGCGGAGGTGCAAGAGCATCACCCCGAATGGTCTAATGTCTGGAACCGGGTCGATATTCTTTTGACCACGCATGATGCTGGCGGCCTTTCGGAACGGGATATTCGCATGGCCCATGCGATTGACGCCTTGCTCGATTAAGCTCGTTTTCTCTTTTTTCGAAAATGGCGTGACGGCCGCTGAGCCGGATATGCCCTCTAAGGCTGCGCACCAACGGACATTGTCCGCCTAGAGACGCTCCAGAAAAATGACCATGCCGCTGGGCAGATGTGCAGGCGGCGCTTCGCACAGCTGCCGTGTGGCATCGGCCCGTGCCCGGTCGACAATGGCGGGTGCCACGCGGGCTTGATGCAGCACGAGGTCTGCTCGGGCAAGGAGGCGGGCTTGCGCCAATGTCAGATCATCGGGATCATCAGAGTGCAGGGGGATATGATGGAACTGGGCCATGGCACCGTCTTCGGGGGCATCGAGCCATGCGGCCACCGCTGCAGCGCTGCCCGCGCCAAAGGGATCAAGCGGGCCACCCGGATCAAAGGCGGCGTCAATCGCGCGGCGTCGATCTGCGCCATCGGGCCAGCGCGCGCGCAGGGCTGAGCGCGCCTTGCCCAAGGCCGTTGCCAAGCCGCCCAGCGCTGCAGGCATCATGGCCTCCAGCCTTTGCCGCAGCGCCTTGGCGAGCCCGGCAGAGGCCCCGCCAGTGCCAATGGCAATAATCACGGGATCGCGGTCTACAATGGCCGGCAGTGTGAAATCACACGCTGCCGCCCGATCGACCGCGTTGACCAGCACGCCGCGGGCCTTCAGCCGAGCAATGGCGGCTTCGGCTGCGTCATCGTCTTCAATTGCGACAATGGCGAGGGCAGCCTTCGCCTCTTCCCCCACAATTTGGGCACCGGCGCGTTCCAACAAGCGGCGCTTTGCGTCGGCGGCCTCCCCATCTCCTAACAGGATGACCGGGCGGCCAGACAAGCGAATGAAGACGGGCAAGCTGTGCATGGCAGGATGATTAGCAGCGGATTGGACCAGCGCCAAATTCGCTGTGCATTGCGTCACGCCGCCATCTTAACTGCGCGTGCTTCAGGCTTGACCCGGAGCCGCGAGCACAACTGGGGCAGGCAGAGACGCCGGGGGGGGCAAGGGTTTGTTAGGCCGGAATTTCTTGCCCATCCCAGCCAAAGCATTTGCCACTTTGTGCGGGGGTAAGCGCCGCTATGACATCCAAAAGAGCAGCGGCAGATTGTGGAGGGGAGATAACCCCTGCATCACTGCCCGACCGGAAAGGCGCACTCAGCCCCGTCTCCACAGTGCCCGGATGCAATGTGACGCAAATCGCCTCTGGCCGCGTGCGGGCCAGTTCCAGCGCGACGCCCTTGGCAATCATATTGAGTGCCGCTTTGGACGCACGATAGCTGTGCCAGCCCCCCAGCCGATTGTCGCTGATGCTGCCCACGCGCGCGGAGAGAAAGGCAAGGACGGCCCGGCGATCTTTGGGCATAATCGGCGCCACATATTTGGCAATCAGCGCAGGGCCAATGCTGTTGATGGCAAAATTTTCCGCCATCCAATTGGCATCAATTTCGCGAATCGCGCGTTCCGGGCGTTTGTCGCCCCGCGATAAGAGGCCAGTCGCGATGAGGATAAGCGAAGGCGGCCCGGCCTCTGCGGCGCGCTGCACACAGGCGGCAATGCTGGCCTCATCGGTCAAATCAAAATCCCCCGCCTGCCGGGAAAAGCGAAAGACCGGACCATAGCCCCGCGCCGCCGTAGCGTCGGCAAGTGCCGCGCCAATGCCGCCGGATGCACCAAAGATAAGGGCTGGGCCTGTCATGCTTTTGTTTTGGCGATTTGCCACGCCCCTGTCAGCCCGGCCTTTGGGCGGGGGGCTTGACCCTCGGCCTGCCATCAGCGACCACTTGCCGTCATGGAGAGCTCAGAAACCTTGCTGGCGTCAGACTTTGCGACGCTGCCCGCCCTTGTTAAAGCTTTTGCACAGGAGCGGCCCGACCACCCCGCTGTTGCTGATCCCGATGGGCGAATGAGTTGGAAACAGCTGGATAATCTCGCAGATCGGATTGCCGCTCGGCTGCAGCAAGATGGCGTGGGGCCGGGCCAAGCAACCGCCATTGCGGGCCTCAATTCTGTGCCGCAAGTGGCAGTATTGATTGGCACCTTGCGCGCAGGCGCCATTGCCGGCCTCATCACCAACACGGCGACGGGCGAACAAATGGCTGCGATGATTGTGGATAGCGGCGCACGGCATTTGTTTCTGGATGAAAAGGCAGCCGAGTCGTTGGCGGGCCAAAGCTATGGCACGCTCGACCATATCAGCATGGATGAAGGCGGCTGGGGCACGCCCTTGTCCGCGTGGATGGCGCCAGAAGGAAGCACGCCAGCGCCCGTCGATATCACGCCTGAGACGGGCTTTAACATCATCTATTCCAGCGGGACGACAGGCACGCCCAAGGGGATTGTCCATAGCCATAAGATGCGCTGGCAGCATATCCAACGGGGCATTCCGGCTTATGGGCCCAAGGCCGTGACCATCCTGTCGACCCCGCTTTATTCCAACACCACCATGGCCAGCTTTTTGCCGACGCTCGGGTCAGGCGGGCAAGTGGTGTTGATGAAGAAGTTTGACACGTTGGGCTTTTTGCAATTGGCAGAGCGCGAACGGGCAACCAATACGATGCTTGTCCCCGTGCAATATCGCCGCATTATGGCGCACCCCGATTTTGACAGCTTTGATCTGTCGAGCTTTGTCATGAAATATTGCACCAGCGCGCCTTTTGCAGCGGAGCTAAAGGCTGATATTCTCAAGCGCTGGCCGGGCGGTCTGGTTGAAATTTATGGCATGACCGAAGGGGGCTGCGCCTTCCTGCTTGAGGCGCATAAATATCCGGACAAGCTTCATACCGTCGGACAGCCCGCACCGGGCCATGTAGCGAAGGTGATTGATGAAGCGGGCAATGAACTTCCCCAAGGGTCAGTCGGTGAGATTGTTGGGCGCTCGCCTGCCATGATGACGGGTTATAACAACCGGCCCGATGCGACAGATGCCATGAAATGGTGGGATGCGGATGGGAACCTCTATTACCGCCATGGCGATATTGGGCGCATTGATGAGGATGGGTTCCTCACGCTGATGGACCGCGCCAAGGACATGAT
>JBEDNE010000092.1:0-2747 GCA_041170745.1 Pseudomonadota bacterium
CACGCACATCGGTTTCGGCCTGACGGCGTACGGCAAGGGCGGCCTCAGCACGTCCTGCGGCCATAATGCCTTCGCGCACCAATTGGGCGGCCCGCCGCTCTTCGGCTTGGGCAACTGCCAATTGTGCTTGGCTGCGCGCCAAGGCGGCGGAGGTGCGGACTGAATCAACTGAGCTTAAATGCGCCAGTGGGTCGCCTGCACGGACCTGCTGGCCCAAGACGACATAGGTGCGCGTGACGGTGCCGGCAAAAGGAATGGCAACGCCAACGCGCGCATCCGGCGGCAAGATGATCCGGCCCGATGCCGTGCCAATAATGGTGGAGGTGGTTGCCGTGGCCGCCACGGTTTCAATGCCCAATTGTTTGATTTGCGCGGGGCTGAGCTGGCCGGCAGGTGCCGTCGCGGTGGGTTCTGGCGCAGGCGTGGGCCACAGCGCAATCAGCGCGCCAATCGCCAACAGACCAAGCGCCAGACCCGCTAGTTTCAGACCATTGGACCGGTTCATTCTTCCTCCAGCGCAAATGCGCCTCGATATGTTGGACAAATTGATGTCAGAAAGATGTCTTACGCGTCTCGCACAACAAGTATTTTGTCGGTATTTCAAGGAAAAACCAACGCCGGGTGATCAGATATTCTTTGGCAAGACCCAGTCTTGATCCACAGGACTCTCAAGCGCGGCTGGTTTTTGCTGTGCTTGACAGGCTTTAGCGGGAGGCAGAAGACTTGGTGTGGAACGAGACCTATTTATGCCAAGTGCTACTATCCTCCAGAGTCTATTGATTGCACTGGGCATCGGCCTGCTGATGGGTGCGGAGCGGGAGCGCCGCAAATCGCGCCGTAAATCGCCTGCAACAGCGGGCATTCGCACCTTTGCCGTTGCCGCTCTGTCAGGGGCCTTGGCAATGCATTTGGGCGGTGTGCCGTTGCTGTCGGTCGTGCTGGCCAGCACGGCAGCTTATGCCGCCCTTGGCTATTGGCGCAGCCGCGATGAGGACGCCGGCCTGACAACGGAATGTGCGCTGTTGGCCGCGGTGCTGCTGGGCGCCCAATCGCTGACGGCGCCGTCCCTGGCGGCGGGGCTGGCTGTTCTGTTGACCGTCTTGCTGGCGGTGCGGGATCCGCTCCATCGCTTTGTCGGTGATGTGATGACCAAGGGCGAAGTTTCTGACATTTTGATGCTGGCGGCCGCTACGCTGGTCATCCTGCCGCTGTTGCCCAATCGGGCAATGGGCCCGTTTGAGGCGCTGAACCCCTATAATATGTGGCTGGTGGTTATTTTGGTGCTGGCCATTGGCACAGCCGGGCGTGTGCTGACACGCTGGCTGGGGGCGCGTTTGGGCGTGCCCCTTTTGGGTTTGGTTTCGGGCTTTATTTCCAGCTCGGCCACGATTGGTGCGATGGGGGCGTGGAGCCGCACGGCCCCCATGCTGGTCCCCGTGGCGGCGGCGGCGGCTGTTTTGTCCACGGTCGCGACATTTGTGCAGCTGGGCCTTGTGATCTGGATGACAGATGCGGCGAGCTTTGCGGTGAGCGCGCTGCCCCTTTTGGCGGCCATTGCGATGGCCGGCCTGTTGGGCGGTGGCTTAACTTTGGTGGCGTGGCGCACGCCAGCCTCCCCGCCGCCCGATTTAGACCGGGGGATCAGCCTTGCCTTGGCGCTGTTCTTTTCTGCGACCTTGGGCGCCATTTTGATCTTCAGCGCGGCGTTGCGCAGCTGGTTGGGGGAGCCGGGGCTGGTGTTGGCCGCGGCGATTGGCGGGGTGTTTGACGTGCACGCCGCCTCAATTGCGCTGGCAGCGCAGGTCAGCGCGGGCAAGATAACCCCAAGCCAAGCTATGCTGCCCCTATTGGCGGCCTGGACATCAAGCGGGGCGGCCAAAATTATCCTTGCTCTGACGGCCGGGCCGCGTGGCTTTGCGCTGCGCGTGATGCCCGCCCAGCTGCTGATTGTTCTTGCGGCATGGGCAGTGGCTTGGGCTGGGGGCGTGATGCTGCCTTAAGCCGCACGGCGCAAAATCTTAAAAAGAAATGTTGTATATATACAACGTTCTGCTATATTCACCTCATGCTTTTCAACCGCATCAACCTCTTTCGTCAGGAAAAAGGCTTATCCCGCAAGGAATTGGCTGAGCTGGTTTGCGTGAACCCGCAAACCATCGGCTATCTTGAGCGCGGCGAGTATCGACCGACGGTGGAGCTGGCGTTGAAGTTAGCACGGGCTTTTGGCGTGAGCGTCGAGACGCTGTTTGCGCTCGAGCCCTTTCCATCGCTCGCCACACAGCTTGACCCCAAAGCAACTGAGGAGCCGCCTCATGACCACATCTGAACCCCCCCGCCATCTGCGGATCAATCTTAGCCCGCGTTCCGGCAAAATCTTGGGCAGCTATGCCCTGATTGCCATGCATGGCTGGTTTTTTGCCAAGCTTGGCTTGCCCTCCTCTGCGGGGGGAGCCGAAGTTTTTGTGGGCCTTGCCGCGTTGACGGGCATGATTGCCAGCATTGTCTTTTTTGTGGGCACCTATGGCGTTTTGGCCAATGCGCCAGATACCATGCTGGATGAGCGTGAATTGGCAGAGCGCAACCGCGCCTATTTTTCCGCGTTTAAATATCTTGTCGCCATGACCATTGCGGGCGGCATGGTCCCAGAATTTCTGTCAAAGCTGTTCAACTTTGATTTGTCTGTGGCGGTGATGAAGAATTTCATGCTGCTGATGTTTACAACCGCGCTGGTCCTGCCGGGCTTTTTC
>JBEDNE010000093.1:0-3537 GCA_041170745.1 Pseudomonadota bacterium
AAACCACCATGCTCAATGCGCTGTCCAAAATGATTGATCCGGGCGAACGCGTGTTGACGATTGAAGATGCCGCTGAACTGCGCTTGCAACAGCCGCACTGGCTGCCGCTGGAAACGCGCCCGGCCAATTTGGAGGGCCAAGGCGCGATCACCATTCGCGATCTTGTGATCAACGCTCTGCGTATGCGGCCAGACCGGATTATTCTGGGCGAAGTCCGAGGGCCGGAATGTTTTGATCTGCTGGCCGCCATGAACACGGGCCATGATGGTTCAATGGCGACCATGCACTCCAACTCCCCACGCGAATGTCTGGCGCGCATGGAAAATATGATCATGATGTCGGACATTAAAATTCCGAAAGAAGCCATCACCCGGCAGATCGCCGACACTGTGGACTTAATCGTTCAAGTGAAACGCCTAAGGGATGGATCCCGGCGGACGACCAGCATTACCGAAGTTGTTGGCTTGGAAGGCCAAGTGATTGTGACACAAGATCTCTTCACCTTCGACTATCTGGACGAAGCGGATGATGGCCGCATCATTGGCGATTATCGCCCCCATGGTCTGCGGCCCTATACCTTGGAAAAGGCAAAGCAGTTCGGGCTCGAGCAAGCCCTGCTCGATGCCTGTTTATAGACGCGGACCTTCCGATGTTTCGCCTATCACAAGCCAGCTCTGCTCTCTTGTCCCAATTATTCTATCGCCTGACAGCTGAGCAGCGCGCGCTTGGCGGGCTTTTTAGTTTTGCACTAATTTTGCGGCTGGCGACGCTTGGCAATCCCTATTCCTATTTCCCGGATGAGATATTCCAATATCTTGATGTCGCTCATGCCCGTGTGTTTGGCTATGGTGTCGAGACATGGGAACAGCGGTACGGTATCCGCAGCCCGCTTTTCCCGCTCTTCCTCGCCTTGCCCATGCAGCTCGGGCAATGGCTCAGCGGCAATGGGTTTGCCTTTCTCATCCTAACCAAGGCCGTTTTAGCCATATGTGCGCTAGGGACAGTCTGGGGAGCCTATGGCATCGGGCGGGTGCTATCCCCCACATATGGGCTATTTGCAGGCTTTGTCGCAGCCATTTGGTTCGAACTTATCTATTTCAGCACACAAGCGCTGACAGAGGCTGTCGCCCTATCACTCTTCGTTCCAGCAGCGGCCCTGTTACTCAATCGATCAGGCGAAACAGGCCGGCGCCTATTTGCCGGCGGATTTCTGCTGGCTGCTGCGGCTTTGCTGCGCTTTCAATATGGACCAGCGCTTCTGATCTTTGGCGTCCTTGTTTGTGGCTTGGACAAACGCCGCTGGATATGGGCCGGCAGTGGCGCCGTGACCGCCGCTGTTTTGAGCGCAGCGATTGACCTTAGCCAGGGCATCACGCCCTATTCATGGGTGTTTGCAAATTATCATCATAACATTTCGCTTGGCCGGTCTCATGCATGGACAGATGGGCCAGAATTTTACCTTCTCGCTATTCCGGCCATGGTTGGTCCGTGGATCGCCATCCAACTGGCCCTGGCGTGGTTTGGCAGCCGTTCATTTGCGCCCTTAGCCATTGCCGGCCTCGCGAATGTGGTTGTGCATAGCTTGGTCGCGCACAAAGAATATCGTTATGTTCTGCTAAGCACGGCCATTTTGCTGATCCTTGCCGCGATTGGGACTGTCAGCCTCGTTTTGAAATACACGATGCAAGGCCCCAACCGGACCCGTGCATACTTTCTTGCCGGAGGGCTGTGGCTGTGTATTTCTGTCGCCATTGGGACAGTTGGGCCAGGCGGCAGCCTCTGGTCTGTTCACAGTGCAGAGCTTCGCCTGTTCCAATCGCTCCATCGCGACCCCGGTGTCTGTGGCGTTGCAATCTTTCAGCATCCTTGGAGCGAGACTGGCGGCTATAGCTATCTCCACCGCCGCATTCCCATTTACGTTTTAGATAAGGGGACGTCCCCGCAAAAGCTGCACTCCAGCTCCCCCAGCTTCAACCGACTTATCGCCCCGGCGGCAAGCCCAGACACACTTGGTCAATTCACCCGCTTCGATTGTGAAGGGACAAACGGCCCGTTAAGCACACGGCTTTGCATTTATCGCCGTGCAGGATCTTGTGACCAAAGGGCCGCGGCTGATTTGGAAATCAACAAATGGCTAAAGAATAGGGACTTTTGAAGGTCATCCCCTATGCAAGGCGAGCGCTGCACAAATTGCAGAAAAGAGCAGCGAAAGAAGCATAATCAACGGCCAAGGCATGAACCCGACAGCATCAATATTGGCACGCCGTGCGCGCCGCCGTTCCGCCCAGTTGGACACGCCAGCTAGGACCAGCGCCCCAAGGCACCCTATCCAAAGCGTCACTTGCATTGCGCGTCATCCCCCCTCATCTTGATGCCATAGCATTGTCTAATCCGGGGACCATCCATGTCATATAATTTTCGCACATCTACTCTGCTTGCCGCTGCTTTGGCAGCCATGGCGCCAGCCGCTTATGCAGCACCCGCCCACCCACATAGAGACTTGACAGCCGCTGTTGCCGCCCCCAGCCGCAGTGCCGCCAACAAAGCGCGAGATGTCTATCGGCACCCGGCGGAAACGCTCAGCTTTTTTGGCATCAAGCCCAGCGACACAGTGGTGGAAATCTGGCCGGGCGGTGGCTGGTATACTGAAATTTTGGCACCTTATCTGAAAGATAAGGGCAAGCTGATCGTTGCGGCCCCCACAGGCAATGCGTCTGCGAATATCGGGCGCTTCTTGGATAGCGACGCCGCCGTTTATGGACAGGTGGGCCGCGCCAACTTCCCCATTTTGATGGGCGGCACAGGCGTTGCACCCGGCACGGCTGATGCCGTGCTTACTTTCCGCAATGTCCATAACTGGCGCATGGGAAGTTATAAGGCTGATGGGGCTGATTATAGCGCTGAGGCCTTTAAAGAGCTTTATGCCATGCTGAAGCCGGGTGGTGTTCTGGGTATTGAGGACCATCGCCTGCCCGAAAGCGCAAGCGATGAGCAAGAACGCAAAAGCGGATACATCAAAGTCTCGACCATCCGCCGCTTGGCTGAACAGGCCGGTTTCCGCTTCGCTGGCTCCAGCGAAATCAACGCCAACCCTAAAGACACTAAAGATTATCCGCGCGGCGTTTGGACCCTGCCCCCCCGCCTTGCGGAAGGGGATAAGGACCGGGAGAAATATCTCGCCATTGGTGAGTCTGACCGCATGACGCTGAAATTCATTAAGCCCGCTAAGTAATCAGACATGGGCTTTCCTGATCCCCAGCTTGGCCGTCGCACCTTTATTGGCGGCTTAGCTGGGGTGCCTTTACTTGCAAGCAGAGCCGCTTGGGCAGTGCCAAGCGACCCATCTGCTTGGCGCTCAGACATATTGCTTCTGCGGGAGGCCTTGGAGGCGCTCCACCCCGGCCTCTATCGATACCGGACAGCGGGGCAATTGGCCGCCGATTTCGAGGCACTGGACCATAGCTGGGCCCGGGCCTCTAATTTGGCGCAAGCCTATCTCTCGCTGTCGCGCTTTTTGGCGGGGCTGCAGTGCGGGCA
>JBEDNE010000094.1:0-18403 GCA_041170745.1 Pseudomonadota bacterium
GCAACATGGTCTGCCCAAGCGCCTGCCGCATTGACGACAATCGGCGCGCTATAGCTATCGCCTGCCTCAGTCGTGGCCGTCCAGCCCGCGCCACTCTGTTCGAGCCGCGCGATGCGATGCCGCACACGCACCGTGCCGCGTGAACGGGCCTGTCGCGCAAAACCTTGCAGCAGCGCATCTGCATCAAGACTACGGCCACCATGATCGACGAGCCCGGCAACAATGCCGCCTTCCCCCAGCTTTAAGAGCGGGCAGAGGGCGCGCATGGCCGCTTCATCCGCCGTTTCGACTGTATCGGTAAAGCGCCGCATTTCGGCGCCCAGATCATCCAGTTCAGCCCGCATCGCCTCTGTCGCGATGAACAGGGCAGCTTTGGGTGTCGCGAGCGGAACCTCCGTAAACGCGGCAGGCGGCGCATCAAAAAAGGGGCGGCTCCATGCCGTCAGGCCGCGCACCAGCGGGTTGCCGAGGCCAAAATGGTAAAAGGCGGCACTTCGGCCCGAGCTATGATAGCCAACTGCGTCTTCGGCTTCCAGCACGACTACCTGACCATGGAGGGCCAGGCGGGCGGCGGCAGAAAGGCCTGCGACACCGCCGCCAATGATGATGAAATCCGCCGTGCTGGGCATTAATCGCGCAGCAGCTCATTAATCGCGGTTTTGGAGCGCGTTTGTGCGTCGACGCGCTTCACAATGACAGCGCAGGCAAGGCTAGGGCCGGGGGTGCCATCGGGCAGCGGCTTGCCGGGCAGCGCGCCCGGAACAACCACCGAATAGCTGGGCACGCGGCCAATGAAGACTTCGCCCGTATTCCGATCAATAATCTTGGTGGTGGAAGAGAGGAAAACGCCCATGGCAAGAACGGCGCCTTCTTCAACAACCACGCCCTCAACGACTTCGGAGCGGGCGCCGATGAAGCAGTTATCTTCAATGATCACAGGGCCAGCCTGCAATGGTTCCAATACGCCGCCAATGCCAACGCCACCGGATAAGTGCACATTTTTGCCAATTTGCGCGCAGCTGCCAACCGTTGCCCAGGTATCGACCATGGTGCCTTCGCCCACCGAAGCCCCCAAATTCACAAAGCTGGGCATGAGCACGACATTTTTGGCGATGTGCGCGCCGCGGCGGACAATGCTCCCCGGAACCGCGCGAAAGCCAGCGTCGCGGAAACGAGCGGCATCCCAGCCATCAAACTTTGATGGCACTTTGTCCCACCAATGCGCGCCACCGGGGCCGCCGGAAATGGTTTCCATATCATTGAGGCGGAAGGAGAGCAGGACGGCCTTTTTCAGCCATTGGTTGACCGCCCATTGACCATTGACCTTTTCTGCCACGCGACGGGCGCCGCTGTCCAGCAGGTCGAGTGCCGCATTGACCGCATCGCGCGGCGCGCCCGTTGTGGCGGGGGACAGGTTGTCCCGATCTTCCCACAAAGTTTCAATGGTCTGTTCAAGCGCGTCCGTCATGCTGGGTCCAATTCTCCAAGGGCCGTCAACCAGGCCGTGATATCGTGCGTTTCATGATCAATAAAAGACGGGCAGGCTTCGCCGCCGGCCTGTTCTGATCCGTTATTAATCCAAAGCGTTGTCATGCCAATATCTTTGGCGGGCTTTAAATTGCGCGCCATATCTTCCGCAAATAGCGCGCTGGTTGGGGTGATGCCCCATGCCCGGCACAGGCCGTCATAGGCGCTGGGGTGCGGCTTAGGCTGATAGTCCATCGCATGAATATCATGCACAGCCTCAAAACAAGTTTCGAGGCCCAATGCGCCAATGACACGCTCAGCATAAGGCACATCGCCATTGGTAAAGACAAGGCGCCGCCCCGGCAGGGCCATCAATGCATCGCGCAATGCCCGATTTTCGGACACGCGATCGAGATCAATATCATGCACAAAGTCTAAGAAATGGTGCGGATCGGTGCGATGCAGTGTCATCAGCCCCGACAATGTGGTGCCATGTTCGCGGAAATATTGTTTCTGAATGCGATGCGCTTCGCCTTGATCAACGCTGAACATCTGGCGCAAATACAGGTTCATCCGTTCATCGATCAGCGCAAATAAATCGCAAGATGCTGGATAAAGGGTGTTATCCAGATCAAAGATCCACGTATCAATGGCGGGGAGAGGGCGCGTCATGCGCTGCCCCTTAGCAGATGGCTTTAAAACTTAAAGTCGGCTTACCAGTTTTGGCGGGCTGATCTGGTCCATAATCTAAGTTGGCTTTCAGCAGCATCCATGCTCGCCTTTGATTGACAAAATCCGCCCAAAACTCTAGCGCATCCCTCTACCTCATCTCACCGGGATAGGATGTGCCGTTGCGCAGCGCATCCCACGCATAGGCGGGAAGAGGGTTCAAGACGCTTGAAGCTGCAGTCTTCCGAATAGGAGGACTCGCGGCTTTTTGTGTTTTGTTGCGCCCCAGTTTTGGTACGAAAAAGGCGAGAAATCCACATGGCGAAGCAAGCAGCGAAGGCAGACGCAATGGTCGCGGTTGCCAAGAAGCGCATCCGGAAAGTCTTCGGGAATATTCACGAAGTCGCGCAGATGCCCGACCTGATTCAGGTTCAGCGCGAATCATATGAACAGTTCCTGCGGTCTGATCCGTCGATTGGGTATGTCTCTGGTTTGGAAAAGACGCTGCGCAGCGTTTTCCCGATCCGTGACTTTGCCGGCACGGCTGAGCTGGACTTCGTCAATTACGAACTGGAAGATCCCAAGTTCGACGTGGAAGAATGCCGTCAGCGCGGCATTACGTATGCCGCCCCAATGAAGGTGACGCTGCGTTTGATCGTCTTTGAAGTCGATGCTGAGACGGAAACCCGCTCGGTTCTCGATATTAAGGAGCAGGACGTGTACATGGGCGATATGCCGCTCATGACCGAGAATGGCACCTTCTTCATCAACGGCACGGAACGCGTTATTGTGTCGCAGATGCACCGCTCGCCTGGTGTTCTGTTTGACCATGACCGCGGCAAAACGCACTCATCGGGCAAATATCTCTTCGCCGCCCGCGTGATCCCCTATCGTGGCTCGTGGCTCGACTTTGAATTTGACGCCAAGGACGTCGTCAACGTCCGTATCGACCGTAAGCGCAAGCTGCCGGTGACGACGCTGCTGCTGGCTTTGGGCCAGTCGCCGGAAGAAATCCTCAACCACTTCTACAACACAGTCACCTTTGGCCGTTCGGCCGCTGGCTGGGAAGTGCCCTATGTCGCGGAAAACTGGCGTGGCCAGAAGCCACTTTATGATGTGGTGGATGCCAAGACGGGCGAAGTTGTGTTCGCGGCCGGCCAGAAGGTGAGCCCGCGTGCCGCCAATAAAGCGGAAAAAGATGGCCTTGCCACGCTGCTGATCCCGACCGAAGAAATCTTCGGCCGCTATTCGGCGCTGGACCTCATCAATGAGCAGACCGGTGAAATCTACATCGAAGCCGGGGAAGAAGTTTCGGCTGAAAATCTTGAAAAGCTCGATAAGGCGGGCGTTGACCGTCTCGAACTGCTCGACATTGACCATGTGAACACGGGTCCGTGGATCCGCAACACCCTGAAGGTCGACAAGGCGGAAGACCGGGATATGGCGCTTGATGCCATTTACCGCGTCATGCGCCCCGGCGAACCGCCGACGCGCGAAACTGCCGAAGCGCTGTTTGCGGGCCTGTTCTTCGATCCAGAGCGTTATGATCTGTCGGCGGTGGGCCGCGTGAAGCTGAATATGCGTCTTGGCCTTGATGCGCCGGACGATCTGACCACGTTGCGCACCGAAGACATTCTGGCTGTCGTCAAGACGCTGGTCGATCTGAAGGATGGCAAGGGCGAAATCGACGATATCGACAACCTCGGCAACCGTCGTGTCCGGTCAGTCGGTGAGTTGCTGGAAAATCAGTATCGCATCGGCCTGCTGCGCATGGAACGCGCGGTGAAGGAGCGTATGTCGTCGGTTGACGTCTCGACGGTGATGCCGAACGACATGATCAACGCGAAGCCGGCGGTGGCGGCTGTCCGTGAATTCTTCGGTTCGTCGCAGCTGTCGCAGTTCATGGATCAGACCAACCCGCTGTCGGAAGTGACGCATAAGCGCCGTGTTTCGGCGCTTGGGCCGGGTGGTCTCACGCGTGAGCGCGCAGGCTTTGAAGTCCGCGACGTTCACCCGACGCACTATGGCCGTATCTGCCCGATTGAAACGCCGGAAGGCCCGAACATCGGCCTCATCAACTCGCTGGCCTCGTTCAGCCGCGTGAACAAATATGGCTTTATTGAAACGCCCTATCGTCGCGTGATTGACGGCAAGGTGACAGGTGAAGTCGTTTATCTGTCCGCTATGGAAGAGGCCAAGCACACGATTGCCCAGGCGAACGCTGAGCTGAATAAGGATGGCAGCTTTGCCGAGGAAAGCATTTCCTCGCGTCAGGCAGGCGAATTCCTGATTGCCCCGCGTGAACAAATCACGCTGATGGACGTCAGCCCCAAGCAGCTCGTGTCTGTGGCCGCGTCGCTTATTCCGTTCCTGGAAAACGATGACGCGAACCGCGCGCTCATGGGATCGAACATGCAACGTCAGGCCGTGCCGCTGGTGCGGGCGGAAGCGCCGTTTGTTGGCACGGGCATGGAAGAAACTGTTGCGCGTGACTCAGGCGCTGCCATTGCCGCGCGTCGTGCGGGGATCGTCGACCAAGTCGATGCCACGCGTATCGTTGTGCGCGCCTCGGGCGAAGTGGATGCCGATCAGTCAGGCGTCGATATTTATCGCCTGCAAAAATTCCAGCGGTCCAACCAGAACACCTGCATCAACCAGCGTCCGCTGGTGAAGGTGGGCGATGCTGTGTCGGCTGGCGACATCATTGCCGATGGTCCGTCGACCGAGCTGGGTGAACTGGCGCTGGGCCGCAACGCGCTCGTCGCGTTCATGCCCTGGAATGGCTATAACTATGAAGACTCGATCCTGATCAGCGAGCGCATCGTGAAGGACGACGTTTTCACCTCGATCCATATCGAGGAATTCGAAGTCATGGCCCGCGATACCAAGCTTGGGCCGGAAGACATCACCCGCGACATTCCGAATGTCGGTGAAGAAGCGCTGCGCAACCTCGACGAAGCGGGCATTGTCTATATTGGTGCTGAAGTTGAGCCGGGCGATATTCTGGTCGGTAAGATCACCCCCAAGGGTGAATCGCCGATGACGCCGGAAGAAAAGCTGCTCCGCGCCATCTTTGGTGAAAAGGCATCGGACGTGCGCGATACGTCGCTGCGTCTGCCGCCGGGTGTGGCGGGCACAGTTGTCGAAGTGCGCGTCTTCAACCGTCACGGCATCGACATTGATGATCGTACGCGTGCCATCCAGACTGAAGAAAAGGAACAGCTGGCAAAGGACCGTGACGATGAACGCACGATCCTGAACCGCGCTACCTTCTCACGCTTGAAGGAAATGCTGATTGGTCAAATTGCCACCGCAGCGCCGAAGGGCCTGAAAAAGGGTGCCGAAATTGACGAAGCGGGTCTGAACGAGGTTGAAACCCATGAATGGTGGAAGATCGCCGTTCAGGACGACCGCGTCCAAGCTGATCTGGAAGCTGTGAAGATCCAATATGATGACGCTGTAAAGCGGATCAACGCCAAGTTTGAAGACCGTGTTGAAAAGGTCGAGCGCGGCGATGATCTGGCACCGGGCGTGCTGAAGATGGTCAAGGTTTTTGTTGCTGTGAAGCGCAAGCTGCAGCCGGGCGACAAGATGGCTGGCCGTCACGGCAATAAGGGCGTTATCAGCCGCATCGTGCCGCAGGAAGATATGCCCTTCCTCGAAGACGGGACGCCAGTTGATATCGTGCTGAACCCGCTGGGCGTGCCGTCGCGCATGAACGTCGGGCAGATCTTCGAAACGCACTTGGGCTGGGCCGCACGCGGCCTGGGCAAGCAGATTGAAGCCTCGCTGGAAGAATGGCGCGCCAAGGGCGGCACCGAAGCTGGTGCAGCACCAAGCGCTGTTCGTGAGCGTCTGGTGACCATCTATGGCGACTCCTATAAGGATGAGATCAACGGTCGCAGCGATGCGGACATCGTGGAAATGGCACATTTGCTGCGTAATGGCGTGCCAATGGCAACGCCGGTGTTTGACGGTGCCCGTGAGTCTGATGTTACGCGGATGCTGGAACTGGCCGGGCTCGATGGCTCGGGTCAGGTGACCGTTTATGACGGCCGTACCGGCGAAGCTTTCGACCGTAAGGTAACAGTGGGCTATATCTACATGCTCAAGCTGCACCACTTGGTTGATGACAAGATCCACGCCCGCTCAATTGGTCCGTACAGCCTTGTGACCCAGCAGCCGCTGGGCGGTAAGGCCCAGTTCGGCGGTCAGCGCTTTGGGGAAATGGAAGTCTGGGCGCTCCAGGCTTATGGCGCGGCCTATACGCTGCAGGAAATGCTGACGGTGAAGTCCGACGACGTGGTCGGCCGCACCAAGGTGTACGAAGCGATCGTCAAGGGCGACGATACCTTCGAAGCGGGCATTCCGGAAAGCTTCAACGTGCTCGTCAAGGAAATGCGTTCGCTCGGCTTGAATGTTGAGCTGACCAGCATTGGTGATGAGGATGATGACGACGGGCTCGCCATCGCTGCCGAATAACCCCGATTGCCCCTTCCTTTCGGGGAAGGGGCCGGTGGCGGGCCGGAACCCCGCTTGAGACTGACCCAATTCTATCTCTCCTCTTCCCCATAGGGGGAAGGGAAATGGAGCGAAAAATGAACGACTTGATGGCCTTTGCCAACCCGATGTCTAAGCCTGAGACCTTCGACCAGATCCAAATCGGGATCGCGTCGCCAGAGCGTATCCGCTCATGGTCCTTCGGGGAGATCAAGAAGCCCGAAACAATCAACTACCGCACGTTCAAGCCAGAGCGTGACGGCCTGTTCTGCGCGCGCATCTTTGGTCCGATTAAGGATTATGAGTGCCTGTGCGGCAAATATAAGCGGATGAAGTATAAGGGCATCGTCTGCGAAAAATGCGGTGTCGAAGTTACCGTGTCGAAGGTCCGTCGTGAGCGTATGGGCCATATCGAACTCGCAGCGCCCGTGGCGCACATCTGGTTCCTGAAGTCGCTGCCGAGCCGCATTGGCCTGCTGCTCGACATGCAGCTGAAGCAGCTGGAGCGCGTGCTTTATTTCGAAAACTATATCGTTATGGAGCCGGGCCTGACCCCGCTTGAGAAGTTCCAGCTTCTGACTGAAGACGAACTGCTCGATGCGCAGGACGAATATGGCGAAGACGCTTTTTCGGCTGGCATTGGGGCTGAGGCGATCCGCGTTCTGCTCGAAGGCTTGGACCTTGAGGGCGAGCGGGAAGACCTGCTGAAGGAACTGGCTGAAACCAAGTCGGAGCTGAAGCCCAAGAAGATCATCAAGCGCCTGAAGGTGGTTGAGAGCTTCATTGAATCGGGCAACCGTCCCGAATGGATGATCTTGCAAGTTGTGCCGGTCATTCCGCCAGAACTGCGTCCGCTGGTGCCGCTGGATGGTGGCCGCTTTGCGACGTCGGATTTGAACGACCTCTATCGCCGTGTGATCAACCGTAACAACCGCTTGAAGCGCCTGATGGAACTGCGCGCGCCGGACATCATCGTCCGCAACGAAAAGCGTATGTTGCAAGAAGCTGTTGACGCGCTGTTCGACAATGGCCGTCGTGGCCGCACGATCACGGGCGCGAATAAGCGTCCGCTGAAGTCGCTGTCGGACATGCTGAAGGGCAAGCAGGGCCGCTTCCGTCAGAACCTGCTCGGCAAGCGCGTCGACTATTCGGGTCGTTCGGTCATCGTGACCGGTCCGGAACTGAAGCTGCACCAATGCGGTCTGCCGAAGAAGATGGCGCTCGAGCTGTTCAAGCCGTTCATCTATTCGCGCCTCGACGCCAAGGGCATGTCGATGACGCTGAAGCAGGCGAAGAAGTGGGTTGAAAAGGAACGCAAGGAAGTCTGGGACATCCTGGACGAAGTGATCCGCGAACACCCCGTTATGCTCAACCGCGCGCCGACGCTGCACCGTTTGGGCATTCAGGCGTTTGAACCTGTGTTGATTGAAGGCAAGGCCATTCAGCTGCACCCGCTGGTCTGCTCGGCCTTTAACGCTGACTTTGACGGCGACCAAATGGCTGTCCACGTTCCGCTGAGCTTGGAAGCGCAGTTGGAAGCGCGCGTCTTGATGATGTCGACCAACAACATCCTGTCGCCCGCCAATGGTAAGCCGATCATCGTGCCGTCGCAGGACATGGTCTTGGGCCTTTATTATCTTTCGATGATGAAGGAAGGCGAGCCGGGCGAGGGCATGCTCATCGCCAATATCGATGAAGTGCATCAGGCGCTGTTTGCCGGCGCTGTGACGCTGCACACCAAGATCACGGCGCGCGTCCCGCAGACGGATGAAGATGGCAACACCATCATGAAGCGGTTTGAAACGACGCCGGGCCGTATGTTGCTGGGCGAATGCTTGCCGAAGAGCCACAAAGTGCCCTTCGACACCGTCAACCGCTTGCTGACCAAGAAGGAAATTGGCGACGTTATCGACGTTGTCTATCGCCACACGGGCCAGAAAGAGACGGTGTTGTTTGCTGACGCGATCATGTCGCTTGGCTTCCGCCACGCCTGTAACGCCGGTATTTCCTTCGGTAAGGATGACATGGTCATCCCGGCTGCCAAGGATAAGCTGGTGGAAGAGACGCGCGTTTTGGTGCGTGACTTTGAACAGCAATATCAAGACGGTCTGATCACCCAGCAGGAAAAATACAACAAGGTGATCGACGCTTGGAGCCGTTGCGGTGACCAAGTGGCTGCTGAAATGATGAAGGAAATCCAAGCCGTTAAGAAGGGCGAGGATGGCCGTGAACTGCCGACCAATGCGATTTACATGATGGCCCATTCAGGGGCGCGTGGTTCGCAGGCGCAGATCAAGCAGCTGGCCGGTATGCGTGGCCTGATGGCCAAGCCGTCAGGCGAAATCATTGAAACGCCGATCATTTCGAACTTCAAGGAAGGTCTGACCGTTCTTGAATATTTCAACTCCACCCACGGCGCCCGTAAGGGTCTGGCAGATACGGCGTTGAAAACCGCAAACTCGGGCTATCTGACGCGCCGTCTGGTGGACGTGTCGCAGGATTGCACCGTGATCGAAGAAGATTGCGGCACCGAACGCGCGTTGGAAATGAAGGCGATTGTGCAGGGTGGCTCGGTCATCGCGTCGCTTGCTGAGCGTATTCTTGGCCGCACGGTCGCGGAAGACATTGTCGATCCGAAGACCAAGGAAACCATCATTGCATCGGGCACGCTGCTTGATGAGCCGATGGTTGCCCGCATCGAAGAGATTGGCATTCAGGCCGTTCGCATCCGCTCGCCGCTGATTTGCGAAACCCGCATGGGTGTTTGCGGCAAGTGCTATGGCCGTGATCTGGCCCGCGGCACGCCCGTGAACATCGGTGAAGCCGTTGGCGTTATCGCGGCGCAGTCCATTGGTGAGCCGGGTACGCAGCTGACGATGCGGACCTTCCACATCGGCGGTGCCGCCCAGTTGAACGAACAGTCGCACCTTGAAGCGGCAGTTGATGGTAAGATCGTGTATCGCGAACTGCGCACCATCACCGACAAGAATGGCCGCAACGTCGTTCTGTCGCGCAACGGGGAAATCGTTGTTCTCGATGCCGATGGCCGGGAACGGGCTGCTGACCGTCTGCCCTATGGCTCTTACGTGCTGTTTGCCGATGGCGCTGCCGTTAAGAAGGGCGCGCGCATTGCAGAATGGGATCCGTTCACCATGCCAGTGATCACGGAAATCCCGGGCACTGTGAAGTATCAGGATCTGGTCGAAGGCCAGACGCTGGTAGAACAGACGGACGAAGCCACGGGTATTGCGCAGAAGGTGGTGACGGAATTCCGTCCGGGCCGTTCGAAGATCGATCTTCGTCCGCGCTTGACGCTGCTGGATGGTGAGTCTGGCGAGGCTGGCCGCTACATGTTGGCCGTGGGCGCGATGCTCTCGGTTGAAGATGGTGCGCAGGTGCAGGCGGGTGACGTGCTGGCGCGTGTCACGCGTGAAGCCGCTAAGACGCGTGACATCACGGGCGGTCTGCCGCGCGTTGCTGAATTGTTTGAGGCGCGTAAGCCCAAGGACGCTGCGATTATCGCACCCGTCTCGGGCCGTGTCGTCTTCGGCAAGGATTATAAGGCCAAGCGCAAGATTGGCATTCAGCCGGAAGATGGTGATCTGGTCGAATTCTTGGTCGCCAAGTCGAAGGTGATTGACGTGCAGGAAGGCGATTTGGTCAAGCGCGGCGACGTGCTGGTGGCTGGCTCGCTGGATCCGCATGACATTCTGGAAGCCCTGGGTATTGAGCCGCTCGCTGAATATCTGGTAGCAGAAATCCAAGAAGTCTATCGCTTGCAGGGCGTGAAGATCAACGACAAGCACATCGAAACGATTGTTCGTCAGATGCTGCAAAAGGTTGAAATTACGCACGCTGGCGACACCACGCTGCTGCCGGGCGAAGAAGTTGATTACGAGGAAATGCTCGAAATCAACGCCAAGGCCGAAGCCAATGGCGGCCAGCCTGCACAGGGCAAGCCGATCCTTCTGGGTATCACCAAGGCAAGCCTGCAAACGCGCAGCTTTGTGTCTGCCGCGTCCTTCCAGGAAACCACCCGCGTGCTGACGCAGGCGGCCGTGGAAGGCAAGAAGGACACGCTGATGGGCCTGAAGGAAAACGTTATCGTCGGTCGTCTGATCCCCGCTGGTACGGGTGCAGGTATGAACCGCCTGCGCGTTGCCGCCTCCAGCCGTGATGCCGCTCTGCGCGTGCAGCAGCGCGCTTGGCAGGACAGCATCATCGCGCCGCGCACAGCTGCGGAAGAACACGCGGCTGAGCTGCGTCAGCCCGTGGAAGCTGATACCGGGGATGATCCTCTGGGTGCGGTCGTCCACACGCCGGAAACAGTGGAGGACATGGGCGAAGAGTAAACTCTGCGCCTCTGGCCTAACGGACATAGAAAACCCCGCTGGTTCGCCAGCGGGGTTTTTTACTGCCTAAAGCGAACGAACCGTGAGAGTCCGGCCCGTCAGGCGCGCTAAGGAAAAGGGGAGGGTGCTTTTGCCGCCTGTATATCAGGCGGCCTGAGCCTGCTCTTCTGGGTCACGCAGCACATAACCACGGCCCCAGACAGTCTCGATATAATTGTCTCCCCCGCAGGCGAGAGACAGCTTTTTGCGCAGCTTGCAAATGAAGACGTCGATAATCTTCAGCTCTGGCTCATCCATGCCGCCATAAAGATGGTTCAGGAACATTTCCTTGGTCAGCGTGGTGCCTTTGCGCAGCGAGAGCAGCTCGAGCATCGTATATTCTTTGCCCGTCAGGTGAACGCGCATGCCATCCACTTCCACAGTCTTGGCATCTAAATTGACCAGCAACTTGCCCGTGCGAATGACAGACTGGCTATGGCCTTTGGACCGGCGGACCACTGCATGAATGCGGGCGACCAGTTCTTCACGATGAAACGGCTTGGTTACGTAATCATCCGCACCAATGCCGAAGCTGCGGATCTTGGAGTCTATTTCGCCAATGCCCGACAGGATCATGACGGGTGTTTGCACTTTGGCGTTGCGAAGCTTTTTCAGCACATCATAGCCGTGCATGTCCGGCAGGTTCAGGTCGAGGCAAATAATGTCATAATCATAGAGTTTGCCGAGGTCTAAGCCCTCTTCACCCATATCCGTTGTGTAGACGTTAAAGCCCTCATTTGAGAGCATAAGTTCAATGGCTTTCGCCGTTGCTGGTTCATCTTCGATCAGCAATACGCGCATGGGGTATCCCCTTTACTCCACCCAATACAGCCGGAATGGTATTAAACATATCGGCTCCTATTAACCAAAAAATAGATGAGGGGGAAAGGTTAATATGGCGTGAAACTGGGAAAAAGCAGATTTTTGGAAATGACGAAAGATGTGCGGCCAAGTCTGATCGAATTATCAGTACCTTGTTTAATAAAGCCAGAATGGAAATATAGGAAAATAGGGTTGGATGAAAACTCCAAAAGGCGGAAATTTTTTGCGCGAGGGCGTGAAAGATACGCATTTAACCCGTCAGCCAGTTTGGACTGCAGGTGACACCACTCTCATGATGCGCGCTTATTCTTGGCCTAGGCCTTTGCAAGCAGTGGCTTGAGATAGCGGCCCGTATAGCTGGCCTGTACCTGCGCAATTGCCTCTGGCGGTCCTTCCGCGATAATTTCGCCGCCTTTGACACCGCCTTCAGGACCCAGATCGATAATCCAATCTGCCGTTTTGATGACATCCAGATTATGCTCAATCACGACCACGCTATTGCCTTGTTCGACAAGGGCATGGAGGACCTCAAGCAATTTGCGGACATCTTCAAAATGCAGGCCCGTTGTGGGTTCATCGAGAATGTAGAGTGTATTGCCTGTCGCCCGGCGGCTGAGTTCCTTGGCGAGCTTGACGCGCTGAGCTTCGCCCCCAGACAGGGTGGTGGCCTGTTGGCCAACCTTCACATAGCCCAAGCCGACTTCGGCCAGCATAGCCATCTTGTCGCGGATGGGCGGCACGGCTTTGAAGAACTCTACCGCGTCTTCCACAGTCATATCGAGCACATCGGCAATCGACTTGCCTTTGAACTTCACCTCAAGCGTTTCGCGGTTATAGCGCGCGCCTTTGCATTCTTCGCAGGTGACATAGACATCGGGCAGGAAGTGCATTTCAATCTTGATGACGCCATCGCCCTGACAGGCCTCGCAGCGCCCGCCTTTGACATTGAACGAGAAGCGCCCCGGCTTATAGCCGCGCGCTTGCGCCTCGGGCAGGCCGGCAAACCAATCGCGAATATTGGTGAAAGCGCCAGTATAGGTGGCCGGGTTAGAGCGCGGCGTGCGGCCAATGGGGGATTGGTCAATATCAATGACCTTGTCGAGGAATTGCAGCCCCTCAATCTTGTCATGCTTGCCCGCGACAACACGCGCGCCATTTAACTGCCGGGCCGCAGCGGCATAAAGCGTATCAATGGTGAAGCTGGATTTGCCTGAGCCCGACACACCTGTGATGCACGTAAAGGTGCCAAGCGGGATGGAGGCAGATACATTGCGGAGATTATTCTCGCGCGCGCCTTTCACCGTCAGCTTCTTGCCATTGCCTTTGCGGCGCTTGGCAGGGACTTCAATCTGGCGACGCCCTGTCAGATAATCGCCCGTCAAACTGCCTTCATTGGCTTCAATATCTGCAAGCGTGCCTTGTGCGACAATTGTGCCGCCATGAACGCCCGCACCGGGCCCCATATCAATGATATGATCGGCCTGACGAATGGCGTCTTCATCATGCTCCACAACAATGACCGTGTTGCCCAAATCGCGCAGCCGCTGAAGCGTAGCGAGCAGCATATCATTATCGCGCTGATGGAGGCCGATAGATGGCTCATCCAGCACATAGAGCACGCCCGACAGGCCGGAGCCAATTTGCGAGGCAAGGCGAATACGCTGGCTCTCCCCGCCGGACAATGTGCCCGAGGTGCGGTTGAGATTCAGATAATCCAGCCCCACATTGTTAAGAAAGCCCAGCCGCTCATTAATTTCTTTCAGAATGGCTTTGGCAATTTGCTGGTGCTGTGGGCTCAGCTTTGCCTCAAGCGCGCCAAACCAATCTACGGCATCAACCACCGAGAGCTGGGTGGCAGCGCTGATCGTGCTATCGGCAATTTTCACGCACAGCGCTTCGGGCTTCAGGCGGGCGCCACCGCAACTTTCGCACGGCGCCGCGCTTTGATATTTGGCCAGTTCCTCGCGCATCCACGCGCTTTCCGTTTGCAGCAAGCGGCGGTTGAGATTGCCAATTACGCCGTGGAAATGTTTGTGGACGTCATAGGTCTTACGACCATCCTGAAAGGTCAGCCGGATGATTTCAGCGCCTGACCCATTCAACAGAATATCGCGAATTTCGGCACTGAGCTCATTCCACGGTGTATCAAGGCTGAACTCAAAATGCCGGGCCACTGAGGCCAGAACTTGCATATAATAAGGGCTGGGCGGGTTGGACTTTGCCCAAGGCACAATGGCGCCTGCCTTAATCGACAGGCTTTCATTTGGAACAACGAGCTCTGGATCGAAATAAAGCTTTTCGCCCAAGCCATCGCACGTTGGACACGCACCTTGCGGGGCATTGAACGAAAAGAGGCGCGGCTCAATTTCCGAGATGGTGAAGCCCGAAACTGGGCAGGCAAATTTCTCAGAAAAAACAATGCGGCCCGGTGGCGCATGGTCGCCAAGCACTTGGCGGGTATTGTCCTCAGCTTCGGCTGGCGCATCGGCAGGATCCACAAAGGCAAGGCCCTCTGCCAGCTTTAGCGCTGTTTCAAAGCTGTCAGCGAGCCGGGTTTCCATGCCGTCGCGCACAACAATGCGGTCCACCACCACTTCAATGTCGTGCTTGAACTTCTTGTCGAGTGCTGGGGCCTCATCAATGTCGTAAAACTGGCCGTCAATGCGGACACGGGTGAAGCCCGCTTTCTGCCATTCTGCCAGTTCCTTACGATATTCACCCTTGCGGCCGCGCACGACGGGCGCGAGCAGATACAGCCGTGTCCCTTCGGGCAGCGCCATCACGCGATCGACCATCTGGCTCACTGTTTGTGCGGAAATCGGCAGGCCCGTGGCCGGCGAGTAGGGGATGCCAATGCGCGCCCAGAGCAAGCGCATATAATCATAAATCTCAGTGACAGTGGCCACGGTGGAGCGCGGGTTGCGGCTGGTGGTCTTTTGTTCGATGCTAATAGCAGGCGACAGCCCCTCTATGTGATCCACATCGGGCTTTTGCATCATCTCCAAAAATTGGCGCGCATAGGCCGAGAGCGATTCGACATAGCGCCGCTGGCCTTCTGCGTAGATGGTGTCAAAGGCGAGGCTTGACTTGCCCGAGCCGGACAGGCCCGTGATGACAGTCAGCGTATCGCGCGGAATATCGACATCAACGCCCTTGAGGTTGTGCTCGCGGGCGCCCCGAACCTGAATATGAGTCAGCATGGCACTGCTGTTCCACATCTGTTCGGGCGGGGCAAGTGGGCGAAAGGGGGGATTTAAGTCTGTTGTGGGGGCAATGTGCGCCTAACGATTACGCCAGCTGCCGGATTGGCGAAAGCGCGGCAGAACGTCGCTTTGCGGCAGCGCGCCGGGTACATAAACATCCGCATCGGCCAGTGCGAGCTTTGGCGCCGACGGAAAAGCCGCCAATTCAGTCTGCGTGCCTGAAAGGGGTAAGGCAGAGTCTAAGGCGGGGCCGCGCCAGCGCAAAGGCGCAGGAAAAGGTTCCTCACCTGCATAGGCCATAGTGAAGGCGCGGGCTGCGCCTTTGCTCCCCGGCAAGCGATAAAAAATATGGTTGCCCAGCACAGCGGTGATGATGAAGCCTCGGTTCCAGAGCGGATTTACTTGCAGCGTATGGTAATGCGTAGCCATGCCAACTGGGCCATAAACATGGCCGGACAGAGCGTCACGGGCAAACTCTGCAGCTTGGGCCCAAATGCGGGGCTCGGGCCGTCTTCGCATTGACCCATCACACGCATAGCTAAATTGGCAGCCGGGCCTGTCTGATCCTTGGTAAATCACCCCACAGACAGTCTTTGGCCAAGCGGGGTGCCGAACACGATTGAGCACCACTTGGGCCACGGCACGCTGGCCCTCTTCAGACTCAGAGGCAGCTTCATAATATATCGCGGTCGTTAGACACTGCTCTGCGCGCCTAAAATCTTCGGATGACATGCGTCCCATAAAAAATGGGGCTGCCGCTGGTCCAGGCGCAAAAGCGCTGGGAATGGAGAGCGTCAGTCCGTCAGCTTGCTGGACTTGAGCTGCAAGAGCTGTGGTCTCAGCGTGATGCCGTGGCCGCGTCACCGACTGTGCGATGAAGGGAACCGGCTCATCTAATTTCAGTGTGATATGTGCCGCCCTTATGCCGGGCGACAAGGCATAGCTTGCCCGTTCAGACGCAAATAGGCTGAGCGCCAGCCCGGCACATAGGCTCATCACCCAATTTGCAGGATGCGCCAAGGCTGAGTGCGCCCAGCGCTTCGTTAGTAAAAGGGGCGTGGAAGGAAACGTCACTGCACCGTCTTGCGCTAGGTGCAGCTTCAAAAGCGCGTCCCAATTTTGGCCGTCCCGATGCGGGACACATCCTTTCGCGACTGAAACCAAATCTGCTCAGGCTTCTCAGGTCGATCAAATGCGCAAAAATGCTTCCCAAAGCGGACACTCCCCCCTTAAAGGCCCGGTGACTGAGATAGTTTTGGAGCGAATTCATGGGTGATGTGTTGCGCGTGGCGCTGGCGGGCTTGGGCACTGTGGGGGCAGGCGTCATCAAGCTTATTGACGCTAATCGCAGCTTGATTGAGCGCCGCGCAGGCCGCCCGATTGAAATCGTCGCTGTGTCGGCACGTGACCGCAATCGGGATCGTGGCGTTGATCTGGGGCGCTTTGAGTGGGTGGATGATAGCACCGCGCTTGCCACGCACCCAGGGGTGGATGCTGTTGTTGAGTTAATTGGCGGGTCAGATGGCCCGGCTTTGGTGCTGGCGCGCAATTCCATCGCGCAGGGCCGAGCCTTTGTAACGGCCAATAAGGCCATGATCGCGCATCATGGGTTGGAACTTGCTGGCGCTGCCGAAGCAGCCAATGTGCCCTTTAAATATGAAGCAGCCGTCGCAGGCGGCATTCCGGTTATTAAGGGGCTGCGCGAGGGCGCGGCGGCGAATGAGATTTCTGGCGTGTTCGGCATTCTAAATGGCACGTGCAATTATATTCTTTCGACGATGGAAAGCGCCGGGCGCGATTTTGCCGATGTGTTGGGCGAGGCGCAGGCGCTGGGCTATGCTGAGGCAGACCCAAGCTTTGATATTGATGGCGTCGATGCCGCACATAAGCTGTCGATTCTGGCCAGTCTCGCTTTTGGCACGGCCATTGATTTTGCAGGCGTAGATATTCGCGGCATTCGCCATGTGATCGCGGCGGACATTGTCGAAGCGCAGGCATTGGGCCATCGCATTCGACTGGTCGGCATGGCTTCTGCCAGCGACAAAGGCCTGTTCCAGCGCGTTCAGCCCTGCCTCGTCCCGCTCGAACACCCACTGGCGCATGTGACGGGATCGCTCAACGCCGTGGTGGCCGAAGGCAATTTTGTTGGCCGTCTCTTCTTGCAAGGGCGCGGTGCGGGCGAGGGGCCAACGGCTTCTGCCGTGGTGGCAGACTTGATTGATATTGCGCGCGGAGAAACTGGCCCCGCCTTTGCCATGCCGGTCGCCAGCCTTGCACAATCTGGGCGGGCACCGTCTGGCGACCGAGTGTGCCGCAGCTATTTGCGCTTTGTTGTCGCAGATCGGGCGGGCGTTTTGGCAGAAATTACCGCGGCCATGCGGGATGCAGGAGTCTCGATCGAATCGCTCAGTCAGCGTGGGGTAACAGCGGAAGGCGCTGCCGTTGTCGCGCTGGTCACGCACGAATGCCCAGAAGCCAATGTAAGCCATGCGCTTGCCTTGCTCGATGGGTCAGAGAGTTTGAAAGCAGCGCCAATGGTTATGCCGATTTTGGACGTCTAAAGTCCATTTTGATTAGGCCGTTAACAGTTCTGGCTGCCATGGATGTCAACAGGATTGGCAGGTGTTGGCGCTAGCCTGAGTCGACATATTGGGGATGCTGGCCTAGGGCCGTTGGTGAACAGGATAGACAGGATTGAATGGCGTCATGGTCAAGGCAAGCAAAGTTCTCGATCGCGTTCTGGTGCTGGAAATGGTCCGTGTGACAGAAGCTGCGGCCATTGCAGCGTCGACACTGGTTGGCCGGGGCGATGAAAAGGCGGCGGATGCTGCTGCGGTTGAGGCGATGCGCGCCGCGCTGAATGAGCTGGCGATGGATGGCACGGTCGTTATTGGCGAGGGCGAGCGCGACGAAGCGCCGATGCTGTACATTGGTGAAAAAGTGGGCTCGGCCATTGGCTCTGGTCCCAAAATTGATATCGCGCTTGATCCGCTGGAAGGGACAACGATTACCGCCAAGGCTGGCCCTAATGCGCTGGCAGTTCTTGCGGTCGCGGAAGAAGGCAATCTGCTGAATGCGCCGGATGTCTATATGGATAAGCTGGCCGTAGGCCCGGGCTATCCCGAGGGCATTATTGATCTGGCAAAAACGCCCACCCAAAATGTGGAAGCCGTTGCGCGTGCCAAGGGCGTAAGCCCTGCCGAAATCATCGTGTGCGTGCTTGATCGCCCGCGCCATGAAAAGCTGATTGCGGAGCTGCGCGGTATTGGCTGCGGGATCATGCTGATCCCCGATGGCGATGTGGCTGGTGTCATCGCTGTGACCAATCCGGAAACAACAATTGATATGTAT